>CALMKX010000272.1 GCA_937867335.1 uncultured Acidobacteriota bacterium
ACGGGATCGCGCGGCTCGAGCGAAAAGGGCGGCTTGCCGTGAATGAAGAACCGTTCGCGGCCGGCATCGCGGTCGGGCCCCTTGGCGATGCCGACCACGGCGATGTCCTCCAGACCGAGCTCGGTCAGCACGCCGCGCGCGGCCTCGAGCTCGCGGGGGCCGCTCAAGGGTCCGCCTCCTCGAGGTCTCCCGCCGGCAGCACCTCGGGCCCCAGCTCCGCGCGCAGGCGCCTGCGGGCCTGGCTCAGGTGCGCCTTCACGGTCTCCACGGACAAGCCCATCACTTTGGCGATCTCCCGGTAGCGCAGGTCATGATACACACGCAGAATCAAGCAACGCCGCATCTGCTCCGGCAGCGCCTCCACGGCCCGCCGCAGTTGCCGCGAGCGCTCCTCCTCGAGAAGCTCGGCCGAGGCCGGCGGCTGCCCGGAGGCGAGCCGCTCGGCCAGGGGTTCGGCGTCCTGTGCGGCGGCGCGGTCCAGCGACACCTCCGGGGCCGAGCGCTTCTGGGCCCGCTCTCCCCGCACCCGCTCGCGCCACAGGTTGGTGGCCACCGTGAACAGCCAGGTGGCGAAGCTCGCCTGGCCGCGAAAGCTCTCCCAGCTGCGAAAGATGCGGAAGAACGTCTCCTGGGTGAGGTCCCGGCATCCCTCGGCGTCCACGCCGCGCAGGCGGAAGAAGTGCTCCACGGTGGCGTAGTAGAGCGAGAACAGCTGCGACAGCCCCGCCTCCCGAGGCCCCCCGGCCGCCAGCTCGGCCAGGATCCGCCGCGCCGTCCGGTCTCGATCCTCCCGCGAGCTCACGGCGCCCCGGAGAGAAAACTCAACCCCGCCCCTCCGCCTCGGCCATCACAGCCGCCACGGCTGCCTCCACCTCTTCCGGGCTCTGGCCCTGGGCGGCGAGGAGGGCGCGGTAGTTGGCGAGCGAGGTCTCGAGGTTCGGGTGGTCGTGGCCGGTGCGGTGGCGGAAGAGCCAGAGAATCAGCACATTGCGCCGCATGAGCGGCTCGGCCTCGTGGAGGCGGTGAGTTTCTACCAGTAGCTGAGCTAGGTTGTTGAGGCGGATCGCGAGGCTTGGGTGGTCCTGCCCGAAATTGGACTCGTCGAGGAGCAGCGCCCGGCGCATCAGAGCCTCGGCCTCTTCGAGGCGACCGCTGGCATGGAGCAGCGTAGCCAGGTTGTTGAGGTCTCTCGCGACGTTGGGATGCCCGGGTCCGTAGCTGGCCTGGTCTATGGCCAGGGCTCGGCGCATCATCGGCTCGGCCTCTTCGAGGCGGTTCGTGTCCTGGAAGACCAGAGCCAGATTGTTGAGGGCGACGGCCACGTTCGGGTGGTCCTCGCCCAGGCTGGCCCGCCAACAGGCCAGGGCTCGGCCTAACAGCGGCTCGGCCTCCTCGGGGCGCTGGGTCTTGCGGAGAAAGTCCGCCAGGTTGTTGAGGTCCCTCGCCACCTCGGGATGCTCTGGGCCGTAGCGGGTTTCGTCGATGTTCAGCACTCGGCGCATCAGCTGTTCGGCCTCGCCGAGCCGGTTCGTGGCCTGGAGCAGCTGGGCCAGGTTGTTCAGGGGGATCGCCATGTAGGGATGATCGCTACCCAGGCTGGCTTCGAAGATCGCCACCACGCGTCGCATCTGGCGCTCGGCCTCCTGGACGCGGTTGGTGGCCTCGAGCAGCACAGCCAGGTTGTTGAGGCGAAGCGCGAGCTTGGGATGGTCGGGCCCGAAGCTGGCTTCGGTGATCTCGACGGCCCGGCGCATCAGCTGTTCGGCCTCGTCGAGGCGATGGGTGTCCTGGAGCAGCTGGGCCAGGTTGGTGAGGGCGGAGGCCGTATTCTCGTGGCCTGGCCCATCGCTGGCCTCGGCGATCTCGAGCGCTCGGCGCAGGAGCGGCTCGGCCTGGCGGTGCAACGCCTTCTGCAGGAGCAGCAGCCCCAGCTGGTTCATCAGCATGGCGGTGGGCTGGGTGACGCCGGCGGCCTCGGCGAGCCCGATCACCCGCTCGGCGTGGGGACGCAAGGGGTCCCACACCGGCCAGCTGAGGGCGTCGACTGGATCAGGGGGGCCGAAGTCGTTCACCAGCCGGACGGCCCTCTCCACCCAGGCCGGCTGGTGTGGGGCGGGGATCTGGGCTCGAACCACCTCCTGCACCAGGCGGTGGACGGTGGTGGTTTCGCCCGGCCATCGCACCAGCGAGTAGCGATCCAGCTCCGCCAGGGCTTCGCGGGGGGAGTGGGCGGTTTGAGAGCTCGGCTCCACGGGAGCGCCTTCTTCCTCGCGGAGGAGCCCGACGCACTCGGCCAGGATCTCCGCACCTCCTTCGAGCATGGCCACGGCCGCGGGTTCCGGCGCCAGGTGGGAGAGCAGGCGCAGCAGGGCCCGGGCTCCCGGCTCGAGGCGGCGAAAGGCTTGGCTCCAGACGATCGCCAGGGGCAGGGGATAGGAGATTGTGCCCGGCTCGTGCCAGGCGAGCACCCGGGAGCGATCGGCCTCCCAGGCCGTGAGGTACTGCTGGAAGCTCAGGCGCTGGGCGGCGATGTACGCCCCCGCGATCTCCAGGGCCAGCGGCAAGAAGCCCAGCTCCTGGGCGAGCTCTCGGGCCGTGTCCGGGTCCTCCGGCCGGGCGCGACGTCTCTCCTCCGTGGCAGAGAGCAGCAACGCCACCGCGGCTTCCGGTTCGAGCACCGTCACTTCGACCGCTCCCACCCCTTTCTGCCAGCGCGAGAGGCGCGAGGTCACCACCACACGGCCGGTGCTCAGGGCCAGCAACTCCTGCACAGCCCCCTGAGCGGCTTCGGAGTCCACATTGTCCAGAATCAGCAGCCAGCTGGAGTGGTTGCGCAGCCAGGAAACCACAGCCTGCTTGGCTGCCTCCTCCGGCTTGCCATCCATCTGAGGCAGGAGCAGCACTTCTCGCCCCAGCCGGGCCAGCCCGGCCTGCAGGGCCTCCGGGCTCTCCGCAGGGACGAAGAACGCGTAGGTGTAGCAATGGCCGGAGCGCCAGGCGTACTCCAACGCCAGGCGAGTCTTGCCCACGCCCCCGAGGCCGTGGATGGCCTTCGCCGCCACCACGCCCGCGGCTCCCCGCCCCTCCAGGCTCTCGGCGAGGGCCGCCAAGTCCGCCTCTCGGCCCTTGAGCTCTTCCCCCAGCGAAACCCAGGGCAGGTTGTGGTGGGCGGGTGGGCGTGGAGGCTGCGGGGTTTCCTCTCCCCCTGCGAGCCCGGGCTTCTCGCCGGTGATGCCCCAGACCAGCCGCCCGAGGCCCTCTGGAGTCACTCCGCTGCGGAGATCCACCCAGGTGAAGAGCTTCAAGAACGGCCGGAGCTCCACGTTCTCCGGGGCATTCGGAAGCAGCACCGGAATCAAGGCAAGCTCGCTCCCCCTCAGGGCCCGATCCAGGAAGACTTCCATCTCTGGCTCTTCCCAGGGGCCCAGCCCGTTCGCCCCCACGAACACCGCCGCCGAGCCCGAGCGCGAGATAGCGCTTTCGAGCTCCCTCTGCCAGCGCAGGCCCGGGCGGAGCTCCCACTCGTCCAGCCACACCCTGAGCCCCCGGGCCTTGAGCGCCTCGCCGATCGCCTTGACCTCGGCCTTGTCCCGGCTGTTGTGGGAGAGGAAAACGTCGAACTTCGCCACCCGGCTTGCTCCTCGGTCCACCCGGGCTTTCCAACCCGGCGACGCCTTCTGCTCGAAATCGATAGACCAAGCGTACCGCGAATGTCGAAGCGCGGGAATGCGCGGGTGGCTGGAGCGAGGGGGGGTGGCCGGGCCGCTGAGGCAAGAAGGCGGCCCGGCCCTGAAGCTCGGCTTGTGGCTAGGGCTTCTCGTCCCCAGCCGGCGCCTTGGCCGGTTTCGCCGGATGGTGGGCCTTCATCCACTCCCGCAGGCCTTCCATGTCTTTCACCATCAGCAGGAACGCCTGGCCGCGGCGGGTGAGGTCATGGCTGCCGGGCTTGCGGACGTGGCAGCTGGTGCAGGCGCCGAAGGTGGCCTTGAGATCGTCGAAGCCCTCGGTGGTGCGCATCAGCTCGTAGTACTTGCCCTTGTCCGTCAGCAGCTTCGAGCCCGGCTTGTCGTGGCAGGCGCCGCAGGCGAGCTGGGTGTTCTTGGCCAGGGTCTCGGTGCCGAAGGCGAGGTTCTGGACGAACAGGTTCCCCGCCACCAGGGCGGCGACGAGGACGAGCAGGGTCGTGAGGCGTTTCATGGCAGCTGCTCCTCTCTCTCAGCGCCCGCCGCGGGCTTTGGCCCAGGACACTCCGAAAGCGAGCGTCCACTGCGAGTGGTCCACCCGCGCTCCGGGGCCGAAGGGGTTCACCTGCGGGTTGGCGTTGTGGTTGGTCTGCGAGGCGTTGAGAGCCCGCTCCAGGGCCACTTCCCAGGTGCGGGCGCCGTGCGTCCAGGAAGCGCCCACCGAGAGGTGATGCTCCACCGTGGCCGGGAAGAGGGGGGTGAGGGTGTCGTCCGGCACCGGGCTTTCGCCCCAGTTGTAGCCGGCCCGCAGCGTGGTGGTGTCGCTCGCCTTGTACTCGCCGCCCAGGGCCACCACCCATTGATCCTTCCAGTTGAACACGAACGGCAGCTCCACTCGCGCCGGGGCTCCGGCCACATCCGGGTTGGTGCCGGTGACCGTGATGGTGTCGATCGCGTCATCCCAGAAGTAGCGCTTCACGTCCAGCGCCAGGAGCAGCCGGTTCGTGGCTCGCACGCCCACGCCCACGCCCGCCTGGGCGGCGAAGGTGAAGCCGTCCATCTTGGCGTCGTAGGTCACGGCCTGGCCGAGGCCCGGGAAGTTGCGGAAGTTGGCCTGCAGCTTGCCGTTGTCGAAGGTGCTGTCGGTCTTGGTCTGGTAGATCGCGCCCAGCGTGAAGCTCGGAAGAGGCCGCCACCAGCCACCCACCCGCAGGCTGGTCTGCAGCCCGCCGGCGTCCTCCATCTTCACGCCCGGGAAGCTCATCGCCGGGTTCTGGGCGTTGAAGAACGAAGTGTTGGGGAAGAAGCGGAACGCGGCATCCGCCCAGCCCAGGTTGAGCGTGGCGCCGAGCGCCGCATCGTCGCCGAAGGAGTAGGCCACCGTGGGCGAGATCGTGGCGAAGCGCACCTGGGTGTAGGTCTGGTCGCGGGTGCCGAAGAAGGTGTTGAGGTTGTTGAAGGTGGCGCCCATGCCGCCCTGGGCGAGGAAGCCCACGCCGAAGGCCCAGGGAGTGTCCTTGCCGGAGCGCACCCAGGCGAAGGCCGGCAGGGGGAAGTAGCGATCCTCGCCGTCCGTGGGCGGATTCGCAGCGTTTTCGAACTGCAGCTGCGGCGCCAGCAGGGCGAGCCCCAGGGTGTAGTGATTGCCCTGCAGCTGGGCGATGCCAGCCGGGTTCGAGTTGAGACCGAGAGTGCGATCCGAGATCGCCACGTTGACGCCGCCGCGGCCGAGGGTTTCGGCACCGTAGCCCGTCAGGTACAGGCCGTTGGTGGCGAGAGCCGGCGCAGCCAGCGCCAGGGCGAGTCCGGCGATGAGGGAGAGCCGCCGGTGGAGGGTCATGATCTCACTTCCTTTCAGATGAACAGCACTTGGGCGCCGGCGCTCTTGTCGAAGAAGTCCATCGCAGTGATCACTTCTTCCACCTGCGGCACGAGGTCTTTTTCGGTGCGGCCGAACATATCCATCGCCATCCGGCAGGCGTAGATCTTGGCGCCGCTGTCGCTCAGGATTTCGAGCATCTCCCGCACCGTGGGCAGATCGAGCTTTTCCATTTCTTTCTTCATCATCAGCGTGGCGAGGCTCTCCATGCCGGGCAAGCCGCCGAGCAGGGTGGGGATGTTCATCGACGGGTTGCCCACGGTGGGAACGTGGAGGTGATCCACCGTCTTCTCGCTGATGATGTCGAGACCCCAGAAGGTGAAGAACAGGGTGGCGTCGATGCCGCTCATGCGCGCGGCGTTGGCGAGAATCAGGCCCGGGTAGGCCATGTCGAGCGTGCCCTTCGAGCAGATGATCGAAAGATGCTCAATGGGCTTGCGCTCGCTGGCGAGGGGCTCCTGGACGGGGGCGGTCATGGTTTCGATCATGGCGGTATCCTCGAAGTGAGCGGTTTTCAGATTGGCTCAGACGCAGCCCTGCGGCTTGGGCAGGCCGGCGATCCTGGCAGCGAGCTTGCCGGGGCCCTTGGGGAAGAGTTCGTAGAGCTCCTTCATCGACACACCCGAGAGCTTGGCGATGCGGCGCACCGTGGGGGATTGGCCTTCTTTGGCGGCGTCCTCGCGGCAGAAAGTGATCACTTGCCAATGCTTCTCGGAGAGGGGTTTGAGCCCCACTTCCGCCGCCAGGGCCTCGCCTACGGCGGGCGTCCACTGGGCGCTGTCGACGAGGAAGCCGTCGGGCGTGGTTTCAATCGTCTTGCCGGCGTATTCGTGCAACATGGCTCATTCCTTTCAGGCAGCTTGGAGGAGGTCGGAAGCGGGCCGCTTGCCGCGCATCGACATGCGATGGGGCAGAGGCAGGGGCCGCGCCGGGAGCAGGGCGTTCCAGTACAGGAAGCGGAAGCCGAGCTTGCCCCAGTGGTTGCGCCGGCTCTGCCCGAGCAGGGTCATGGGGCCCAGCCAGGGCAGGGGGAAGTGGCCGGGCAGGGGCTCGGTGTCGTAGTTGAAATCGATCAGGATGGCGCGGCCGAAACCGCTCTCCACGAAGCAGTTCGTATGGCCGTCGAAGTCCGGCACCAGGGGCCGGCCGGCGATGGCGCGGCTCAGGTTCTCGGCCAGCACCTCGCTCTGGAAATGCGCCACGGATCCGGCCTTGGAGCTCGGCAGATCGGTAGTGTCGCCCAGGGCGAAGAGGCGGTCCTGGCCCTTCACCTGCAACGTGTGGCGGTCCGTGGGCACGAAGTTCAGGTCGTTGCCCAGGCCCGAAGTGCCGAGAAATTCGGCGCCCATGTGCAGGGGGATAGTCACCAGCAGGTCGTAGGGCACTTCGCGCCCGTCGAAGGAGCGCAGGATCTTGCCGTCGGCGTCCACTTCGGAAGCGAGGAACTCCGGCTCCACGCGGATGCCCTTCTCCTCGAGCAGGGATCCAAGAACCCTCGAGGCCATCGGCTTGGTGAAGGCCCCCTCGAGGGGCGTGGCATACACCAGCTCCACGTCCTTGCGGCGGCCCTTGCGGGTGAAGAACTCGTCTGCCAGGAAGAGGAACTCGAGAGGGGCCACCGGGCACTTGATCGGGTTGTCCACCACGTTGAGCACCAGGCGCCCGCCGCGGAAGCCTTCGAGGCTCTCGCGCAGGGTCTGGGCGCCCTCGAGGGTGTAGAAGTCGTGGATGCTCTTGTGCCAGGCCGAGCCCAGCAGGCCGGGGGTTTCTTGCGGCTGGAGGTGGGCGCCGGTGGCGAGTACCAGGAAGTCGTAAGGCACCTTCTCGCCGCCCTCGAGGGCCACCTGGTGGGTCAGCGTGTCCACGTTGTCCACGGCGCGGTCCAGCCAGCGCACGCCCGAGGCCAGGGTGAGCGAGCGGCGCCGCAGGATCTTCTGCTCATCGCGAGCGCCGAAGGGGAGGAAGAGCAGGCCGGGCTGGTAGAGGTGGTCGAGGGCCGGGTCGACGACCGTCACCTGCCAGTCGCGCCCGAGCTCCCGGCGCATCCGGTTGGCCACGATCGTGCCCGCCGTGCCGGCTCCGAGGATTGTCAGATGTTTCATGGTCGGCTCCTTCCAGTTCTCTCACCCGACAAGAGAGCAAGAGGCTCGCCGACGCACGATGACGTTCAGAATCAAGCAGTTAGCATTCTGGCCGGGTGAGTCGTTGCAACGTTACGGTGCAACGATCTGAAACGTAGTGTTCTGAGAATCCGCGCCGGGAAGTCCAGTCGCGTCGGTTGAAACGGCCGAGCCGGGCCCGAGGGCCCCTCCTCGGGGCACCGCGAGGCCGCTCCGAACGGGTGGTCGTTGACGCGTTTTGCAATAGAGTCGCAGGCAGAAGTCCAACCCAGTCGAACGATGAGAGTCTTCATCAGCTGGTCGGGAGACCGCAGCCGCCAGGTGGCCGAGGCCCTCCATGGCTGGCTGCCGAATGTGCTGCAGTCCCTCGAGCCGTGGCTGTCCTCCGCGGACATCCAGGCCGGCGCGCGCTGGCATCAGCAGCTGAGCGCCCAGCTGGCCACCACCCAGTTCGGCATCCTCTGCTTGACGCCCGAGAACCAGAAGAGCAGCTGGCTGCTCTACGAGGCCGGAGCGCTGTCGAAGTCGGTGGAAGAGGCGCGAGTGGTGCCCTACCTGATCGGCCTGGCGAAATCCCAGCTGAGCGGGCCCCTGGGGCATTTCCAGGCAGTGGACGCCGCCCGGGAAGGCACCTTCGAGCTCCTGCAGTCCCTGAACCGGGCCCTGGTGGCGGCCAACGAGAGGGCCCTCTCGGAAACCAACCTGGCCCGGGCCTACGCCGTGTGGTGGCCGCAGCTCGAGCCCCTGCTCGAGCGCGCGCGTGGAGGCTCCGAGGACGAAGACGAAAGCCCACCGACCGAGGCCGAGGCGAGCCTGCTGGCCACCCTCCATCGGGTCGCCTCGGACTTCCAGGCAGTCCTCGGCCGCCTGGAGGCCGCGCAAGGGGCGGAAGGGCCCAAGAGGCCGGGAGGGCAGCGCGGATGATCTCTCAGCACATCCATCGGGCGACGCACGGCGACATCGTGGTCTTGGCCTTTCGAGGCAAGCTGACCATGGGCGGCGGCGACGCCGAGCTCCGCCAGAACGTGGCGGAAGCCCTCGAGGCGGGGTACCGGAAGATCGTGCTGAACCTCGGCGAGACCACGACCGTGGACTCGACCGGCATCGGCGAGTTGGTCGGCGCCTACACCACCACCTCCAACCGGGGCGGAAAGCTCAAGCTGGCCGCCCTCACCCCGAAAGTGCTGGACATCCTCACCATCACCCAGCTCATCACCGTCTTCGACGTCTACGAGACGGCGGAAGAGGCGATCGGGGCGTTTTAGCGGGAGAGCCCTCACCCCAACCCCTCTCCCAGCCCTCCCACTCCAGCCACCCGGGAGAGGGGCTCAGAGAGGGAGGGGAATCTTTTCGGGTCTCCGCTAGGCCAGAGCCCTCACCCCTGCCCCTCTCCCAGCCCTCCCACTCCAGCCGCCCGGGAGAGGGGTTCAGAGGGTCCTGCTTTTTCCGGCTTCCCCCTCGCCCGGGTGGCTGGAGTGGGAGGGCTGGGAGAGGGGGACTGAGGGGGTGAGGGTCCGCCTGGAGCCGGCGGTGCTGGGTCGAGAGCGCCGTGGCCGGGGACTGAGGGGGGTGAGGGTCCGCTCCGAGCGAGAGACTACACTGGCACTATGCCTACTCCTCCAGGCCGGTCGGCTTCTCTCGCTCAGGCTGCCCGGCAGCTTCGGGAGACGCCCACATCTGCCGAGGCTGCCATGTGGACGTTGCTTCGGGGCGCGCGGTTCCGAGGCATCAAGTTCCGCCGGCAGGTGGTGCTCGGCCCCTTCATCGTGGACTTCTACTGTGCTGCTTTGAGACTGGTCGTCGAGGTGGACGGCGAGATCCATGCCACTCCGACGCAGCAGCGACTGGACGAGAACCGAGACCACCATCTGCGCGAGCTCGGCCTCAGAGTTCTTCGGTTCCGCAACGAGGAAGTGCTTGGGGAGCCAGAAACGGTGCTCTCTCGGCTGCATCAGTGGCTGCGGGGTGCTCTTCCCGGCAGACCCTGACTCACCGCCGAGGCCCTCACCGCGGGGCTCTCTGCCAGCCGGTGGAATCTCGTCCGCTGAAGCCCTCACCCCAACCCCTCTCCCAGCCCTCCCACTCCAGCCGCCCGGGAGAGGGGCTCAGAGAGGGGGACCGAGGGGGTGAGGGTCCACGCCGGAGCGGGGTCCATTCTGACTAAAAGTACTCTCTACAGTTCCGATTGTCACACTTCCCAATGGCGGAGTACTAGATATTTTTAGATTCACCGCTCGTCCCCCGGAAATCGAAGGAGATGCGATGCATGCCAGCTCTTTCTGGCAAGAGCGAGGTGCGCCGATTCGGGGCCCTCCGGGAGCTCCCCGAGCCTCGGCAAGATCTTCTTTGAACCCATTTTTTTGGAGGTCGAACTCGTGAACCCATCTTCTGTGACCTGGAGACTTCCATCCTTGCTTCTGCTCACCCTCGGCCTGGCCAGCCCGTGGGTGACTCCCGCCCTGGCCGCCGGCGGTAGTCGGCCGGTTTCCGCTTCGGCCGTGGCACCCGGGGCCACCTATGTCCGGGGTCCGGCGGCCGCCGTGGACTCCCTGAACGGCCTGGCCCTCGAGCTGCCCCGGGGCTGGTTCGCCATCGTCCCTCGCGACGGCCAGGGCTCGACCACCGTGGCCAACTACGACCTCGAGCGGGTGGAGAGCTGGATGCCGGAGCACTCCTCCCACGTGCTTCTGCCCGAGATGGTGAAGGTGGATTTGAGCCGCCAGAGCCTCGCCGCGGGGGAAACCCTCGAGAGCTGGATCGAACATCGCCGCACCGAAATCCGCCTGGGCAGCCCGACTCCCATGGGTACCCGCGAGGAGGGCTATCCGGTGAGCGATGCCGTGGCGGTGGACCTCGGCGGCCAGCAGGGCTATGGCTGGGCGGTCGAAGCCGGCATCGCCTCCTCGCTCGAGCTCGCCTTCCCCTGGGGCAAGGGCGGAGTGATGCTCGCCGTGGTGATGCCGGCCGACAGCCGGCGCTTGCCCGCCGCGCTCGAGCTGGTGGGCCGGGTGTACGCGCCGGGCGCCAAGCCCAGCGGGCGCGAAGGGGCCGTCGCCGCCGCGGCCGCCAACCTGGTGGAGCTCGCGGACACGCTGCCCGCGGCCATCCAGGCCGGGGAGTGTTCGCTGTGGACCGGCAGCGACTCCGGCAGCTACGCAGCCAACACCGGTATCACTCTCTACCTGCCGTTCTTCTTCCAGACCTGGTGGCAGGCCGGTGGCGCCGGAGCCTTCTGGGGCAACCTCTTCCACGGCAACTGCTACGACGACTACTTTGCCATCGACTTCAACCAGATGAACAGCAGCTGCACCGGCTACCTGGAGGATTCCGGCCAGAGCGTCTACGCGGCGGCGAACGGCACCGCCTTCACCTTCACCAGCACCACCGGCTACGGCAATCGGGTGGATGTGGTGCACAGCGGCGGCTACATGACGCGCTACGGCCACCTCTCGAGCATCCTGGTGGCCAACAACTCTGCCGTGACCACCCAGACCGTGGTGGGCCGGGTGGGCGCCACCGGCAACGCCGCCGGGCCCCACCTGCACTTCGGCTTCTACCAGAACGGGGTCTCGCGCTGTAACCGCGCCGGCGGCTGCCCGAACGGCGAGGCAGCCAAGAGCCCCCAGACCCAGAAGCCCAGCCCCATGAACACCAACCTCGGTTCGCGCGCCATCTTTGACGGCGGCTGCTTCCAGGCCCCTCCGTAGCCGCCCTGCCGAACCTTCCCTTGCCATTCCGCCGGGGTTCGGCGAAAGCCGCCCCGGCATTTTTCTGCCCGTGAGGGGTCAGGTTCCGGATTTCGGCCGGTAGGCGTTGATCAACTCGCCGACGAGGTCGTGCTGCCTCTGGAGTGGCAGCCCGGACTGGGCGAGCTCCTCAAGAGTTGCCTCCACTGCGCCGCCCCAGCCACCCCTCGGGCGCTTCCTCTGGAGGGCCTCGAGAGCCCTGCGGCCGGGGCTCCGGGCGGCGAGAAAGTCCCCGGCCTGGGCCTTGTCCAGCGCCAACCAGGCCGCTTCGGCCCATTTGCCGAGGGCGATCTCGGGGTAGTTGGCTTCGCAGCCCCGTTCCAGCGCCCGCTCGAGGCCCTCGAGGTCGGCCGGCGAGCTCGCCTCCTCGCAGGAGAGCTTCTTGGCCAGGTTCTGAGCCTTCCGCTGGAGCTCGTCGACGTCGTTGCTCTTCTCGAGCAACCAGCCCACTCGCCAGAGCGTGAGGGTCTTGCCCAGCTCGAAAGCCTGGGCGGGGTCATCCAGTTCGGGCTCGCCGCCCGCAGCGCGAGTCTTCCGCGGCTGCCATTCCTTGTCGCGCAGATTCTCGGCCAGCCGCCCGTCCACGAGCTCGGCCACTCGCACGCTCTCGGCCGGGTTCTGCCAGTGCCAGACTCCCCACGCCAGCCCCGCCCCCAGGGCCAGCGAGGCGGCTGCCGCCCACCACAGGCGGCCCGGCAGGAGCCCGGAACTGCGGACCAGCGGCACCACCAGGGCTCGCGGCTCAGCGGCGGCCTCTTCGGTGAGCGCCAGGGCTTCCAGGAACACCGCGTAGCACCGCTCGCAGTCCGCGAGGTGTTCGCGCGACCGCTCGGCCTCCTCGGCCGGCAGGGCGCCATCGATCAGGGCGGCGAGCTGGTTGGCCGAGAGGTGGCTCCCGTCGGTACCGGATGGAAGTGAGGTGCCAGCCATGGTCAACCTCTGACTCTACTCAAGTGAGACGGCCTCACGATGCCTTCCTCCGCCCGAAAGCCGGCTCGGCATCCACTCCCAGGGCTTCTGTCACTTCCTTACCATCGAAGCCCGCTTCCGCCAGCCGGCGTCTCAGAGCTTGGAGCAAGCGGGCCCGGCGCTCGTAGAGCTCCTTGGCTTCGGTGCCCAGGCTGCGGGCCAGAGTGGCGATCTTGAGGCCGTCCAGGCTGGTGCGGATCAACAGCCGGTCCTTGGGAGGCAGGCGGCCGAGTTCGGCGGCCACCAGGCTGAGCGCTTGGCGCAGCAGGCCCACCCGCTCGCCGCTCGCCAGGCGGCTTTCGGGATCTTGGTCCTCCGAGGGAAGGGCGAGCAGGGCCTCCTCGCCCTCCTGCTTTCGGGTCTGGCGCCGAGGCAGCCGGGCCGCGAGCTCGGCGAGCTCCTTTTCACTGAGGTCCACCCCCGGCCTCGAGCGCGCCAGCACCAGGGCCTCGGGCAGCGGATGACCGTCGCGCACCAGGAGCTGCTCGAGCAGCACCGCGTTGGCTCCCAGCCGCATCGCTTCGGCCGAGGGCCGGAAGCGGCCCCAGAGGCGGTCCTGGTAGTCGTGCCGGAAGTTGGCGATCACCACCGTGAGGTAGGTGGCGAGGCTCGAGAGACCGTTGTGGCGGCGCAGCACCTCGTAGTCGCGATCGACCAGCTTGAGGTAGAGCTCGGCCAGGAAATCCTCGGTCTCGTCCCGGGAGAAACGAGCCCGGCGCGCCGCCGAGCGGGCCAGGCGGTCCACCAGCCCGCGGTTCGCCAGCAGCAGGGCGGCGAATCCGGGTGGGTCGCTCGAAGCGCTCTTCGGGGCGGCGCGAGCCATCTCAGGAACCTTGTTTCAAAGTACGCGTCGATTTCAGAGAGGTTCAGGTCGGGCCCGGGTCGAAAACCGAAAAGCCTGTCCGTCTCTAGCTGGTGAGATGACTTCTCTGACCTTCCTCAGCCAAGCGATCGCGGCGAACCTCGTCCTCTCGAACTTTCGCGTTAGCATATCCGAGTTCGCCGCTCCTTCGTTCGGTCCGCGCCGAAGCCTGCCGGCCCGCTTCCGCCCGTTCCGGCTGATTCAGGGCCAAGGCCGGCCGCGGCCGCTCTTGCTCCGGGAGGTCTCGCTGCGCAGGCTCGCCTTCGTCCTGCTCCTGGCCGCCACCGGCTTCGGTGGCACCTACTCCTGGCTGGCTTCCCAGCGAGCCCCCGCCGCCGCTCCCGAAGAGTCAGGCACCTTCCGACTTCTCACCGCTGAAGCGCTGGCGGCCGACTCCCTGCGGGCAGAGGCCACTCAGGCCCTGAGCCCCGCCGAACTGCGCCGTCTGAGCAGCTGGGCTGCCGAGGCTCAAGGCACGGAGAAGCTCGCCCGCCAGGCCCGTCGCGAGCTCGCGATCGGCAGGCTCGAGGCCGCCGACCGGTTGTTAGAGCAGGCCCTCGAGCAAGAGCCCCAGAACTGGCAGCTGTGGAACGACCGGGCGCTGGTGCGGCTGGCTCGAGGAGGCTCTGGCCATCCCAGCCTGAGCGTGCAGGCTCTCGAGGCCGCCGAGCAGGCCGTCGAGCTCGCGCCCGGGGAGAAGGGCGCGCTGGCCACTCGGGCCGCGGTGCGCGAGGCCCTGGGGCTGGGCTCCATGTTTCGGCCGGCGCCTTTCGGGCTGGAGCAGCTCGAGGCCCCCGGCGCCGATCTGGCCGAGCTCGTGGCCGCGAGCCCGCAAACCGCCCGCCGCCTGGGGGAGGAGCAGCTCCTGCCCCGCTGGGCCGACGCGGAACTCGCCGGGCGCAAGCAAGAAGCCGCAGTGAGTCTGGAGCTCGCCAGCCGGCTGGGCCGGGCCCTCGCGGCCTTTCGGGGGGACGCCCTCCTGCGGGACTCGGCTGCCGTGCTGGCCACTGCTCGAGGCCCGGCTCTGGCTCGTCTGGCGCGGGCGCATCAGGGCCTCGCTCGCGCGCGGAAGAGCTTCCCGGCTTGCTCGCCCGAAGACGTCGAGGCGCTCGGGAGGGCCGAGAGCGAGCTCGAGAAGGCGCGCTCGCCCTTCGCCGGCTGGGCCCGCTTCTACCGCGCCGCCTGTACGGACCTCGCCGGCCGGCCCGACCTGGCCCGCGCCGAGTTCGAGGCCCTGGCGGCGAGCCTCGGCCCGGGCACGCCTTCGCTTGCGGCGCGTTGCCACTGGGCCCTGGGCCTCTGGCACAGCCGGCGAGCGGAGATCTCCCTGGCCCAGCGCTACTACCCGCTGGCCGCAGCGGGCTTTGAAGCCCTGGGGGAGATGGGCCATTGGGGTGTGCTCCAGTACCTGCAGGCCGAGAACGTGTTCGACCTCGGTCGCCGCGAGGAGGGTTGGCGTCTGCTGCTCGCGGCGCTCGCCCAGTTCGGCCCGGAGACGGAGGCTCGGCAGGCCGCCAACGAGCTCACCACGGCGGCCCGCGTGGCCCGCGAGGAGGGCTTGCCCCATGCCGCGGCGGCCTTCCTCGAAAGCGCGGAGGCCCTGCCTTCGCCCGCCGACTGGAGCCTCGAAGTGCGCTTCGAGGTCTCCCGCCAGAAGCTGCTCACCCTGGCGGAGCTCGGCCGGCTCACCGAAGCTACGGCCGAGAACGTGGAGCTCCTGCAGCTGGTGGAGGGGGCCACCGGCTTGCCCTACCGTTCTCGCCTGGTGGCCGAGCAGGCGCTCGCCGAGGCCGAGCTCTGCAAGAGTGAGGAGCCGAAGCGGGCCCTCGCTCTGCTCGACAGGGCCCAGCAGGCGCTGGCGCTCGAGGGCAACCGCACCCGGGCCCTGGCCCTGGCCGTGAACCGCAGCCGCCTGTTCGGCGCCGAGGGCCGCAGCGCGGAGCAGGAACGGGCGCTCTCTCGCGCCCTGGCCACGCTCGAGCGCCAGCGCGGCTGGCTCGAGGACCTGGCCGCGAGGGGGGACTTCCTGCGCACCTGGCGGAGCCTCTACCGCGAGCTCGCCGCCTTCCTGGTGGACGCCGGCCGCCCGGAAGAGGCGCTAGCGGCCCTCGAGCGCGGCCGCGCCCGGGAGCTTTTGGAGCTGCGCCGCGGCGGCCCTGGAAAGCGGGGCCCGGCGCCCTCGCCCGAGGCCCTGGCCGCGGCTTTGCCCGCGGGAACCACCGTGGTGATGTATGCCGAGCTGCCGCCGGAGAGGCTGGTCGCCTGGCGGCTTGCGGCAGGGCGGGTGGAGCTCCGGCCCCTGCCGCTCTCCCCGGCCGATGTGGCTGAGCTCAGCGAGCGAGTCGCCGCCACCTTGCGCGAGGGCAGGAGCCTGGAGGAGGTTCGACAGGACCTCGCCGAGCTCTACCAGGGGCTGATCGCCCCGGTGTCGGAGGCCGAGGGCGCCAAGGGCCTCGAGGGCGAAACGCTCCGCCTCAGCCCGGACGCCGCTCTCGCCGCTGTGCCCTGGCCGGCGCTGTTCGATCCGCTTTCCGGTCAATACCTGGTGGACCGTTTCACCCTGCATCTCTCGCCGAGCGCCACCCTCGCCGTGGAGGCGGCTCGGAAGGAGGCCGAGTCCCGAGCCTGGGAGCCGCCGCGCAGCGCGCTCCTGGTGGCGGCCCCGGAGGCGGATCCGTTCTGGCAGCTGCTAGAGCTTCCCGGAGCGGCGCAGGAAGTCGGCGCTCTGCGGGGGCTCGTTCCCGGAGCAGGGCTCCTCGCCGGGCCCGGGGCCACGGTGGAGGCCGTGGAGGCCGGGCTCCGGGGCGCCGAACTGCTGCACCTCGCTGCTCACGCGGAGCCGGCTCGAGAAGGGGAGGATGCCGCGCTCTACCTGAGCGGCGGCTCCGAGCGAGGTCGCTGGCGGGAAAGCCGCATCGCCGGGCTGCCCCTCGGCCCGCTCCGCCTGGTGGTGCTCGCCGCCTGCAGCTCGGCCCGAGGCGAACTCGGCTCCGGGGAAGGCCTCGGCGGCCTCCCGCGCGCCTTCCTCCTCGCCGGGGCCGAGCAGGTGCTGGCCACGGTGACCGACCTGCCGGACACCACGGCCCGCCCCCTCTTCGAGCAGTTCTACCAGGGCCTGGCCCGAGGCGAGCGCCCCGCACAAGCCCTGCGCCAGGCGCAAAGGCGCTTCGCCCACCCGGAAGAGAGCCAGCAGCTCCCCCGGCCCCCTCCGTGGTGGATCTTCGTGCTCTGGGACGCCTGAGCCTCTAGCTCCATTTACGCCGAAGCAAGAACCGGATCAACCCGGCAGGGCGAAGCCTTGCCATGACGCGGGAGGAGAGAGTTATGGCTTTTGATCTTCAAGTGGTTTTCAGCGGGATGATGGCTCTGGCGCGAGCTAGCAAGGGCGTCCTGGTGCTGATGGTAGACATGAAGGGACACGACCACGTCTCGGCTGTCGGCAACAACGGCAGAAACGGCTATGGGCATAGCGGATTGGGTTCGCAGCCTCTGGAGCACCATCCGTACCTGCGGATCGCCGACTCCAACGAGGCCTGGTTCGAGGACGACAACACGACGTTCCGGGATGTAGCCGAGCCAGAGCCAGGAGGCGGCTGGCATCGGATCTCGCTCAAAGACAAGTGGGAGATCTCGTTCCTGGATGCGAATGACAACGAAGTGAACGGAGGGGAAGTGGCTGTGGAGGAGGCGCGCAATGTAGCGATCTCCCCAGTGGGAGGTGGGACTCCAGTTGTCACCAGTACGCAAATTCTCCGCCTCGGCGATGTCGACCAGAACGCCAACAGTGTGCGCCCCGACCTGATCGAGCCGCTCGGCCAGTTGACCCAACCTGCGATCGCCCTTCTTGCCTCGCGGATCCGGCTGAGAGCCGGAACCCTGAGACCGCTCGATGGCCCCGACACCCACCACCGCATACTCGCTTTCGAGCCAGCGGCGGGTGGCAAGTACTCCGAGAGGCTAGCGAGCCAGCTAGAGCTCTCCAAGGAGGGACTGGACGGAGAGGCTCTGAGAATCAGGCTCACCCCGCTTCCGGGTTCCTGGCTGCCGGCTCGGACACTGCAGGTGCAGCAGCAAAGCGGGCTGGTTCAAGTGGGTTTCTTCAACGAGCCGACGCTCAAGGACTTCTGCAGCTTCTGTTGCGATGCGATGAGGCTCGAGCACACCAAAGTCTATTTCGACATGGCGGGGATGAGCAATAACCAGCCCTCGGTAGAGGTTGATTATAGCGATGGCTACTACGAAACCATCACCAGGGAGTGCAAGGCCTGGGAGGGAGCTCCTGACGAAGGTATGGGTGGCAAATATCCTATCATTTGCTACAAGCCCCTGTTAGAGGCGAGCAGTATCACGTGGTAGCTGATCGATGTCGATTTTAGACAGCGAAAGAAAGGAGACCAAGAGTGCTCGACATGCCTGCAGTTTCTGCTTCCACCGGTACGCCTGTTCCAGGTGTTACAAGCCCGCCGCCAAACACGATTTCTCTGGCGGTTCAGGCGAATCTCAGCCGAGCGAACTTTCTCTGCTGGGCAGAAGTGGCGTTGGCAATTGCAAACTACTACAAACTGGGGGCTGGGAGGGACATTCCGGCGGTTACAGCTGGAGTTCTCAACGATGGTTGCGCAGCGGCTCATGGCGTGGGGTCAGCATGCGACAAGGTGAATACGCCCGAGGCAGCGCTCGACTTCCTGGCGGTTCCTCGGGCATCTACGAGAGCAAATATTTCGACGATTCAAAACATTGCTCCGAGCGAGCTGAGAGGTCACCGCCCCATTGTGCTCTTCCAGGGCAAACACTGTTCGGTTCTGGCTGGCATCCGTCAGGCACAGGGCGTGCTTGACTTTGAAGTTCATGACCCGAACGGCCAAGAGAACTTCTTCAGTCAGAGGGATCTGCGGCAGAACTTCTTCTTTGAGTTCTTGACGACTGGCCTTTCGGCTGGTTTCGCCGCCGCGGGTGTTGGGACCAGCTCACCCCCGTCGGCGGAGTGGAGTCTGCTGGACAGCCTGGTTACTGAGGGGAACTTCTTTGAAGGTGACGCTGAGGAAATCCTGCGCCGGCTCCAAGAAGGCGAATGGCAAGCCCGTGGCCTGAAGGCTCATCAGGCGCAAGAACTCTTGTCAGCCCCGGTTGAGAGAGAGGATGTGGATTCCTTGCGGCTAGGCGCTAGAGGGCCGGGGAAGAAAGTGTATCGATTGGCGGAGAGCGACCTCAAGAGCGGCGTGAGCCTTCCAGCGGCAGTGAACGCCGAGCGGTACTTGATCAGCAAGAGAGGCAAGCGCACGTGGAGCCTGAAAGTGGAGAGGATAAAAGGAGAGTCTCTGCGCTCGGCGCTCTTCGGCCAGCCGCCTGAGGAAGCGCTGGCGGTGCTACCGGACTCAGGGCTTCCGAGCGGCGTGGCTGCTCAGAACTCCGAAGTCTCCTGGATCGAAGTCCCCACCCTCGGTACCCACGCCCTGGGCTTCGGCCCGGAGGGTGAAGCGCCGCAGCAAGTGATTCCACTCGGGCCGCGGTTCTATGGGCTCGAGCGGGGCAAGGCCGTGCAAACCGATGCGTATCTTGGGGCTCTGCGCAAGGCAGCTGCAGAGTGGGCGAAGCTGGGTGGGTGAAGAGCCGAATCAGGAACAAACGTTCTGCGAGTACTGAGGTGGACCCCAACCGGCCGGGAGGGGGGCCCGGCCGGCTCTTGGGTGGATGGACTACAGGGAGTTCAGGAAAGTGATCAGTTGGTTCTTCTGGGTGGTGGAGAGGAACAGGTAGTTGATGATCACCGGATCGGCCTGGTTGGTGTGGCGCTGGATGGCGAGGTCGCGGGTGAGGCTCTCGCCGTCGTGCATCATCCGATCGCGGGTGCGCAGGCCCCACAGCGGCGGTGTGCGCATCATGTTGCGGGTGCCGGAGCCACCGTTCTGCACGATGCCGTCGCCGGTGCCCACGTCGTGGAGCAGGAAGTCGCTGTAGGGGTGGATGATCTTGTCGCCCAGAGCGGCGGGGATCACGAACTTGCCACCGTTGATCACCGTGCCGGCGGGCGCGGTGGTGATGTCCGGCGTGTGGCAGATGTTGCAGCCGATGG
>CALMKX010000273.1 GCA_937867335.1 uncultured Acidobacteriota bacterium
CTTCGCCCGCGAGCGCGGCGCCCGGGCCTGGAAGCGCATCCTGGCCGAGCAGGGCCATCGCCCCGGCGCCGGCCCCGAAGTGGTGGAAGCCGCCCTCGCCCAGCTGAGCGCCGAAGTGCTCGATGCCCGCGGCGGCCTAGCCCCCCCTTCGACTCATGTCAATTCAAAGTCAGACTTTGAATCTGCATAGATTCGCGGCGCCTGCCCACTGGCCGGGCCCTAGCCGCCCAGCGCCGCCAGCACCTCGTCGATCGCCGCGGGATCGGTGGCGAAGGGTCGCCTCTTCATGGTCTTGACGCAGGAGGTGTCGAGGCCGTCGACCGAGCCCTGCTCGAAGAACTTCTGCTCGAGGTTCTCGATGCACTCCGGGTTGGTGAGACCGCCGAGGCTGTGGCCACCTTCCGGGACCAGCACCTGGAGGGAGAGAGGCAGATGCCGGGCCGCTTCCTCGGCCCATTGGGGCGGCGTGACCGGATCGAAGTTGCCCGAGACCAGGAGAGTGGGCACCCGCACCGAGACGGGCTGGTGGAAGTCGGCGGGAATCTCGCCCCTCACCCACTCGCGGCAGGCCTCGATCTGCTGCTTCGAGCGATAGTCCCCGAGGTAGGTGCCGGCCAGGATCTCCTGCACGTTCACCCGGTCGAAGTACGGCACATCTTCCGCACAGGTCACGGACAGGTGCATGCCGATGGCGAGGATTCCCCTCAAGAGCGGCTCCCATACCAGCGAGAGGCGGACGAAAGGACGCCAATCCCCCTGGTAAGCCTGATGGATCACCAGCGGCACCAGCGGCGTCAGGCCCGGCTGATAGAGCATGAAGCGCAACTCTTCGGCGAAGACGCCCCGCTCGATGCGGATCGCCACCTCGGGCTTGCCTTTCTCGAGCGAGATCCGCGCGTTCGCCGGCTCGCGGCCGAGGCGAGCCACCACTTCGGCAAGCTCGCTTGCGAGATTCGGAAAGGCTTTCTGGCAAGCCGTATCCGCCAGGCAGGCGGCTACCACCAGATCCAGCGATCGCTTGCCGGCGGGCGCATGATAGAGGGGCAAGTATTGAGTCATTCCAGCCACGCCAAAGAGCGCCGCGCTCCGCACGTGTTCGGGATGCCGCCGCATGTAGACCTGCGCCGCCCGGGTGCCGTAGGAACCGCCCTCGAGATTGATTTTGTCGTAGCCCAGCCAGGCGCGCACCTCGTCGATGTCGTCCATCGCGATCGAGGTGGTGTAGAGCTTGAGGTCGGCCTTCTTCTCGAGCTCCTCGCGGCATTTGCGCACGGCTTCCGGCTGCAGCATGGGCTCGAAATAACCTTGTAGATCCTGCTCGCTGCCGGGCACCGGGCATTGCAGGAGATTCGAGCCGCCGGTGCCGCGTTGATCGACCATCACCAGGTCCCGGTGACGGCGCAGGTCGGCGTATTCACGGCCGGTGTCCGCGGCGTGGGAGGCGGAGCCGTCGCCCGGGCCGCCGGCGAAGAAAAAGACGGGGTCGGGGGCCACGTTCGCCTCGGTGGCGGGCAGCACCACGACTTTGAGCGAGATCTTGCGACCTGTCCGAGTGTCGCGGTTCTCCCACACCGGATAGCTGCCGCAAAGGGCTTCGCCTTCGAGGCCCTCGATCTTGCAGCTCGACAGCGGCAGGCGAGCGTGCCGCGACGAGGCCGGCGGGGGGCTAGCCGACTTCGCAGAGGCCGGCGCGGGGCGGGTAGAGCCGCAGCCCGAGAGGGCGAAGGTCAAGCCCAAGAGGACGAAGGCAAGGCGCGACTTGAGGGAGTTGCTGTTCATGTTGGCCACTACGAGCCTCACGCCGAGAGGTTTCGCGAGCCCGCGCAGGACGAGGGGACCAGGCACTGCGCTATAGAGTGAATGCCAAAGTAAATTGATCGAAAGACTTCCGTTCTCTCTGCAAACTATTTTTCCTTTTCCAAGCGGTAGACTCGCAAAGGGAGTCCTTCATATCGCCAATTGCCATTAGAACGAGCCGCTTGCGCCGCAGCGAGCTCCAACCAGCCGCCACCGCTCCCAGCTTTCTAACGCCACCGCCAACGTCTCGCAGTTGATGGTATTGTTCGCTGGCTAGTCAGCATGCACATTGAGCCAGGAGCACCCGGTGTCGAGCGAAGAGTTGCTGAATAATGCAATCTCGAGAGCAGTCGCTGACTTGCCCTTTGGCTTGATGCTTTACACTCCTGACGGAACCGTTCGTTACACCAATCGCTGCGCTCGAGAGCTGCTCGGCCTGCCTGCGGGCAGCAGCTGCAACCTGGCCGAGGTTTTCGGCTCGATTCCACTCGGTCCGGCCTCAGGATCGGTTCGCCTTGGAGTCGGAGCCGTGAGCCCCGACAAGGAGCGCTGGGTGGGTTTTCGCGCCACGCCCCCCGCCGAGGCCAGCCCCGAGGCCTGCCATGCTCTGGTCTTCGAGGACCTCGTCGAGAACACGCCGAGCCGCCGGGGGCGGGACCGCTTTCTGCAGCTCGATTCCGTCGCCCGCACCGTGCCGGCCTTGGCCCACGAGATCAAGAACCCTCTGGCCTCGATCTACAGCGTGGTGGAAGTCCTGCTCGAGGATCCGAGCGGAAGCCGCCATGAAGCGGAGTACCGCCTGATCCTGGGCGAGATCCAGCGCCTGCGCCGGGTGATCGATCGCTACGGCGAGCTCGAGGAAAGCTGGTTGGAGAGCACACCTTCCGAGCTGAGCGAGACGCTGCGGGGGTTTGAAAGCCTGCTCGAAGCCCGCGCCCGCCATCGCGGCATCCGCCTGCGGTACGTCGGCGAGTCGCCGCTCTTGGCGCCGCTGCGGGAAGGCCTGCTCTCGACGGTGGTGAAGAACCTGCTCGACAACGCCATCGATGCCGGCCGTCGCGGCGGCTTGATCGAATACGGCGGCTGGCTCCGGAGCTCCTGCTTTGAGCTCAGGGTCACCGACGACGGCGAGGGCATGAGCCAGGGCGTTCTCGCCCGGGCCACCGAGCCTTTCTTCACCACCAAGGCGACCGGGACCGGCCTCGGCCTGGCGCTGGTGCAGCGTATTGTCGAACGTTCAGGAGGGAGTGTTTCTTTATGGTCACAGCCGGGACATGGGACCGAGGTGCTGATCCGGCAGCCCTTGCCAGAGAGCGGGTGCTGATCGTCGAGGACGAACAGGTCCTGCTCTGGTCGCTGGAACGGGCTCTCGAGGCTCTGCCAGGGGTCGAGACGATCTGCTGCGGCTCGGTGGAGGCCGCGCTCGCTCACCTGGTCGAGCTCCGGCCGGGCGTGATCGTGCTCGACATCCACCTTCCCGGCCTTTCCGGCATCGATCTGCTCGAGGACCTGGCGGTTCAAGGCGCCGGTGTGCCGGTGATCGTCACCACCGCCTACCGGGCCCAGCACGAGCAGGCCCTGCGCCGCTTCCCGAACGTCGAGGTGCTGGAAAAGCCGGTGCCGCTCGAGCTGCTGCGCGAGCGCATCCAGGCCCGCCTCGCCCGGCGGGACCGGGTGGACCGGGAGGAAGAAGAGAAAGATGCCGTCTTCGAAGTGGCGGATTACCTCCAGCTCGCGGCCATGACCCGAGCCTCGGTGGCGGTGGAAGTGACGCTCGCCGATGGCCGACGCGGGCGGATCGAGGTGTGGCACGGCGAGGCCTGGACCGCCGAATGCGGCGAGCTCGCCGCGCGGGACGCTCTGGGCGAGCTGATCTTCGCCGCACGCACGGGCATGCGGATGCGCCAGCTCGCCCGGCCCACCGGCGAGAGACGCTTCCACCACCGACTCGAGCTGCTGCTGCTCGAAGCCGCCAAGGACCACGACGAGGCGCCGGCGGCGCCGCGGGCGGCGCCGGTCGAGGCTGCCGCCAGCCCCTCCGCCGCCGAGGACTTCGAGCGCTGCTTCCGAAACGGCCTTCGGGCCTACCTGGAGCGCCATCTCGAGGAGGCCGAGCGACTCTTCTGCCGCTGCCTCGAGCTGCGGCCGGACGAGCCGCGGGTCCATCACAACCTGGCGCGCATCCGGCAGACGCGGAGCCCGGCATGAGCGTCACCGCCATCGCCAGCCCCAAGGGCGGAGTGGGCAAGACCACGCTCGCCCTGAACCTCGGCTACGCCCTCGCGCGGCGCGGCTGGCCCTACCTCGTGGTGGACGCCGACCCTCTGGGCGGCATCGGCTACTCGCTCGCCCCCCACCTGGAGAATCGCCTGGGCTTGACCGACGTGGCCGCCGGCCGCTGCCAGCTCTCCGCGGCCCTGCTCAAGACCAAGATCCCCGGCTTCGCCGTGCTGCCCTTCGGCTCGGGCAGCGGCGCCGAGCTCAACGCCGGTCGCCTCTCAGACGTCTTTTTCCAGGTCGGGCGGCTGGGCTTCCATATCCTGGTGGACACCCCGGCCGGCCTTTCGGGGCTCACTGCGGAGGTGCTGGCGGCGAGCGATTTCCTGGTCAGCCCGATCCAGGCCGAGCCGCTGGCCCTGCGCATGCTGCCCCGCCTGCTGGCCACTCTCGCCGGCCTCAACCGCCAGGGGCGGGCCCCCCGGCTCGCCGCTCTCGTGCCGGTGATGGTGCAGTCGAGGGTGAGCTCCTCGGTGGCGGTGCTCCAGGAGATGTTCCGGCTGTTCCCACCGGGCACGGTGCTCGAGACCTACATCCCCCGCGACCCGGCCTTTCTCGAGGCGAGCGGCCACGGCGTGCCGCTCGCTCAGCTGCGGGCCCGGCCGCCGGCGGTGGCGGCGGTGTTCGACCACCTCGCGGCCGAGCTCGAACCCTTGCTGGCGCTGGCCAGCGCCGAGGAATCCGATGAGCCCATCCCTATCCTGGATTGAAGAGGCCGCCTGGAGCGAGCTCCTGGTGGCGAGCGGCCTCTCCAAGCCGCAG
>CALMKX010000274.1 GCA_937867335.1 uncultured Acidobacteriota bacterium
CGGTCGGGGTCGTCGGTCCATATCCGCATCGACGCCAAGCCGGTCGCGTCGGGATGCCTGCCTTCGGTCGATCCGATGTTCGAGGCGCTCGCCGACATCTTCGGAGAGGGCGGCGTGGCCGTCATCCTGAGTGGTATGGGTCGTGACGGCACCGATGGCGCGCGGGCTGTCGCGCGGGCCGGCGGGATCGTCGTCGCGCAGGATCCGGAAACCTCGGTCGTGTGGGGGATGCCGGGATCGGTTGCCGAAGCCGGGCTGGCAGCCGCCGTCCTGCCGCCGGCCGGAATTGCCGACTGGATCACGCGGCGCAATCAAACGAATCATAATGGAGAGCGGCCGTGGAACTGAGTCCATTCGCCATTCGGACCTTCAATGGCCTGCTCGAGAAGCGGACCGGCCAGCAGCTCGCCGAGAGCCGCGTCTGGCGCGTGGAGAGCACCTTGCAGCCGCTGCTGCGCTCGCATGCCATCGCTGATTTCGATCGCCTCGCGACGCTGGTCGCCAATGGCCGGGACGAACGTCTGGCGGACGAAGTGGCCGAAGCGCTTCTCAACCATGAGAGCTTCTTCTTCCGCGATCCGCAGGTGTTCGCCCAGCTGGTCGATACCATCGGCACCCGCATCCGCGATGCGCGCGCCCGCGATCGTCGCATCCGCATCTGGAGCGCGGGTTGCTCGACCGGGCAGGAGGCCTATTCGCTCGCGATCAGCTTCGCCGAAAAGGCCGAGCTGTGGAATGGCTGGACGATCGAGATCCTCGGTTCCGACGTTTCCCGCCATGCGATCGAGCGTGCCCGCAGCGGCGTCTTCACCCAGTTCGAGATCCAGCGCGGCCTGCCGGTGCGCCAGATGCTGCGCTGGTTCGATTCGCGCAACGAAGACTGGCATGCGAATGCCGATCTCGTCCGCCGCCCGCTCGGGGGCATGCTCCCGGGCCACCAGCTCGCGGGCGGCCCGGCTCATCGCGGCGAGTCGCTCTCGGTCCTCGAGCAGGGCCGAGAGGCGCAGTACCAGTTCGGCGAGCTCGGCCTCGCCCAGGGGCACCTTGAGCGCCACCGCGTCTGGCAGATCGGCGAACTGGGCGTAGTCCGACACCAGGGCCGGCCGGCCCACGGCCAGCACCCGCAGCAACGAAGCCGAGGTCTCCCCCGCCGTGGGATAGCGCAGGTTGAGACAGACGTCCACGGCGGCGATCGCCGCCTCGAACTCCTCGAACGACACGAAGCCCAGCTGGTGCACCCGCTCGGCGACCCCCGCGCGGCGGGCTTCGGCCTCGAGGTCGAGCGCGGGCGAGGATTGCCCCACCACCAGCAGATGGGCGCCGGCCAACCGAGGATGGGCCAGGGCGGCGATGGCCACGCCGGTGCGCTTGATCGGCGTCTGGAAGCCGAAGGAACCGAGCAGCGGCGCGTCCGGGGGGATGCTCAGCCGCCGACGGAAAGCCAGGCCGGCGGCCGGGTCCGCCGGGGGCGGCAGCGGAATGCCCATCGGCACCACCGCCAGGGGCACCTCGGGGGCGTCCTCGGCGATCTTCTCCGCCGCCCAGCGGTTGTGCACGATCACCCCCCGCTGGGCCACCAGCAACGAACGGTGGGCCGGCAGGGCGAAGAGTGCCGCTTCGCTGTCCTGGCCACGGCGGCGGGGCCAGCTGGCCTCCCGGCCGATCCAGCCGTGGTCGGCCTCGAGGGCCCGCTGATAGGCCGGGAAGTCCCGCTGGCCGAGGGTGCGGTGGCCGAGCAGGTGGTGCAGCACGAGGTCGTGGAGCGTGAGCACCCCCGGCCGCACCAACGCGCTCTCCCAGATGGCCTCGTGGAAGGGGTTGTTGCCCATCTGGTAGAGCGGCAGCCGGCCTTCGGCGCCCACCTCCTTGAGCCCGACCGGGCGGTAGCGCTCGGCGAGCTCCGGGGCCACCGCCTGCCCCGGGAGGCGGACCACGCGGACCTCCGCCCGCTCGGAAAGGGCGGGCAGGAGATCCGCGCTGTAGTCGGCGATGCCGGAGGCCACCGGCGGCAGGGGCGAAACGTAATCGAGCCGCAGCCTCATGGCGCCGACCCTATCAGGAGCCGAAGCTCAATGGCCGGTCATGCTCTGGTAGCGGCTGAACGCCGGCCGCGGCGTGAGGTTCTGGTTCAGCAAGCTTTTCTCGCCTCCCCAGAGGTCGTGATAGAAGGTTTTCTGCCAGCCCATCCAGGTGTAGTTGAAGTTGTCGACGTAGGTGCCATACATCTCGTTCGACTGGAACGAGCCGTCTCCTGAATAGTTGTAACCGACTTCGGTCATCCAGATCTGCCGGCTGCCGCCGGTCAAGAGATAGGCCTGCTGCACGTTGTCACGTACCTGGGTATGGTCCCGGTCCGGGTAGCGATGCAGGCCGATGATGTCCAGGCTCGAGCTGAAGTACTGCCACATCGGCTGGAGCCAGCTGTTGTACCAATCGCAGCTGAACCAGCCGCCGCAGCTGCCCTTGTCGCTGAACAGAAGCTCGGGAGCGATCACCTGGGCCGAGGGGTCCGCCTGGTGCACCCCATTCCAGGCCATAAACAAGTAGCGGCTGACGAAGTCGTTCAGGTAGCTTCCCGAACCGGTACCGAGGAAACGGGAGTCGAAGTTGCAGGAATTGTTCGGCTCGTTCCACACACCGTAGAAGCGCACACGGCCCTGGAAATGCCGGGCGAAGTTGTAGTAGTAGTCGAACAGAATATCGGTCGCCGGCACGAAGTAGCCCGAGCCGTTGTAGCCGCTCTGCACCGAGCGCCCGGAATCCCCGCATTGGGCGGCGTTGCCGGAGAGTGGGCTGCAATCGACGCACGAGCTGCCCCGGGCCCAGGCCGGTGCCCAGACGTGGGTGAAGATCACCTGGTAGGGCCGTCCGGAGCAGAAGCCGGGCGAGAAGCGGCTGCAATAGTTCACGTAGTAATCCCATTGGTTGCCGTAAGGGTCGGTATCCCAGGCATAGCTGTGCTGGCCGGTGCGGTTGCCCGGCACGCCCGGCTGCGGCACGCCGGTGGGGGGGTTCGGCTCGAGGTACCGCCACAGAGTGAGGAAGCGCACATATTGCGCGCCGGCCCGAGCCGCGGCCTCGAGCAGGGGACAGTAGCCCGTGCCGCCGCCGTAGGCGTCAGAGCGGTAGAGATAGGGATTGCAGTCCCCCACTCCGATCCATTCGACATCCATTCCGAACGGTTGGAACTGGGCGAAAGCCGGTGCAGAGCCGAGAAGCAGAAGCAAGACAAGGAGGATTCTCGAGCGCATGGTGAGCCTCCGATCCGTTGGCTGTGTTCGAGGCAGGGTGGTGCCCCGGACAGCCGGGGCACCGTCGAGGATCAACAGGTGGAAAAACGCGAGAGCTGCCGGCTAGGGAGGGAAAACCGCCGTCACCGTGTTGGAGACCCGCCCATCCACCGTCAGGCGCACGTTGGCAGTGCCGGTACCCGAGAGGCTCGACGACAGAGGCCCGAGATTCACCTGGTCCTCACCGACGTAGCTACCCTGGGGCCCGGCGTAGAGCACCGCCGGCGCAGTGGCGCCCACCACCGGGCTCACCCCGGCAAGCGAGCTGCGGCCGCGGATGCCGGTGCCGTAGAGGATCAGATAGAGGCTGTCTCCGGGCAGGAAGCGGATGGCGTCCACGCCCTCGTAGATCTGGGTGCCGTCCGGCTTGACCCTGAGAATCACCGCCGCCGCCAGGCCCGTGCCGCTGGAGTTGGCAGAGAACAGGCCCGGGGCCACACTGGTGATCGAGGGACTGGCCGCAGAGACGCTGCCGTCGCTTGCGACGATCACCACGGTGGCGGTTCCCAGGGCGGTTCCCTGCGGTACCTGGAAGTTCACCTGGCCGGGCGAGACGAAGAACAGCGGCGCGTCGCGAGCGTTGCCGGCGGCGTCGCGCACGATCACGTAGGTGCCGCCGAGGATCGTCGGCAGCGGCGTGGTGTTGGCCGTGAGGGTGGTGGTGGCGAGCGAGGTGCCGAACACCGAGGCGATCGACTCCGGTGCCACCGAGGCGGCGCTGAAGCTGGCCGCGTTGGCAACGGTGGCGCTGCGCAGCGGGTAGCGGCTCTCCGAGCACTGCAGGGCCGAGGTGTCGTCGGCCTCGAGAGAGCGCTCGGCCACGCCGAAGTAGAAGGCGTACATGGTGGGGGTGGTCCCCGCCTCGGTGTGGTGGAGGCCCAGGGTATGGCCGAGCTCGTGCGCGGCCACGGCCTCGGTGTCGTAGTCACTGCCGTTGGTGTTCCAGGTCACTCCGGCGTTGAAGGTGACGTCGGTCTCGACGATCACCTGGTTGGCCTTGAGCACCAGGGCGGTGAGCGCCAGGCAAGTGCCCGTGCAGCCGTTGCCATCGGCCCACACCAGCGTGTTCACGCCGTCGGTGGCGAAGCCGTTGGCGGTGGTGCCGGCGTAGGTGAGCACGTGGCTGGCGTTCGCCACGTTGGTCCAGGAGGCCATCGCAGACTGTAGAGCCGCGGCCTTGCCGGCCCCCTGCCCGGCCGTGTTGTGGAACCAGCTGATGTTGCGCCGCTCCCAGTGGGTGAAGCCCCCGGCGTCGTTGCAGGCTACCTGGGCGCCGGCGCTCACCCGGCCGGTCGAGGCGTTCTGGATCATGCGGAAGCCCAGGGAGGGCGCGGCCTGCGAGAAGAGCGCCAGGGCGAAGCCCAGACCGGCGAGACGTGTGGTGGTTCGGCTCATTTCCTCACCCCCTGGCGTGCGGCGTTGCGGACGGATTCGAGCAGCGTGGCGAGGGGCAGGCCCTGGGCTCCGCCCACGGCTTCCACCTGGCCCTTGCGATCGGGAAGCAGCGGCTCGCCCACGGCCTGGCTCACGGCCCGTTCCTTCCCGGGCGAGCCCTGGATCTCGAAGCTGCCCTGGCAGAGGTCGCGGAGGGTGAGGCTGCCCGCGGCGCCCGGGAGGTTCTCGCGGTTGAGGAAGAGCACGTAGGAATTGCCGGGCACCAGCTGCGGGTTGCCCAGGATCACGGTCGACAGGCCGTCGACCGAGCCACCCAGAAGGGTGATCGTCAGCAGCTGCTTGCCGCTCTCGCCCTTGACCACCTCGCGGGTGGCCAAGGTGACGTCAGTGAGGATGAAGGTTCCTTCCGGATTCCAGTAGGAGTAGGCGTCGACCACTTCTCCCACCACCACCTGGCTGTTGGTGGCCACCAGGTCGCTCAAGCTGGCGCGGACCAGAGTGGTGGCCTGCGCGCTGGAAGTGAGCGCCAGGAGCAGAGCCAGGGCTCCACCCGCCGGCAGCCCGAATCTCGATCGCTGCATAGGACCTCCTCGAGGAGCCTCTCGGCTCCCGGCCAAAGTTGGATTTCAGCAGGAACCGGCCGGACGGCCCGAGGCCCTCCGCGGCCGTGCCGCGTGGCCTCCAGGCCTCCCTCGAGGCGCCTCTCTCCGATGTCCTAAACCCTACTAGTGCCCCGTCAATTGGCGGCGTGACACGGTCAAATGTTCATAGAAGCGACAATGTTGTTTCTTGTGAGCCTCCGCAGAGGGTCAGCGCCGCAGGGGCCGGCGACGGAGCTCCCGGCTGAGCTTGCGGGCCCGGAGCATGGACAGGCTCAGGAACAGCAGGAAGAGCCCGGAGACGGCCCCCAGCCCCAACGCCAGCCGGCTCTCTCCCCGCGTCCAGGCGAGGTAGCCGAAGCCCCCGGCTCCCAGGGCGAAGCCGCCGTAGAGCAGCTGGTGCCCCAGGGCGTAGATCAGGCTCGCGCTCTCGGTGAGACCG
The DNA here is from genome assembly GCA_937867335.1 of uncultured Acidobacteriota bacterium. Taxonomy (GTDB): domain Bacteria; phylum Acidobacteriota; class Thermoanaerobaculia; order Multivoradales; family SZUA-115; genus JAXLQX01. Next base: position 5,727 of record CALMKX010000274.1, read on the forward strand.
CGGACCTCGAAGCGGGCTTCGCCGCGGCGAGCCTGGGCCAGGAGGCGGCGCAGATCATCCGGCACGGAGAGGGCCGAGAGCGCCAGGTCCTTCACCGCCCGGCTCGCCAGGCCCATCCAATCGCGCTCCCGGCCGAGCACCATCTCCTCCACATAGGGGCGGATGATCGCCATCGGGCGCATTTCGGGGTCGAGCTCGGTGGCGAGCCCGGTGAGCAAGAGCAGGGTGCGCTGCAGGAGGATCCACTCCTTCGGCACCTGGAATGCCGCAGAGAGCTCAGAAAGAGGGATGTCCAGCCGCGACAGGTCTGCCAGCACCTCGAGCTTCATCTTGGTGTCGAAGCGGAGGTCCTTGAGATTCCAGGACTCGAGTTCGATCTGCTCGAGGAAGCGGGCGTAGAGGTAGTCGATCACCCGCTCGGCCGCGTCGGTCGCCGGGTTCTTCGGCACGAAGCCCATGCGGGCGAGCCCGCGCAGGATCGCCTCGCGGTCTCGCTTCAGCACCGCCTCGAGCAGGTGGGGCAAGCCCTCCTTGAGCGCCGGCGAGAGCTGGGAGACCGCGCCGAAATCGAGGAACACCAGGCCGCCGTCCGGACGCACCAGGAGGTTGCCCGGGTGAGGATCGGCATGGTAGAGGCCGTCGACGAAGATCATCTGGCAGTAGGCGCGGACGATCCGCTCCGCCACCGCCCTGGGCTCGATGCCCTGAGCCCTCAAAGCCGCCAGGTCGGTGACTTTGATGCCCTCCATGAAGGTGGTGGTGAGCACCCGGGCCGTGGAGCGCTCGGGCACCACCCGGGGCACTTCCACCTCTGGCTCAGCCGCGAACTGGGCGCCGATCCGCTCGATGTTGGCGGCCTCCTGGCTGAAATCCAGCTCCTCGAGGATCATCTGCCGCACCTCGGCGAAGGCGGTATCGAGCCCGCGCACCCGGAGCAGCCACTGCACCAGGCGCAGGATGTTGCGGATGGTGGCGAGGTCGAGCTCGGCGAGCCGCTCGATATCCCGATGCTGCACCTTGACGGCCACTCGCCGGCCGTCGGCCAGGCGAGCGGAATGCACCTGGGCGAGCGAGGCGCAGGCGAGCGGTTGCGGGTCGAAGCTGGCGAAGAGCTCCTGGCTCGAAGCGCCGAGCTCTCGGCGCAGGCGATCCTCGATCTCCTCGAGGGGGCGGGAGGGCACGCGGTCCTGGAGGCCGGCGAGCTCGGCGCGGAACTCGGCCGGAAGCACCTGGCTCAGAACGCTGATCAGCTGCCCCACCTTGATGAACAAGCCCTGCACTTCCTCGAGCGTCCGCCGCACGCGCCGGGCGCTCGCCAGTTGCCAGGCCCGCAGGGCGCTCTCTCGGGACGTCGGGCCGCGGAAGATGCCGCGGATCGACAACCCGAGGTAGCCCAGGAGAAGCCGCGCCACCGTGCGGTACACGCGCAGCAATCGCCTGCGGTTCGAGAGCCTGGATCTCGGTGCCGTGGGGCCCTCGGGAGCGGGAGCCGCCTCCGCCGGGCCGGGCTGCCGGGGGGTCATGCCGGCAGGATATCCCAGCTCGGCCGGGGCTCCGGGGGCCCAGGCCAGCCGGGGCTCAGGGCTTGAGCACCACCTTCCAGCTGTTCAGCTTGCCCTGGTCCTGTGCCGCGCGGTCGACGATGCGCAGCTTCCACGTGCCGGCCGCGGCCTTGCCGGCGAGGGTGGCCAGCGCCAGTACCGTGGCGGCGGTGTAGGTCTTGGCGAGGTCGCGTGTCGAGCCGCCGGCGCGGTCGTGCAGCAGGACGGCCGTGCCGGCCGGCGAGACGAGGCTCACCTGCAGGTCGCCGATGTAGGTGTGCGAGATGTCGACCGACACTTCCACGCTGCCGAGCGCGAAGGCCGTGCCGTTGGCGAGCGAGCGCTCGATGCCGGCGGCCGGGTAGTCGGGGATCGCCGTGCCCGGTGACTCCGTCAGCTCGACCGGGCCCGTGGTCACCGTCGAGGCACCGATGTCCAGCCCCCAGCTGTTGAGCTTGCCCGTGTCGACGGCTGCGAGGTCCTGCACCGAGAGCTTCCACGACCCCTGCGAGCCGCGGCCGCGCAACGTGCTGAGCGCCGGCAGCATCGTCTCGTCGTAGGTGAGCTTGAGGTCCTTGGTGTTGCCGCCCTGGCCCTTGGGATGCAGCTC
>CALMKX010000275.1 GCA_937867335.1 uncultured Acidobacteriota bacterium
ACGGCCAGCTCACCCAGGCCGGAGCGCTCGCCCTCGCCTACGACGCCGTCTCGGGTCTGCCAACCGGCAACTCCCTCGGCAACACCAGCGAAGCGATGAGCTTCAACGGCTACGGCGAACTCGTGAGCGAAACCGCCCGCTACAACTCGACGGTCCTCTTCGCCGAGACCTTCACCCGCGATGCCGCGGGGCGAATCGTCAGCCGTACCGAGAATTCCGCCGGCACCATCCACACCTACGCCTACACCTACGATCTCGCCGGCAGGCTGACGCGTGTCGAGAAGGACGGCAGCCCGATTGAAACCTATGCCTACGACGCCAACAGCAACCGCACCGCCTGGAGCGACGAATGGGGCAGCGGCAACGCCACCTTCGACGACCAGGACCGCCTGCTGACGGCCGGGGATCGCAGCTACACCTACACCGCTAACGGCGAGCTCGCCACCAAGACCCAAGCCGGCGCCACCGCGGCCTACCACTACTCGGTCACCGGAGTCCTCCTCTCCACTGACCTGCCCGGCGGCGTGGCCCTCACCTACCTCCACGACGCCGCGAATCGCCGCGTGGGCAAGAAGATCAACGGCACCCGCGTCCAGGGTTTCCTCTGGAGCGGCGGCCGGGTGGTCGCCGAACTCGACGGAGCGGGGAACCTGCTCACCACCTTCGTCTACGCAGCCAAAGCCCACGTCCCGAGCTACCTGGTGAAGGGCGGAATCCCCTACCGCCTCATCACCGACCACCTCGGCGCCGTGCGCCTCGTCGTCAATGCCACTACCGGAGAGATCGCTCAGCAGTTAGAATACTCCGCATTCGGAAGACTGCTCTTTGACAGCAACCCCGGCTTCCAGCCGTTCTCGTTCGCGGGTGGGCTCTACGACCGGCACACCGGCCTGGTGCGCTTCGGCGCCCGGGACTACGACCCGGAGACCGGGCGGTGGACGGCGAAGGACCCGATCGGGTTTGGGGGTGGGGATTCGAACCTCTATGGGTATGTGGTGGGGGATCCGGTTAACTTGGTGGATCCTAGCGGGCTGTGGGGCTTCGGGCTCGGAGCCTCAGAGTCAACGGAAGCGGGTTTACATGTAGTCGGGGCGGGCCAGACAGGCTCGCTTGGTGCCGGGTTGTTTGCTGATGGCCTGACAGACTGGGAGGCTGGAGCCTTCAGAACTTGGGGAGGCTTTGCCGGAACACCCAACAGAGGCTTCAGCTACCCCAAGCCCCCGTGCCCAGCAGGCCCCGCGAGGCAGCAGAGCGTTCTAGGAGCCTTCGCCGGAATAGGAGTGAATCTGTTCATCACGAATGCCAAGCGGACCTCTGATCTATCCGGTCCGTTCAGGACTTACTCACTCAACCTTGCCTGGGCCTATAGAGGGCTCAGCCTTCAGTACTCAGTCGGCAGGAATGCGGCTGGGAAGACTATCAGATTCATAAGCTACGGCGGGCCAGTTGGCCTGCCCGTCCCTACGGGAGTTGGATATGGTGCCAGCCTCAGCTCCTACTGGACCAATACATGGACCACAGGCGAAGGTGAGTAGCCAATGAACAAGAGCAGCCCGCAACTCACCAGCAGTCTGTGGCCAGTCCTGCTTGTCGTCTCCGGTATACTGGCGGTTCTCGCCTTCCTAGCCGTCGTGGTCGTAGCTTCTGGGCCTGAGGGGTTTGATTTCCTTATCGTAGCTTTCAGTCTCTTCGGCTTACTCATCATAGCTTTGGCGCGAAGAAACGCTCGATTCCTTGCGCAGGCAGGGAATGCAGCCGAGGTTCGCTTCGGGCTCTCTCTCTGGAGAGCGATTGGTGAAAGGAGTCTCTGGCTCTTCTATGTTCTGGTCGGCCTCGCCTTCTGGTTAGCAGCAGCAGTGCTCATCGGGATCAAGCTGACGCATTGACCGCTTCGGCGAGGCATCCCAACCCTTCGCCTTCGCCGGCGGGCTCTACGATCGACACACCGGCCTGGTGCGCTTCGGCGCCCGGGACTATGACCCGGAGACCGGACGGTGGACGGCCAAGGACCCGATTGGGTTTGGGGGCGGGGACGCCAACCTCTATGGGTATGTGGAAGGGGATCCGGTTAATCTGGTGGATCCCAGCGGGCTGGCGGTGGAGTGGTGCCATGCAGTTGCGGACCTGCCGGGAAACTACTTCGGCATCGAACACTGGTGGCTAAGAACAGCTAGCAAGGAGGCTGGGCTGGGCCAAAGAGGCGGCAACGTTCCAGCTGAAGGCGAATACCGCTCACGGGACAACAGCCCATACTTCACTCAGACAGAGATTGTTGATCACTCGGGCCGTGGAGCCAAACCAGGAGCTGTCTGCGAAAGGCCGACGCGCGACGTTGATGAGGAGTGCGTCAACAAGGAGCTCGAGATTGGAAGGAGGATGGGCCGCTGGTCAGCGTTCAATCAATGCCAGGCCTTCGTTCTCGGAGTGCTACACAGATGCACTCGAGACTCCTAAGCCAGTCCTTGACCATTGCCCAGAGTTCTACATGGTCAAAGTCGTTGGAGGCGCTATGCTACAACTTCCGAACAGAAGAATTTGGCCCTGGGCAGCTCTCTTACTCTCAAGTGTTGCTGCTTGCTATAGTTTCCTCGCATACGCGATGGCGGCATCGCTTGCTCCAATTCGAGACCCGAAAGCAGCGACGATTCACGGGAGGGTCTGGGCTATCCTGTTCCTGGTGTCACTCGGTGCCTGGCTTACTTCAGCCTTGGCAGCACTAAGGTCGATCAGGAAGCCGTGACCGATATCTGGTCAGTCTGCACGGCTTCCAGCTCGTGGGCTTCGACCGCGGCCTCTGAAGTCCCCCCGGAACCGCGGACACTTCTCGAGTAGGGAGGAAGCAGAGGCGATGTCGACGACTTCACCAGACCAGCCGCTCGGCCCGAATTCTGCTCACTGGAGAGCCGCTCCTACCGTGACTCGGACCACCGATGTGGTGACTCTGAAGCACCGGCTTCTGCTGTACTTCCAGCTAGCAGTCCTTGGTGCCGCAGTTCTCTCTCTGCCCCGGGCAATCCCTCTCGAAGTCTGGAGACCGATCGCAATACTGCTCCTCATCGCTGGCTCGACAAACCTGTTGGTTGCACGACCCTTTGCGAAGCGGTATGCACGCCGGAAGTGGAACCGGCTTCCGCAGCAGATCTGGCATAGATCCTTCCAGGCCTTTGGACTCAGCATGTTGATAGTAGCGCTCATTCTGCTTGTTCGCGCCCTCCTCCGGTGAACGCTCGGGGCGAGTTTGACATGCGAGCCGCTTGCGACAGATCTGAACCGAGAGGGCAATGACCCCACGCGCGTCCGGGGCTTCCTCTGGAGCAGTACCAGAGTGGTCGCCGCACTCGACGACGTCTGGGCCCTCGTCTCCACTTTCGTCTACGGCGGCAAGGCCACACGTCCCGGCCTATGTGGTGAAGGGCGGAGTCACCTATCGCCTGGTGGCGGACCCTCTCGGCTCGGTGAGGTTTGCCTCAACGCTATCACCGGGGAGATCGCTCAGCAGTTCCCTGGCTATCTCTGCTACGCCGGCTCGACAGGCGTGACGCGTGGTTTCGGAGTGAGCTCCTTCAAGACGGCCAGTACCAGCGACGTAGTGGCACGCCCTTGTTGCGCGGATTGAGCGAACAGCATGAGGGATGCCGCCGCTTCGCGCGGAATGTCGAGCTCGACGAAGACAGGGTACATCTCCTGGACCAGGCGCGAGAGGGGCTGCCAAAGCCCTTGCTCGGCGAAGATCAGCGCAAGGTCGAGGGAGATGAGAGCCGAATCGTAGGTGTTGCCCAGCTCGAGGAACCCGCGGCGGGCTCGCTCGAAGCTGGCAACGGCCTCGCGCAGCAGTCCTAGTTCTCTCTCCAACCGCCCCCTCAGCCAGAGGCCGCGAAGGTGGAACTGCGGATCGCAGGTACGCCCGGACAGCCAAAGACTGCGCCGCAGGAGGCCGAGTGCCAGGTCGGTGGCTCCTAGATCTTTCAGATAGAGAGACAGGTTGTGAAGTAGGTCGCTGGCAGCTTGCGGCCGCCCCCGGTGCAGGCCAAGCCTTGCTGCTGACAGGGAGTCGCGCGCAGCGCCCGCTGGATCGCCCGCCTCGTATCTGGCAAGCGCTGATCGCAAGAAGGCTCCTGCCAGGCTCTGCTTCTCCTGAAGAGATTCGTAGAACACGCGAGCCTGGGTGATCAATGCCAGCGCTTCGGGGAACCTCCGCTGTCCTCGACGAAGGCTCGCTTCCAACTCAGTGAGGAAAGCAGCGAGAAAGAGATCCCCCGTTCCGTGGGCGAGCAAGCGGCGTACTCTCGGCCAGAGACGGTCAGCACGTCGCAGCTGACCCTCGGCCCGTCGAGCGTTGGCGAGCAGGCCCCAGGCCTGGGCGCGCAAGTCAATCAGGACTTCTTCGAAGCCTGGCGGGCAAGCAGCGCGCCGAAGGGCAGCGAGAGTCTTCTTCAAGCCGAGGGAAGCTTGCCGGCGGTCGCTTCGAGTGCCTTGGTAGTACTTGTCCAAGTCCGCCAGCAAACGGCCCAGCGGGTAGGGCAGGCCGCGGCGGCGTTGTGCTGGCAAACCGACAGATACCGAGGAGGTTCGAGCGGCTGCTGCGCTCTCAGAAGAGGATCCTTGACCTTGGGCTTCGCCATTCCGGGCGCGAAGGTGTTGAGGGAACGGGCCTCTTCTACCTGGGTGCCGACGCCTGGTGCTTTGATCTTCCATTGCGCTTGAAAAGAGGCTCTTCAGTGTTGGGAAAGATGATATCGG
>CALMKX010000276.1 GCA_937867335.1 uncultured Acidobacteriota bacterium
TCGGAGATGTGGACCAGGCCCTCGACCCCGGGGAGGATTTCGACGAAGGCGCCGAAGGCGACGACCTTGGTCACCGTGCCCTCGAGCACGTCGCCCGGCCGGTGGGTGCTGATCACCCGCTGCCACGGGTCCTCCTGGGTCTGCTTCAGGCCCAGCGAGATCCGCTGCCGGTCGCGGTCGATGTCGAGCACTTTGATCCGCACCGTGTCGCCGATCGCGACGACTTCGGAGGGGTGGTTGACGTGGCTCCAGGAAAGCTCGGAGATGTGGATCAGGCCGTCGATGCCGTCGAGGTCGACGAAGGCGCCGAAGTCGACGATGTTGGAGATCTTGCCTTCGACCACCTGGCCGGGCTCGAGCCGGCGGTCCGTGAGCAGATCGAGAACCAGCGGGCGGCGCTCCAAGCGATGCTCGCCAAGGGCGGCTCGGAACCGGCCGCGCTGGGCTTCGCCTGGGGCGAGCTCGGCATGCTCTTCGACGCCTACCAGTTCGACGAGCCCGCCGAGGAGGCCTATGGTGAAGCTCGCCGGCTGGCGGGCGAGAGCGATCCCCGCTGGAGCTACTACCTGGCCCAGGTGCGGCGCCGTCGAGGCGAGCTCGAGGGGGCCCGGGAGCTGCTGGCCGAGCTCGCCCGGGAGCAGCCCCGGAATGTGCCGGTCTTGACCAGTCTCGCGGCCGTCGAGGTTCAGCTCGGCCGGGCTGGGGAGGCCGAGGCGCGGCTGCGCTCCGCTCTCACCCTCGAGCCGAAGAACGCCGTAGCCCTCTACCAGCTGGCCCAGCTGGCGGCCCAGTCCGGGCGGGACGGCGAGGCGGTGGAACGGGCCGAGGCGGCGCTCGCCGAGCAGCCGCGGGCCTCGGCGGTGCACTTCTTGCTCGCCACCCTCTACACCCGCCTGGGCCGGGTGGCCGAAGCGGCCCGGCACCGCGACGCCGCCGGGCGCCAACCTCCCCTGCAGCGGGACCCCTGGCTCGAAGCACTCAAGGACGTGGGCACCGGGGCCCGCATCCATCTGATTCGCGGCAGCACGGCGATGAAACGGGGCCAGCTGGCGCAGGCGATTGCCGAGTTCCAGACGGTTCTGAGGCTCGATCCGAGCTCCACCGACGGCAACCTCAACCTGGGTGCGGCCCTCGCCCAGGCCCGGCGCTTCGCCGAGGCGATTCCGGTGCTCGAGAAGGCGCTCGAGCTGCCGCTGGACTCCGCCACCCGTGCCAAGACCGAGTTCAATCTGGGGATGATCTTCGCCTTCGGCGGCGACCGCGCACGGGCCCTCGAGCACCTCGAGAGGGCTCAGGCCGCGGACCCTGGCAACGCCGCCATCGCCCAGCAGCTCAAGGCGCTCAAAGCCTCCGGCCCGCGCCGCTGAGGCTGGCGGGGGCCGGAAGTAGAGCCGACTCGAGTCTAGGTGGCGGGATCGGCGTTGCCGCCCGCTTCCTTCTCGAGCTTCTTGAGCTGCTGGGCCACGTCGTCTAGATCGGCCACTTCGAAGGGCTTGGCCGGACGGGGAGCGATCTCGAGCAGCTTGCGGATGCCGCCTTCGATCTCGCGGAAGAGCTCCGGCTTGATCTGCTTGGCGTCCAGAGCGCCGCGGACAGCGCCCAAGAACACCTGCGCGCAGCGGTGGATGTTGGGGTTGAACAACTTCACGCAGACGTGCTCGTCGCAACAAGCCTGCACCACCACCGAGTCGGTCCACCAGTTGCTCCAGAAGCTGCCAGTCTTGACGTAGAAGCTCGACACCGCGGCGATGCGGTAGCAGCCCGGCGGCACATCCACCTCGAGGTGGCCGCATTTGGCCGGCATCAGCCGGTAGTGGCGGTTGCACCAGCTAAGCGGGCGGCCATCGCAGTCGTAGATGGTCACGTACCAGGTGCGGTTGTCCACCGAACAGGGATCGTTCGGCCCTGAAATCCAGACGTTCAGCTTGGCGAGACCCATGGTTGCATCCTCTCCTTGGTCGGGAGCTTCCCTGCCGAGGTCGGCGAGCTCTCGTCTCCCGGTGAGGCGGGAGCCGTGGAAGTCCTTCAGTAGGTCTCTTCGCTGGAAGTTTCTTGAGTCTGACAAACACAAGACAGAAGAACTGGCGGGGTCTTGGGAGCTTTTGCGTTTCCTCTCGACAAGAGGCCGCCTTCTGATTCGCGGCCCGACTCTTGAGAGGGGAGACTCATGGCTGTTCTCGCTTCGTTCTTGCGTGCCCGGTGCTCGAATTGGCTGGCGGGTGGGGGCCTGCTCGTTCTCACGCTGAGCGCGGGCTTGGCCCGGCCGGCCTGTGCCGCCCAGTACAACGTGGGAACCGGCACCGGCTGCACCCACAGCAACTTGAGCGATGCCCTGATCGCGGCGGCCGGCAATCCCGGACTGGACACCATCCATCTGCTCTCCGGCAGCACTCACCAGGGGCAGTTCCTGGTGGCCGGGCCGCTGACCATCGAGGGCGGCTACGCGAGCTGCACCGCCACCACGCCCACGGGCTTCTCGAGCGTGGTAGGGGACAACGCCAACCGTGCGCTCTTCGTCCTGGTCTCGAACGGCGCCGTGGTGACGCTGTCGCGGCTGCAGATCCACGGCGGCAACGTCACCGGCGACGGTGGCGGCATCTACCTCACGGGCCAGGGTTCGCTCCTGTTGTCGGGGACTCTGGTCTTCAGCAACACGGCCACCGGCGCCGGCGGCGGCGTGTACGTCAATGGCGCCAGTGGGCTGTTCGTGCACCTGGGCGGCTCGAGCGCCATCACCGCGAACTCGGCGAACCGAGGTGGTGGCCTGGCCTGCTCGGGCGCGACGGAGATCCAACTCGACCAGGCCGAGCTGGTGGGCAACAACACCGCCACCACGGACGGCGGGGGCGTCTACCTGGCCTCCAGCTGCGCCCTCTACTCGCTGGCAGGGGGCAGCTTCGCCGGAATCGCCGGCAACATCGCCGGCAATCGGGGAGGCGGCGTCTATGCGGAGACCCAAGCCAATCTGAACCTCGACGGCAGCAGCCGCGGTCTCTCGGCCTTAACCGGCAACCAGGCGGTCGACGGCGCCGGCGCCTACCTCACCGGGGTCGGCACGATCCTGCGCTCCTACGGTGGCAGCATCACCGCCAACACGGCGAGCAGCCACGGCGGCGGCCTCTTCGTGGACAACGGCGCCGGGGCCTACCTCACCACCGGACTCAACGCCTTCAACGGCTGCACCGACATGGTCCGCTGCTCCCTGCTTTCCGCCAACCAGGCGGCGATCGGCGGAGGCCTCTTCGTGGACCACGTCTCCGGAGTGACGCTCCAGGCCACTTTCGTCGAGCACAACACGGCCACGCTGTTCTCGTCGGTGATCGGCGTCGCCGGTGGCTCGAGCGCCACCTTCGACTCTTCGGTGGTGGCCCAGAACAGTGGCAACGAGCCCTTCTCGGCCGACGGCACCAACACCCACCTCACGCTGGGCAACGTCACCGTGGCGGCGAACACCGCGATCGGCCCGGGGCTCCTCGGCGTGGGCAGCGGAGTGACCGGGATCGCGCTGTTCTCGAGTGTCTTCGCGCAGAGCGGCGCGCTCTTCTCACGCTTCCCGGCCAACCTCATCCCGATTCTCGACTGCCTGATCGCCGACCAGGCCGGGTTCCTGGCCACTCTGCCCGCCCAAACCGTGGAACGGGCGCTGCTGGTGGCGGACCCTCGCCTCTCCGACGTCGCCCACGGCAACTACCACCTGCTCTCCGACTCGCCGGCGATCGACTACTGCGACACCAGCCAGTGGAACAACGACAACGGCGACATGGAAGTGGAAGCCCGCACGGTGGACGATCCGCGCTACCCGAACCAGATGCCCGGCGGCATCCGGGATCTCGGAGCCGACGAATTCCAGCCCCTCTTCGCCAACGGCTTCGAGTCCGGCGACACCAGCGGCTGGGCGCTGACGGTGCCCTAGGGAAGGTGGAGCGGGGGCGGCACGCCGGGCGCGCCGCCCCTTCCGGCAACTACGGTGAAAGCTCGAACCAGAACTTCGCCCGCTTGCGCTCCTCGGGGGCGACCTGGTTCAGCGTGGAGGCGTCGTAGAGGCGGCCGCCCACCAGGGTGTAGGTGACGTTCTGCGAGACGCTGATGTCGGCGAGCGGGTTGCCGTCGATCACGATCACGTCCGCCAGCTTGCCGGCCTCCAGGCTGCCGAGTTCGGCGTCCATGCCGAGGTAGCGCGCGCCGTCCAGGGTGGCCACCTTCAAGGCCTCGTGGGGGGTGAGCCCGCCTTGCACCATCATGGCCATCTCCCAGTGCGAACCGAGGCCCTCGCGCTGGCCGTGGGCGCCGACGTTGACGTTGACTCCCAGGTGGAAGAGGTCAGCCGCGATCTTGGCGATGTTGAAGTGGTTCCACTCGTTGTCCGGAGCGAGCCCACGCCGCCGCGACCGCTCGTCGACGATCTCTCGGGGCACGAAGGAGAGCAGCCGCTGGTTCTCCCAGACGTTGGTCTTGGCGTACCAGTATTCCTCGCCCCACAGCCCGCCGTAGCCGACGATCAGCGTCGGGGTGTAGCCCACGCGCGTGTGGCTCCACAGCTGGCGCACGTCGTCGTAGATCTTGGCCACCGGCAGGGTGTGCTCGATGCCGGTGTGGCCGTCCACCACCATGGTCATGTTGTGCTCGAAGAGCGAACCGCCCTCGGGCACCACCAACATGCCGAGCTCACGGGCGGCGGCCAGCACCTGCTGGCGCTGCTCGCGGCGAGGCTGGTTGTAGCTCTTTACCGAGAAGGCCCCCACCGCCTGCATCCGCTTGAGGTGGAAGCGGGCGTCGTCCAGGCCCTCGATCACCGCCTTGAAGGGTGCCTTGGCGCCGTAGAGGATGGTACCGGTGGAGAAGATGCGGGGCGCGGTGATCAGCCCGGCCCGCTGCATCTCCGCGGCGGCGAAGATCTCGCTGGTGTCGTTCGAAGGGTCGTGCAGGGTGGTGACCCCGAAAGCCAGGGTGGCGAAGTTGAACCAGTTCTGGCCGGGGATGATCTCGTCGCTGCCCTGGGCACCATGCCAGTGGACATCGATCAGCCCGGGCAGAACCGTCTTGCCGCGGACGTCGAACTCCCGGGCCCCGGCGGGGATTGCCACTTCGCCGCGCCGGCCCACAGCCTTGATCTTCGAGCCTTCCACCACCACCACACCGTCCTCGATCACCTCGTCGCCCTTCATGGTCACCACCCGCCCGCCCACCAGGGCCAGGCTGCCGGAGGGCTGGGGGGTATCGACGTCGAAACCGATGTCCGTGCCGGTGGCCGGAGCCTCCGGCAGCTTCTCGGGAGCGCCGTCGAGGTAGGCGAAAGCGTCGGTCAGCTTGACGGTGAAGAGCTGCGGCCCCAGAGCCCAGTGCAGGGCTTTGCTGTCGCCGGACCAGTGCAGGTACTCGCCGGCTTCCTTCGAGACCTTGGCGAGCGGCATGGCGCCGCCGTCCGGGCCGAGATCCACGGCCTTGCCGGTGGCCACGAAGGGGGTGATGTAGGCCTTGAAGCGCTCCACGAAGGCCAGCCAGCGGCCGTCCGGCGAGACCCGCATTTCGGTGGCGTTGTCGCTCTTGGCGTGGCTGCGCTCCTCGGTGCCGTCGAGCCCGATGCTCAGAAGCGAGCGGCTGCCGCCCTCGCCGAAGCGGAGGAAGAACACCCGGGAGGAGTCTGCGCCGAAGCTCGGAGCGATGCCGTCTTCGGTGAGCAGCTTCTCCTCGCCGCCGGCCAGGGGCCTGACGTAGATGCCCGGCTTGCCGCTCCACCAGGGGCCGCGCACCGGGTCCCCGCCCATGCGCCGGTAGACCACGTACTTGCCGTCGGGAGAGAGAGCCGGCTCGGCGAAATGGCCGGGCTTGTCGGTGAGCTTGCGGCTGCTGCCGTCGGCCACCGAGGCGACGCGCACGGCGCCCAGCTCGTCGTCCCGCCAGGAGACGTAGACCACCTGCTTGCCGTCGCGCGAGAAGGCGGGGTAGAGCTCGGTGTGCTCCTGCTGGGAGGTGAGGCGGCGCACGTTGCCGGTGCCGAGGTCCCGCAGGTAGATCTGGCCGAGAGCCTGGAAGAGCACAGAACCGCCGTCCGGAGCCGTCTCCACCCAGCGCAGCATGCGGGTATGCCAGCGAGGAAGAGCGGCCTTCTGGCTGAAGCGCAGGGCGTCCACCACCTTGCGCTTGTCCTTGACGTGGAAGGGAATCTCGGTGACCGCCAGGCTCGCCACGTCGATCCGCCAGATCTTGCCCCCCGCCCAGAAGACGATCGACTTCGAATCCGGCGTCCAGGCCATCGAAGGGTAGACGCCGTGGATCGCCCAGGTCTCCTGCATGTCGCGGTCGAGGCCGTCGAAGAGAGGGCGCACCTTCTCGGACTCCAGATCCATCACGTGGAGCACGCTCTTGCCGCGGATGCGCCGCACGAAGGCCAGGGATTTGCCGTCCGGCGAGGGGGTCGGGCGGATCGAGCCGCCGTTGCCGGTGAGGTAGGGCCGCAGATCGCCCGTGGTGCGGTCGAGGCGGTTGATCAGGTAGATCTGGCCGTTGGGATCTTTGTTGTACTGGAAGGTGGCGCCGGGGGTGGCGTCCTGGCTGAAGTAGACGTAGCGGCCGTCCGGGGAGAAGGCCGGCTCGCCTACGTCCTTCTGGTCGTTCGGTTTGGTGGTGAGCTGGAGGCCGTCGCCGCCGGTGCGGTGGTAGATCCAGATCTCGCCCGAGCCCAGCGAGCGCTCGGCGGTGAAGTGCTTGCGGGCGATCAGGTACTCGCTGTCCGGGCTCCAGGCCGGGCTGTTGAGCAGCCGGAAGCTCTCCTTGGTCACCTGCTGGGGCTTCGAGCCATCCCGGCCGATGGTCCAGATGTTGTCGCCGCCGGCCCGGTCGCTGGTGAAGGCGATCCACTTGCCGTTCGGCGAGTAGCGGGGCTGCATGTCCCAGGCCATCCCGGAGGTCAGCGAATGGGCCTCGCCGCCGGAGATCGGCACGGTGTAGAGGTCCCCCAGGAGGTCGAAGGCCACTTCCTTGCCGTCCGGCGAGACGTCGAGGGAGAGCCAGGTGCCCTCCCGCACGTCGAGCTCCACCTCCGAGGTGGGGATCCCCGCCGGCGGCACGTTGACATCCCATTTCGGGGCCTCGGCCTTGGCGTCGGCCTTCGGGTCCTTGCCGGCAGCCTTGCCGTGGCTGGCTTGCCCGCCGCTCGCCGTCTCATAGGAAGCCATACCGGGCAGCGGGTGGTCCGGGCAGCCACCGCCGGCGAGGAGCTGAGCGGGCGAGAACAGGGCCAGGAGTGCAGAGCTGAGCAGTAGGCTCGGCCAGTGGGCAAGGCAGTGTGGCCTCGAGGGCATGGATCGGTCTCCCGACGGCAGCGCCGTCATGCGAACGGATTTCAGGGGACGGCGGCCGGAGCCACCAGGCCGAGCACCGGAGAGAGCTCTTCGGCCAACAGGTCGTAGGCTCGGGCACCCGCGCAGAAGGGGTCGAAGTCGAAGATCGTCCGGCCGTGCCCGGGAGCCTCGGCCAGGCGGACGTTGACGCGGATCTCCACGGCGAAGACCTGGGAGCCGAACCGCTTGCGGATCTCGTCCACGTTGTCACGCACCGAGCGCAGGCGATAGTCCACCATGGTGAGCAGCAGGCCGAGCAGGCGGGTCCTGCTGCCCACCCGGGCCGAGATGCGCTCCGCCGAAGCGAGCAGATTGTCCAACCCCTCCCACGCCAGGTACTGGGGCACGATCGGCACCACATAGCCGTCCGCCGCCACCAGCGCATTGATCGGCAAGAGCGAGAGCGACGGCGGGCAGTCGATCAAGATCAGGTCCTGATCGTCGCGGATCCCCTCCAGGCGATCGGCCAGGCGGCGCTCCTTGTTGCGGAAGCCGCCGAGCTCGAGGTCGACGCCCAGCAGATCCGAAGAGGCGGGAATCACCTCGAGGCCGGGCACGGAGGTGGGCTGGCGGGCTTCGCGGGCGCTCACCCTGCCAAGCAGCACATCGGCGCTCGAAGGCGCGAATTGCTCGCGGCCGAGCCCCAGCGAAAGCGAAGCCGAGGCCTGGCTGTCGAGGTCGAGCAGAAGCACGCGCTGGCCGCGGCGGGCGAAGGCGGCGGCCAGGCTCACGGCGGTCGTGGTCTTGCCGACGCCACCTTTCTTGCTGAGCAGAGCGAGGATCATCTGTATTCCGGTCTCGAGACCAGGCGGGGTGATTCTAGCGTGCAAAGGCCGTCTCGCTCCGAACCGGCGGCGCGCGGAGCCTGGGTGGTTCAAGAACGGTTTTTGGAAGGCGGAAATAGCGCGAGCCTGCATTGACTCGACTCCGCTCGCGGCGTACCTTTGTCTGCAGAATTCGTGGTGGCAAAAATGAGAGAGAAACGCAGCGCAGGCTTCGCCTCGGCAGCTTTTTCCCCCGGCTCACTCGCCGCCGTTCTGCTGGTCGCGGGCGTCCTCTGGGGGCCAGCCGCGCAGGCTCAGGCAGGCTCCTCGAGTGCCGTCGAAGTGCTCGCCGTGCCGCTCCCCGGCGGCGAGAAGGCCGCCGTGCCGGTGCTGGTGGAGGTCGATGGCCCGACGCTGCTCGAAGGCGTGGTGAGCTCGACCCTCGACGTCGAGCTCTACGTCTACGCCAAGAACGAAGCCGGCGCGGTGGCCGACTACCTGAGCAAGGGGCTGCATCTCGACCTCGCAGGAGGTGCCGAGGATCTGCGCTCCGCGGGCCTGCGCTACCACGGGCAGCTCGGCCTGGCCGCCGGGAACTATCAGCTCACCGCCCTGGTCAAGGTGCCCTCCACCGGCGTGAGCGTCAGTCGCAAGTTCCCCCTCGAGGTGCCGGACTTCCGCTCTAGCGAGCTCCGGCTCGGCCCGCCGGTGGTAGCGGACGCCTCCGGCCGGCCCTGGGTGGAGATCCGCCAGGCGGTAGGCGGCGGCGAGGTCGCATTGCCCGAGCTGCTGGCCGGTGCAGCGGAGGGATTCGTGGCTGCGGCGAGTTCGGTGGCCGCCCGGAACCGAGCGCTGGACCTGGCGATTCCCGTTTCCCCGCCGCCCCAGGGCAAGCTGAGCGTGACCGGCCAGCTGCTGGACGAAGCCGGTCGCGTGGCCCTCGGCCGCCAGCTCGCTCTCGCTGGAACGCGACCGGGAAGCGGCGACCGAGGCGGCGAGATGGTCTGGCTGCTCGGCAGCCTCGAGCTCGGAGAGCTGCCTCCGGGTGTCTACCAAGTCTCCGTGACGGTGGTCGAGGGCGGTGGCCGGGCCCATCGCTCGCCGGCGACGCGGATTCGCCTGGGCTCGGAAGTCCTCTCTTCGGAAGCCGGCCTGGCCCTGGCTCAGGCCGAGACACCCGAAGTCAGCGGCAAGCGGGCCGAGCGGCGGAAGGCCCTGGCCCTGGGATATCGAGGCATCCTGGCCACTCTCGGGCGAGGAGACGAAGACGAAGCGGCTGCCGCCCTCGCCCGCGCCGAGCGCGCCGAGGCGGAGGCGAGCAAGGATCTGCTGCTCGCCGACCTCGCCGAGGCCGAGCAGGGCGTGGCTCGCCAGCTCGCCAAGCAGGACCCCGAAGTGCTGCTGCCCATGGCACTCCTCCATCAAGTGACCTACCGCAACTACCGCGACGGCGACGAACGCCTGCTCGCCCGCCATAGCCGGGACCGGGTGCGCGCCCTGGCCGAGCTCTACGTGGAGGCCGGCGGCGGCTCGAAGCAGGTGGCGGCCAGCGTCTTCACCAGCCTGGGAGCGTCGCTGCAGGAGTCCGGCTTGACCACCTCGGCCAACTCGCTGTTCGAACGAGCCCTCGAACTGGTGCCGGACCACGAAGGGGCGCTCCTGGCGCTGGCGGTCTATTACGAGAAGGTCGGCCGCTACGACCGGGCGATCACCTACCTCGAGCGGCTCAGCCGAGACAAGCCCGGCAACGCCCAGGGCTGGCTCCGGCTGGGCATCAACCTCGCCCGCCAAGGCAAGAGCCGAGAGGCGCGGGGCTGGCTCGAGAAGGCCACGGCCAAAGAGGTCGAGCCCTGGATCCGCTCCCTGGCCTACCAGGAGCTCGCCGGCGAAGCTCTGGAAGCCGGAGAGCTCGAAACCGCCCGGAACCTGCTCGAGAAGGGGCTCGAGGAGCTTCCGGGCGAGCAGCGCCTGTGCCTGGAGCTCGCCATGGTGCTCGATCGCAGCGGCCAGTCCAAGAAGGCGCGGGAAGTGCTCAACAACCTGGTGCCGCTGGCTGATGCCGAAGCGGGCAGCGCGCGGCTGACCTACAACCACTGGCCCGCCGAGATCCTGCGCGACGAGCGAGTGCTGCTCCTGGCCACCGCCACCACCCGGCGGCCCCAGCTGGCAAGGGCGATCGATGCCCTCAGGGAAGGGGAGCTCGCGAAATGAAGAGCCTGCTCCTGAGCCTGCTCCTTCTGCTGCCGAGCGGCGAGCCCAAGCCGCTCGAAGTGAAGATCCTCAACCCCCTGGCCGGCGAGCCGGCCTACGGCGAAGTGGAGATCGCGGCGCAGGTGGAGGGTGGCGAGCCGGTTGCCAAGGTGGAGTTCTACGCCGACGGCGCCCTGGTCGGCCTGCTGACCGCCCCGCCCTATCGCCTGAAGGCCGATCTCGGCTACGACAACCGCTCCCACACCTTGCGCGTGGTGGCCATCAGCGCGGGGGGAGGCCGGCAGGAAGCGATTCTCCGGACGCCGACGGTGAACGTGGACATGGAGCTCAACGTCCAGCTCCAGCAGCTCTACGTGACCGCCACTCGGGGCGGCCGCCGGAGCCTGGACCTCGAGCGGGAGGACTTCGAGGTCTTCGACGGCGGCAAGCGCCAGCAGCTGGTGACCTTCGAACGCGGGGATGTGCCCTTGACCGCCGCCCTGCTGCTCGACGCCAGCGAGAGCATGCAAGGAGGGCGTTTGGCCAAGGCCCTCGAAGGAGTGCGGACCTTCGTCGAGGGCCTGCACGAGCTCGATCAGGCGACGGTGATCCTGTTCTCGGACCAACTCGTGCGGGCGACGCCCTTCTCGAGCCAGCCGGACGTGCTGCTCAAGGCCTTGAGCGACGTCCAGGCCCGCGGCGGCTCGGCGGTGAACGACCACCTCTACTTGGCCCTGAAGCGGCTGGAAGGGGAGCCCGGGCGGCCGGTGGTGATCCTCTTCTCCGACGGAGCGGACGTCCACAGCGTGTTGCCCATGAAGCAGGTCCTGTGGAAGCTCGCCCGCAGCCAGGCGCTGGTGTACTGGGTGCGCCTCGAGGAGCCCACTCGCTCGGGCGGAGACACCATCTCTTCGGCCTGGCGCGACGGCGACGGCAACAAGCGTGAAGCCCGGCAACTGCTCGAGGCGGTGGAGAAGAGCGGCGGCCAGGTGGTACCGATCGCCACGGTCGAGGAGCTGCCGAAGGCCTTCGCGGACATCCTCGGCGAGCTGAGATCGCAGTACGTCCTCGGCTACTACCCGGACGAGCTCAAGGGCGACGGCCGCTGGCACCGGGTGGAAGTGAACGTGCGAGCCGCGGGCGTCGCCCTGCGGCATCGCGGTGGCTACGTAGACCAGTAGAGCCCCGCGCTCTCCCCGATCCTCCTCGACCGCGCCGGTCGAGGTAGGATACGCGCCATGATTTCTCTCGATCTGTCTGGCAAGAAAGCCCTCGTGATGGGGGTCTCGAACGCTCGAAGCCTGGGCTGGGCGATCGCCGAGCGATTGCACGCGGCCGGAGCCCAACTCGCCTTCACCTACCAGGGGGAGCGCCTGCGCGCGGACCTCGAGAAGCTCACCTCCGGGATGGCCGGCGTCCGTCTGGCCCAATGCGATGTCACCCAGGAGGAGGAGCTCAAGGCCGCCTTCGCCGACCTCGGTGCCGCCTGGGGGAGTCTCGACTACCTGGTGCACTCGATCGCCTTCGCTCCCCGCGAGGCGATGGAGGGCCGCTACCTGGACACTCGCCGGGAAGACTGGCTCCTGGCCCTCGAGATCTCGGCCTACTCCTTGCTCGCCGTGGCTCGCGAAGCGGAGCCGCTGCTCGCTCCGGGCGGTGGCATCGTCACGCTCACCTACTACGCAGCCGAGAAGGTGGTGCCCAAGTACAACGTGATGGGCGTGGCGAAGAGCGCGCTCGAGGCCACGGTGCGCTATCTGGCCTACGAGCTCGGGCCCAAGGATGTGCGGGTGAACGCGGTGTCGGCCGGGCCGGTGCGCACGGTGGCGGCGCGCAGCATCCCGGGTTTCATCAAGATGTTCAAGAAGGTGGGGGAGTCGGCTCCGTTGGCCCGCAACGTCACCCACGAAGAAGTGGGCAACCTCGGCCTCTACTTGCTCTCCCCTCTGGCCAGCGGCATCACCGGCGAGACCGTCTATGTCGACGGCGGCTACCACGTGATGGGTATGCAGCTGCAAGAGGACGGGGAGGCCTGAGGCTTGAGAGCCGAGGAGATGCGGCCCGCCGCCCGGGCGGGAGCCGGCGCGGGTGATGGCGGCTGAGAGCTCCGGCCTGGCCGGCGGCGGAACGGCGCTGCTTGTGGAGAGCTTCCCCGCGGAGCTCGAGGCCCATCTGATCGGCCTGCGCCGCGACCTTCATCGCCGCCCCGAGCTCTCTCTCACCGAGCACGCCACCGCCGCCCGGCTCGAGCAGGAGCTCGCTCGCCTCGAGCCGGCGAAGCTCGAGCGGGTGGCCGGGACCGGCGTCGTGGCGAGGATTCGAGGCCGCGACTCCAGCCGCCCCTGGGTGGCTCTGAGAGGCGACATCGATGCGCTGCCGATCGAGGAGGCGACGGGTCTGCCCTTCGCCTCCGAGGTGCCCGGGGTGATGCACGCCTGTGGGCACGATGTCCACGCGGCCTGGGCAGTGGGCGCGGCGACGCTTCTGGCGAGCCGCCCGGCGGCGGGGGACGTGGTGATCCTGCTGCAGCCGGCCGAGGAGCTGGCTCAAGGAGCCCTGGCCTTGATGGCGGCCGGCGCGCTCGACCGCGTGGCGGTGATCTTCGGCGCCCACGTCGACCGCCGCTTCGAGGTGGGCAGAGTGGTGGCCTCGGCTGGCCCCATGGCCGCCTCGAGCGACGCCTTCGAAATCGAGCTCCTGGGAGCCGGTGGCCATGGCGCGCGACCCCAGGAGGCTCGAGATCCGATCGTGGGTGCCGCGGCTGTGATCCAGGCTCTACAGACCATTCTCTCGCGCCGGCTGGCGCCCGGGCGAGCGGGTGTGATCACCATCGGCAAGATCGCCGCGGGCACGGCCTCGAACGTGATCCCGGATCGCGCGAACCTGTGGGGCACGCTGCGGGCGACCTGCCAGGAGGATCGGGACTTCCTCTGCGACGAGCTGGTGCAGGTCGCCACTGCCTGCGCTGCCAGCTACGGGCTGGAGGCGCAGATACGGTTCCTCGACCGCACGCCGCCCCTGGTCAACTCGGCGCAACCGGCCGACTGGGCCCAGGCAGCGGTGGAGCGGGTGCTCGGCCGACAGGCTCTGGCCGAGCTCTCCGGCCCGAACATGGCAGGAGAGGACTTCGCTTTCTACCTCGAGCGGGTACCCGGCTGTTTTCTGCGAATCGGCGTACGCGAGCCGGGCGGCAGCTTCATCTCCACCCATTCCCCTCATTTCCGGGTGGATGAAGGCGCTCTCGCGGTGGGTGCCGCGGTGCTGGCGGAGGCGGCGCGGGTGGCTTCCGAGGCGCTCTAGGAGCACCCGCACCGGTTCACACTTCTAACGTGCCCGCAGTCGGCCCTCGAGCACTCTCTGGGCGAGCTCCACGGAGACTTTCTTGGTGATCGCGATGTGGTGGGTGATGTCCCAATCCGTCTCGGCGGTCTCGCGGTAGTAGAGAGAGTCGTCCTTCTGCCAGGCGACGATGGCTCGCCGGCCGTCCGGGTTGAGCAGCAGGCTCACGGTGCCATCGCCCACCAAGGGAGCCGGGAAGCTCGCCATCTGGCGGAGGCGGATCGCGTGGCTCACATCGCCGGTGGAGGAATCGGGGTCGAGGAAAAGGATCCCGCCCACCAGGTGATCGTTCCCGCCGGCGTTCGAGCCCTCCAGGCTGCGCGCGCCGATCTCGACGGTGTGGCTGCGGATGCGCTTGGAAAGTTCGGGCAGATTGCCGCGATAAACGCCACCGAGGTCGAGGATGGCCTGCGCCACCTGGTCGGCGACGTAGCCGACCACCGCCGGGTGGAGCCGTGCGCCGATCTCCACGGTATGGCTGCGGATCCGATCGGAGAAGGCGACCAGATCTCCGCCATCGAAGAGATCGGCGTGCTGGAGCATCTCGGCCGCGATGCCGTCGGCCAGCTGGGAGAGCTCGCCCAACACCACCTGGACCTCGAAAGTGAGGAAGCGGTGGGTGATGGGGTTCACGAAGCCGATCACCACGGAGTGGGAGGTGGCTCCGGGTTCCAGCCGGGCGGAGCGCGAGAGGTTGGCCGGCAGTGTCGCGTTGTTGTCCGGTAGCGGGCTCGAGTCGAGGTTGGTGAGGTTGTAGACCCGGTTGGAGCCGAAGTAGCTGCCGTCCTCGACGACAATCGGCGTGTAGTAGACCTGCTCGAAGCTACGGCTCTTCTCCCACCACACCACATGAAGGACGGTGCGCTGGTGGGTGACGAGGGCGCCTTGGTCCGCCACGGTGGTGTAGCTGTCGCGAGTGATCACCACCTGAGGCGGGCCCTTCAAGGGGTCGATGGCACCCGAGATCTCGGCCACGGGGGACCATTCATGCTCGTGGAGCCAGGCGAGGTTGACCCGAGAGCGCCCTCCGGAGAGGCGGCTCTCCCAGATCACGAAGAGGTTGTTGGTGCTGTCTTCGAGCAGAAGAGCCGGCTCGCCTTCGGCCTCCGGTCCACCGGTCTCAGGCACGAGCAGCCGCTCGAGAGGTTGGCCGGGCCGTACCACGTCGATGGCGAGGACGGGGTTGTTCGCCGCCGCCGGCGGGCAGCCAGCGAACAGGCTGCGGCAGGCGCCGCTCTGGGCCAGGTAGATTTCCCCGTTCGAAGAGAGTGCCGCCTCCGGGCCTGCGTCGGCGAGTGCCGGGGCAGCACCGAAGGCCAAGAAGAGAAGGCAGGCGGAGAGGCTCGTGGAGGTTCGTGCTCGCATGGGCCGCCTACGCTTTCAGGTTGATCAGGTTCTGGACGTCGATCAGCAGCAGGAGGTCGCAGACGTTGGGCATGTGGGGGTAGAACTCTTCCTGCAGCCGGCTGAAGTGGTGTCGGGCGGCGAGCGGGTTGCCCACGCTCTTTTCTGCCTCGCCGAGAACGAAGAGGCCATACTTGACGGTGGATTGGTCGCCTGTCTTTTCGGCGATGGCCAGGCTACGCCGACCATGGCTGAGAGCCCTCCGGGGCCGCTCGGCCTGGAGATAGGTGTAGGCGAGGGTGAGGCGACTGCTGGCCTCCTGATTGCGCAGGCCCAGCCGACGGCAGATCCGGAGGCTCTCGAAGAGCATGCGGAACGCAACCATCAGCTTGCCGCGCATGGCGTTGCAGTAGGCGATGTTGTCCAGGTACTGCGCCCGGCGGAGGCTCGGGCCGGGCGGCAGGCTGTTCAGGGCCAGGGTGAACTCGGAAAGCGCAGGCTCGAAGTCGCTGCGGCTCACCAGGAGGTTGCCGATGAAGTTGTGGCTGGAGGCGATCTGCTCGGGGGAACCCAGTTCCTGGGCGTGGCGCTCGGCGATCCGCGCGTAGAAAAAGGCCTTTTCGCTGTCGCCTTCGAGATCGTAGGTGCGGGCCAGGGTGTAGGAGCCGAGGAAGAGGGTTCGCAGGTCGGAGCTCCGCAGGAGCAGGCGGCGGAGCTCTTGGCGGCTCTTGGCGCCGTCTCCCAGCTCGGTCAGGATCGCCGCCCGGTTGCAGAGGATCCGGTCGCTGAGCACCGGATCGCCGCCCAGCCGAGCCGCGGCCAGCGCTTCATCGCAAAGAGACAGGGCCTCGCGGTACTTGCCTTGCTGGACGAGCTCGGCGGTCTGGTCCCGCAGGTCCTCATAGATGGCGATCAGATCTTGTGACATGGCTCCCCCCGCTCGAGAATGAAATGCAAAAGGCGGCCCAGGCGGCTCAGCGATCCCGGGGCGAGGGGCGGCGTTCGGCCTCGCGCCGTTCTGGGGGGGTGCCGGACCTCCAGGCGATCAGGTTGCGGATTTCTTCCTGATCGTTGGCGGGTAGGGAGTTGAGCTGCTGCACCAGCAGCACTTCGCGAGGGCCGACCGACCCGGCAGCCTTCTCATCGAAGAACTCGGTGAGGCTGACCCGGAACTCGGCCAGCATGCGGAACAGAATGTCCAGGCTAACGCGGTACTCGCCGCGCTCGATGCGCGACAGATCCGACTGCTGAATGCCGATACGGCTGGCAAGGTCGCTCTGGGTGAGCTTGCGCTCCTTGCGCAGCTGGCGGATTTTGCGGCCTACGAGCTCGACTTGCTGGGTACGTTGAGTCACCATCGTGACGCAAAGCCTCCCTCGGAATAAGGCGGAAGGTCCTCGGACGGATCGAAATCGAATGCTACTGTAGCATGGCGAAACCGTCAAGCGGAGCGGGGTCTCGATGCCAAGTAGGAGAAGTCGGGCCCTTGCGGTGCTCACCCGCGAGCCCTTCCAAGTGGCTCCGCCCAGTCTCTGAAGGTCGCAGGGAAAAGAGATAGAGTTATGTCATTGAAAGGGAGACAACGGATGACAGAGCGTTGGCGTGGCTTGTTGCTGGGAGTCGCCTTGGCTGGATGGGGAGCTGTTCCGGGGCTCGCAGGTGATACGGGAGTCGGTGCGCCCACGGTGAGGGAGGTCGGTCCCCTCGAGCGCACCGAGTGGGTGGTTCGCACTGGCCCGGGTTCGCTCGACCGCTTCACCATGACTCGCCTGACCCGTCGTCACGGCGGGCACCGCGGCATCGTGTTGCTGCTGCCTCCGCTCGGCAACCCGTTCGGCTTTTTCGAAACCGACGAGTCCGGCGATCCGCTGCGGTCGTTCGCCGGAGAGTTGGCCCTGCGAGGCTATGAAGTCTGGGGCTACTCGCCCCGGGAGACCGGCCTCTCGGTGCCGGCCTGCGAGTCGGGCGCTGAAGACTGCTCGGTGATGAACGGCTGGGGGATCGCCGGGGTGGCGGCGGACGTCGAACTCATCCGCCGGGAGATCGCCCGTCTTCACCCTCACGAGAAGCCGATCGTGGGCGGGTTCTCCCTCGGCGCGATGACCACCACGGCGGTGATCAACAGCCATCCCGAGGGTTACCGCGCTGCCATGTTCTTCGAGGGCGCGCTCTACAGCGCCGACCCGGCGATCCGGGCGAGGAACGCTGTCTACTGCGCGCAGCTCGAGGCCACGTTGGCGGCGGGTATCTTCTACGACGGCCAGACGCAGCCGGGCATCCGCTTCGTCGCCCAGCTGGCGGCGACCGACCCGGATGGGCTCTCGCCCCTGCCCGGCCTGCCGCCGGGCACCACCAACCATCAGGCTCTGGTGGCGTTCCTGTCCTTGCCCCAGGATGGGCCCCTGTGGCCGACTCCCGGCTACGTGCGCGTGGCGGGTAGCGTGGCGGAGGACCGCTTCTTCTTCGCCTCCGACGAGCGGGTGTTCGTCTTCAGCTCCCTCTTCAACGACTACTCGGCCACGCGCACGATTCGCGACGTCAGCTGCAGCCTGGCCGGCGAGTCCACGTTCACCGGCAACCTCGGCGCCTTCACCGGGCCGGTCTACCTGCTCGAAGGCGGACTCGCCTCGGTCAACGAGATGGAAGCCCAGGCCGACTTGCTGGGCTCGAGCCGGATCACTCGCAACTTCATCCCGGAGTTCGGCCACGCCGACCACTGGTTCGCCCGGGCCCACCGCAGGGTGCTCGAAGCGGATGTTTTGCGCTGGCTGCGCCTGGTGGACGGGCACTGAGGCCCGAGAGGGAGCCGGCGGCCCGAGGAGGCCTGGGCCGTCGGCTTCGAGGCAGGTGTTGAAGGCGGCTCGGCGGGCTCAGCCGCCGTAGCTGTAGCCTTCGCGACTGCGCACCTGGAATTCAGGGTTCTTGCTCTCGATCTTTACCCGCTGATAGCCCTTGGCCGAGCTCGGGTGGGCGCTCCGGTAGGCCAGGAGGTAGTAGCCACTGTTCTCCGAGCCGATCTGCTGGAGCGGGGTGAGGAAGCTGGTGAAGTTGTCGAAGAAGCGGCCGCCCGTCTCGCTCGCCAGCTGGTGCAGGCTGTTCGACAGCTGGTACTCGACGTTGTTGGGCACGATGTCCAGGGTGTAGACCGCCACGTTCGCCGAATTCAGGGACTGAATCATCGGCGGGTAGTAGCGCGGATCGGGCTGGTAGAGGCCGAAGCTGTTGAGGTCGCCGAAGCCCATGCCGAAGAAGATCACGTTCTTACGGCCGACGATGCCCTTGCTGGCATCGGCCAGCACGGACAGGGCGTCGTAGAGGCGGGTGGTCTTCTTGTCGAGCTCGCGGCCGGTCGGCAGCCCGGCCCGCAGGGAGATCTCGCCGGGCTTGGCCTGGCGGGAAGGCCAGTTGGAGCCCGGGTCTGCGCCCTTGGCTGCGGAGTCGATGCCGGCCAAGACCGCGCGGGCGTCCTGCGTGAAGTCCTGGTGCAGCTTGAGCCTGGTGTCGTAGCTCACCACGGCCACGAAATCGTCCAGCTGCTTGTCGTGCTGCACCCATTTCTTGCTCTCGCGAACCGCCTCGAGCTGGCGCTGGATCAAGCCGAGGCCGGGGTTGTCGGCGTTGGCGCGCTGCTGCTCCTCGAAGAAGAGGATGAAGTAGCGGCTCTTGGGCACGGTGTCGATGGCACCGCTCGCCTTCGCCAGCTCCTGCTCGCCGCCGAGGAAGCGGCGGCTGCTGTAGAAGGTAGCGCCGGTGAGCTCGACCGGCTTGCCATCCTCGGTGATCTTGAAGTCCTGAGGCGTCAGGCCGACGATGACGTTGCCCTGGGAATCGGTGACGATGACGTCGAGGAGAACCTCGGAGACGTTCACCTGTTCGCTGTAGGACTCGGTGGTGGGGGGTTGTTCGGAAGCGCTGGCGGCGAGGCCGGCGAGGGCGAGAAGGGAGGCGGCGAGAGGGCTCGAAATGCTTCTCCGCATGGTGGAGGGCTCCTTATCAACCATTCGGCCGGACAGAGAGCAGGGATCGTGCCAGGGAGCATAACGCAGGAGCTCCAGGCGCAGGAGCAAAGCCGGCGCCCGGACTCCTGCGCAGGAAGTGGAGCTGGATCGAGTCGCAGAAACTCCTGGCCGGATGGAAATCTGTCCCCGAAAAAGGACGATCTTCGCTCTGTCTTCGGAGGTTGGAATCTCCTGTCCGTCTAGCGAGCCGGCCAGCTGGCGTAGAAGCCGCCCTGGAGGGCCGCTTCGCGCAGCGCCGGAGCCGGCTCGAAGCGCTTGCCGGCGCTCGCGGCGAGCCTCTCGAGGGACTCGATCAGCGCCGGCAAGCCGACGCTGTCGGCCCAGCGGCAGAGGCCGCCTCGGAACGGTGGGAAGCCGGTGCCCATGATCATGGCGAGATCGAGGCTGCCGGCGTCGGCCACGATGCCTTCGGCCAGGCAGCGGGACGCCTCGTTGACCATCGGCAGCACCATGCGCTCGGCCAGGCTTTCGAGGCTGGGGTTGCTGATCTTGGGCTGGATTCCCAGCAAGCGATAGACCTCCGGGTCCGGCTCGGTGCGCTCCTTGCCCTGGTAGCGGTAGAAGCCGCTGCCCGTCTTGGCGCCCAGGCGGCCCGTGCCGCTCACGCGGTCGAGCCAGGGCGGCAGGGGCAGGCGGTCCGCGAAGGCTTCGGCGAGAATATGGGCCACCTTCACCGCCACGTCCAGGCCCACCTCGTCGTTCAGGGCCAAGGGGCCCATCGGCATGCCCCAGCGGGTCATGGCAAGGTCGAGATCCTCGATCTTGTGGCCCTCGTCGAGCAGCCAGAGGGCCTCGCAGGCGTAGAACATCAAGAGGCGGTTGACCAGGAAGCCCGGCCCGTCCTGCACCAGCACGGGCGTCTTGCCCAGCCGGCGGCAGAAGCTGTAGACGGCCGCCGCGGCCTCCGGGCTGGTGCGCGGCCCCTGGATCACCTCCACCAGGGGCATCTTGTCCACCGGGTTGAAGAAGTGCATGCCCACCACTCGATCACGATGGGGAGTGAGGGTGCCGATGGCGTCGATCGAGAGCGAGGAGGTGTTCGAGGCGAGCACGGTCTTCTCGCCGGTTCGGCCGGCGACGTCGGCGAAGACCTTCTGCTTGATCTCGAGGTTCTCCACCACGGCCTCGATCATCAGGTCCACGCTCTGGTAGCCGGTGTCGGCGAGGGTGGGGCGGAGCAGGGCCATCTTGCGCCGAGCCTCGGCACGGCTCATGCGCCGGCGGTCCACCTGCTTCTTGAACAGGCTCGCAGCGTGGGCCAGGCCGTGCTCGAGGCCGCGGGCGTTGACGTCCTTCAAGCGCACTGGCACGTCGGCGGAGTCCGCCACCAGCTGGGCAATGCCGCCGCCCATCACGCCGGCGCCCAGCACCAGGACTTCGCGGGGCGGGATGGGCTCATGGCTGGCCTTGGGCCCGGCCTTCTTGGCCGCCTCCATCAGTTTGAAGACGTGCACCAGGTTCTTCGAGATCGGAGAGATCGCGAGCTCCGCCGCGCCTTTGGCCTCGGCCGCGAAGCCGGCGGCCCGGCCGCGCTCGAGGCCTGTGCGCACGGTTTCGAGAGCCCGGATCGGCGCCGGGTACTGGCCTTTGGTCTCGGCGAGGGTCTTTTTCCTGGCCTGAGAGAACACCAGCGCCCGGCCCAGCGGATTGCCCTCGAGAAGAGTCTGTTGGAGGCTTCTCGCCCGGTGCTCGGTGCGCTTGCGGTCCCGGCGGGCGAGGGCGAAGTCCCGCGCCAGGGAGAGGAAGGCCCCTTCTGGCAGCAGGGCATCGGCCAAGCCCATCTTGAAGGCCCGCTGGGCCGGGATGTTCTTGCCGGTCAGGATCATGTCCAGGGCCGCCACCGGCCCCACCAGCCGCGGCAGGCGGGTGCAGCCGCCCCAGCCGGGGAGGATTCCCAGTCGGACCTCCGGCAGGCCGATCTTGGTTTCAGGGCGATCCGAGACCACTCGATAGGTGCTCGCCAGGGCGAGCTCGGTGCCGCCGCCCACGCAGGTGCCGCGGATGGCCGCCACGGTGGGGAAGGGCAGGCTCTCCCAGGCGGCGAAGACGCCCTGGCCGTAGCGGCAGCCTTGCTCGGCCACGGCGAGGTCCGTCACTTCGGCGATCAAGTTGACATCGGCGCCGGCGATGAAGGTGCCTTCCTTGCCGGAGAGCAAGATCAGGCAGCCGATGTCGGTCCGCCGCCCGAGCTCCGCGATGGTGGCCTCGAGCTCGGCCAGGGTGTCCTGGTCGAAGATGTTGACTTTCTTGCCCGGTACGTCGAAGGTCAGAGTCGCCAGGCGATCCGAGCCGACCTGGAGGTGAAAGGCGTTGCCCACGAGCGTTCCCCTTCCCTGCGGCGCCAGCCAACCGTTCATTCAAGCCGCGGTGCGGCAATCATAACGCAGGCCGGCAACCTCAGCGCTCGCGGGACCATTCTTGACCCATCCGTTCTCTAGCGCTATCCTTCCGCCCTCCCGGCGGAGGTTCCCTCCGCATCTTGCCGACCTCGGGGCGTAGCTCAGCCTGGTAGAGCGCACGGTTCGGGACCGTGAGGTCGGAGGTTCAAATCCTCTCGCCCCGACCATTCCCTCCTGCTTTCTCGCTCCAGAGGACGCGCGCTGGTCGCCTGCGACCTGTGGCGGGGACGGTACCCTGCCCGCTTCTCCTTGCGCTCTGCGGGCGGCTTTCCTATCCTACGCACACCTTTTCGCGCTGGAAGAACCTGCTTCGGGGGATCTCCGAGCCCGGCAGAAGGCTTGCAGCGCCACCGGCCCAAACCTCGAGGGAGGCAGAACCGATGGCAACGGCAGCGGATGTGAACGACAAGCAGTGGTTCGGCCACCCCCGCGGCCTGGCCACCCTGTTCTTCGTCGAGATGTGGGAGCGCTTCGGCTACTACGGCATGCGCGGCCTGCTGGTGCTGTTCATGACGGCCGCCGCCGCGAAGGGTGGGCTGGGTTTCTCGGACAGCAAGGCAGGCGCCATCTACGGCCTGGTGACTTCGGGGGTCTACTTGCTCTCCCTGCCCGGCGGCTGGATCGCAGATCGCCTTCTGGGCCAACGCCGCAGCGTGTTCTGGGGCGGCGTGATCATCTCCCTGGGCTATCTCGGCCTGGCGATCCCTTCCAACCTCGCTTTCTTCCTCTGCCTGCTGCTGGTGGTCTTCGGCACCGGCATGCTCAAGCCCAACGCCAGCTCGATCGTCGGCGAGCTCTACCCCGAGGGTGGCTCGCGTCGCGACTCCGGCTTTTCCATTTTCTACAGCGGCATCAACCTGGGCGCCTTCCTCGGCCCGATCTTCTGCGGCTACGTGGGCGAGAAGCTCAACTTCCGCTGGGGCTTCGCCCTGGCCGGCGTGGGCATGATCGCCGGCTTGATCCAGTACCGCTACACCGACCGCTACTTGAAGGACGCCGGGCACATGAAGCCCGAGGCCATGCAGCCCGAGGCGCGGGCCGCGTCGCTGCGCCAGGGCGCCACCGCCGGCCTGATCTTCGTGGCCGTACTCGCCACGTTCGGCTGGCTGCTCAACTCGGGAGCCATCCAAGTTCAGCTGCTCGCCACTGGTATGGGCTACACGATTGCTGCTACCGCGGCGATCTACTTCTTCTACCTGATGTTCTTCGGCGGCTTGAACGCCCAGGAGAAGCGGGGCATCGGGGTGATCTTCGTGATGTTCGCCTTCTCGGCGGTGTTCTGGGCCGGCTTCGAACAGGCGGGCTCTTCGCTCAATCTCTTCGCCGAGCGGCTGACGGATCGCATGATCGGCGGCTGGGAGATGCCGGCTTCCTGGTTCCAGTCGATCAACGCCATCTTCATCATCTGCTTCGCCCCGGCCTTCGCGGTGCTCTGGCAGTTCCTGGCCCGCCGCGGCAAGGATCTCTCCCTGGTGATGAAATTCGCCGTCGGCCTGGTGCTGCTCTCCGGCGGCTTCCTTCTGATGGTGGCCGCCGCCAACAACGCCAGCCAGGAGAAGCCGGCGCTGCCCACCTGGCTGCTGGTCTTCTACTTGATCCAGACCTTCGGCGAGCTGTGCATCAGCCCGGTGGGCCTGTCCTCGGTGTCGAAGCTGGCTCCCGCGAGGCTGGTGGGACAGATGATGGGCGTGTGGTTCATGGGCATCTCGCTCGGCAACCTGATCGCCGGCAAGGCCGGTGGCCTGGTGGAGACGCTGCCGATGGCCACCCTCTTCGGCTACGTGGCGGTGGCCACGTTCGTGGCCGGAGTGCTGATGCCCCTGGTGCTCCGCGGCGCCTGGGCCCGCGAGGCGACTGAGAAAATGGCCGGCAAGGCCGCCGGCTAGCCGGCCTTGAGCAGAGGAGACGGGAGCTTCTCGAGCGAAGCGGCGGAGCGGAACAGGTCCACCGCCAGCTGAGCGTTGAGCCAGAACTCGGCAGAGGTGCCGAAGGCAGCCGCGAGCTTGAGAGCCATCGGGGCCGTGACCGCCGTGCGGCCGTTGACCAGGCGGTTGATCACCTTGACGTCGCAACCCAGGTGCTCGGCCACTCGACGTTGGGTGAGTCCCATGGGTTTCAGGAACTCCTCGCTCAGAATCTCGCCGGGAGTCGTAGGCGGTCGCTTCCGAATTCCCTGCACCATGGCTGCCTCCGGAACTAGTGGTAGTCAACGATGTCCACGTCCGCCGGCCCTGATTCGGTCCAGCGGAAGACCACCCGGTAATGATCGTTGATCCGAATGCTGTAGAAACCGACTCGACCCCCCTTCAGCGCCTCCAGTCTGTCGCCAGGGGGCGAGGCGAGGTCGGCTAGCTTCGCTGCGTAGTCCACCCTGTCGAGCTTGCGAATCACTAGCTTCGCCACTTGAACCCAGCCCTCGCGCAGCGGCCTCGCGCCTTCTTCGAAGAAGGCGGCGACCGCTGATCGGGCGAAGCTCTGGGTCGCCACTGGAGCGGTATACCTCGGCGAGGTATGGCGCAGTCAGACCCGCCCTACAGGTACCCCAGCGCTCGCAGCCGGGCTAGGTCTTCGGGGGACAGGTCGGTGGGGGTGGAGCCGGTGGCTCGGCGGGCCTTGGCCCAGCGTTCGGCGAGCTCGGCAAGGCGCTTCTCCTCGGCCTGGCCGCTGCCGGCGAGGTTGTGCACTTCGCCGGGGTCGCTCTTCAGGTCGTAGAAGTAGACCCCGTCCGGCACCAGCGGGTTGCCGGCGCTGCGCATCCAGCGCTGGCTGGCGGTGCGCACTGTGAGGCCGTACTGGGAGGCGTGCTCGGCGAACACGGCCGGCCGCCCGCCCGGCCCGAGCTCGAAGAGGTCGCGGCCGTCAGTTTCCGGCGCGGGCTGGCCCGCCAGGCGCAGCAGGGTGGGGAAGAGGTCGATCGTCTCCACCAGTCCGGCGTGGCGGCCCCCGCCCCCTTGCGGCCGGCGGATCAAGAGCGGTACGTGCGTGGTGGTTTCCCACAGGCCGGCGTGGCGGTGCAAGATGCCGTGCTCGCCTAGGTTCTCGCCGTGGTCTCCCACCAGGGCGATCACGGTGGTCTCGAGCAGCTCTCGGCTCGCCAGGAAGTCCAGCAGGCGGTCCAGCTGGCGGTCTACGTAGGCCACTTCGCCCGCGTAGAGCGCGCGATTGCCGGCCAGCACCGGCTGCTCGTAGGCCGGGTGGCCGAGCTCTCGGAAAGCCAGCCACTCCCGCACCGGGCCGAGGCCGGCGGGCGCGGCGGGCCGCCGGCCGAAAGCGTAGGGGTCGGGCGGCGTGTGTGGGGTGTGGGGGTCGAAGAGGTGCAGCCACAGGAAGAAGGGCCGTCCCCGCTCGGCGATCCAGTCCATCGCCCGATCGACCGGCAGCTCGGCGGCGAACTGCTCCTCGCTCAGAATCACCCGGTCGAAGCCCTGGTCCAGCCCCGAGTTGTGGGGCCCCAGGTGGCGGGCGGAGACGATCGCCAGGGTGTCGTAGCCGGCGCCCTTGAGGATTCTCGGCAGCGTCGCGATTTCTCTGCCCACCGGGGTGCGCAAGTCGTAGACGCCGTGGTTCTTGCCGTAGAGGCCGCTCAAGATCGAGACGAAGCTCGGGTTGGTGACGTTGAACACCGTGTAGGCCTGGGGCCAGAGGTCGCTCTGGGCGGCCAGGCGGTCGAGCGCCGGGGTGAGCGAGGGACCGCCCCAGGGGCCCTTGCCGTCGGCTCGGAAGGCGCCCACGTGGTCTGCGCGCAGCGTGTCGACGCCGATCAGG
This sequence comes from uncultured Acidobacteriota bacterium, assembly GCA_937867335.1. Taxonomy (GTDB): domain Bacteria; phylum Acidobacteriota; class Thermoanaerobaculia; order Multivoradales; family SZUA-115; genus JAXLQX01. The sequence goes on from CALMKX010000276.1 coordinate 25,161, forward strand.
AGCACGTTCGGCGGGCCCTTCTGCCGCTCGCCCGGCGGGCGAGAGCCGCGGCTCCACACCGCCGGGCTCGCCCAGCCGCCGCGCATGGTGCAGTGGGGTCCAC
>CALMKX010000277.1 GCA_937867335.1 uncultured Acidobacteriota bacterium
AAACGCGCCCGCGCCAATCGTCGTCTTGTGCTTCTTCACGCCGTCATAATTGCAGGTAATAGTACCCGCGCCAATGTTCGCGCCCATGCCGATTTCCGCATCGCCGATATAGCTTAAATGATTGGCCTTCGCGCCCTCGCCCAGTTGCGAGTTCTTAATCTCCACAAAATTTCCCACATGCGCCCCCGCGCTGAGTTTCGTGCCGGGCCGCAACCGCGCAAACGGCCCAATAACGCAGCCCGCTCCCACATCTGCTCCCTCCAGATACGAAAAAGCGCGAATTTCCGCGCCATCGCCAATACGCACGCCGGAACCCAAAAAAACATTTGGCTGAATCACCACATCACGCCCCAGCACTGTGTCCGCCGACAGGAAAACGGAGGCCGGATCAATCAGCGTCGCACCGTTTTCCATGGCGCGCGCGCGCAGGTGTGATTGCATCGTGGCCTCGGCTTCGGCCACAAGCTGAACTCGACGATCACAGGCGTTGAGGCCTTCCAGAAGACGCTGGACGAAGGGCACGCCGGCGACAACGTCGGCGTCCTCCTGCGGGGCGTGGAAAAGAACCAGCTCGAGCGCGGTCAGGTCATTTGCAAGCCGGGTTCAATCACTCCCCACACCAAGTTCGAGTGCGAGGTGTACGTCCTGTCGAAGGAAGAAGGGGGTCGGCACACGCCCTTCTTCAAGAACTATCGGCCACAGTTTTACTTCCGAACGACCGACGTGACCGGCACGGTGCTCAACCTCCTATCGGAAGACGGCCGCGAGGCCGAGATGTGCATGCCGGGCGACAATATCAAGATGACCGTCGAACTGATCACCCCGATCGCGATGGAAGAGAAGCTCCGCTTCGCCATCCGCGAAGGCGGCAAGACGGTTGGCGCGGGCGTCGTGACCAAGATCTTGCAATGATATGTGGCCCAGGGTGGTTGGTGGCCTCTGGGGGCCATCAACCACCAGAGGCCCGTCCCTCGATCGTTGACCACCAACCACGAACCGATCAAAAATGCGCGAATACGTTTGGCTGGAATGCACGTCGTGCGGGGACCGGAACTACCGGGTACAAAAAGAGACCCGTGGGGCGGACCGCCTGGATCGCAACAAATACTGCAAGCGTGAGCGGAAACACGTCCCGCACAAAGAGTCGAGGAAGAAGTGACGGACATCGTTGAAGGACGTTGAACGAGAGTAGCTCAATTGGTAGAGCAGCGGTCTCCAAAACCGCAGGTTGGGGGTTCGAGTCCCTTCTGCCCTGCCAGCACTTCGGTGGGACCATCTGAGGAAAGCGCGCACCGTGGACAAGATCAAGCAGTTGTTCGAGCGACTCAAGAAATTCTTGACTGAGGTTCGCTCGGAGATGAAGAAGGTGTCGTTCCCATCGCGGGACGAGGTTTTCGGCACGACTTCGGTCGTGTTGGTGACCAGCGCTCTCTTCGCAGTCTACCTCTGGGTGGTCGACAAGGGCATCTTGTTGGGGCTGAACAACCTGTTCAAGGCCCTGAGATGACGGCTGCTATGACAAACGAGCTCGTTCCTGGCCAGGCTCCGAGTGGTGATCCCGCCAAGCGGCGGTGGTTCATCGTTCACACCTACTCCGGCTTCGAGGAGCGGGTGAAAGAGACCTTGCGCCAGCGCGCCGAGGCCCTGGGCATGGGGCCGGCGTTCGGCGAGATCCGCGTTCCCACCGAGCGCGTGGTGGAGTACAAGGGTGGCAAGAAGCGGGAGATCGATCGCAAGTTCTTCCCCGGCTACATCCTTGTCGAGATGGAGATGTCCGACGCCGCCTGGCATGTGGTGCGCAACACGCCCAAAGTCACGGGCTTTGTCGGCACCGGCAAGAAGCCCACGCCTCTTACCCAGGAAGAAGTCGATCAGATCCTCGAGCAAGTGGTCACTTCGAAGGAGAAGCCGAAGCCCAAGTACGTCTTCGAGAAGGCCGAGCCGGTGAAGATCATCGACGGCCCCTTCAACAACTTCTCCGGAGTGGTGGACGAGGTGAACCTCGACCGCAACACGCTCAAGGTGATGGTGACCATCTTCGGTCGGCAAACGCCGGTCGAGCTCGATTTCTCGCAGGTACAGAAGCTGTAGACGAAGGGCCAGGAACCAGGGACCAGACAGGTCGTTGCTGTGGAGCCGGGGATGGCCCCGGCCAGCATCTGAGGGGCGAACGCGATGGCGAAGAAAGTAGTCGGTCAGATCAAGCTGCAGATCCCGGGCGGGCAAGCCACGCCCGCGCCGCCGGTGGGCCCCGCCCTCGGTCAGGCGCAGGTGAACATCATGGATTTCGTGAAGAACTTCAATGCCCGCACCGCGAACCAGATGGGCACCATCATTCCGGTGGTGATCACGGTCTACTCTGACCGTAGCTACACCTTCATTACCAAGACTCCACCCGCCTCGGTGCTTCTCGCCAAGGCAGCCGGAGTGGCCAAGGGCTCGGGAGAGCCCAATCGAAACAAGGCAGGCAACGTCACCAAGGCGCAGGTCGAAGAGATCGCTCGCACCAAGATGCCCGACCTCAATGCCGGGAGCCTGGACGCCGCCTACCGCATCATCGCCGGAACCGCCCGTTCTATGGGCATCGAGATTGTCGGGTAGGCCGTTCCGGCCGGAGCCTTTCAGCAAGGAGGAGAGGGTGCCGAAGCACGGTAAGCGGTTCAACAACGCGAGTGGGAAGGTGGAGGTGCGCTCCTACCCGCTACAGGACGCGCTCGCGCTCGCCAAAGAGAATGCGACCGCGAAATTTGACGAGACCATCGAGATCGCCCTCCGGCTCGGTGTCGACCCGCGCCATGCTGACCAGATGGTGCGCGGCACTGTGGTCCTGCCGCACGGCACCGGCCGTAGCGTGCGCGTGCTGGTCTTTGCGGACGGCGAGAAGATTCGCGAGGCCCAGGAAGCTGGCGCCGACGTCGTCGGAGGCGAGGACCTCGCGAAGAAGATCACCGAAGGTTGGCTCGACTTCGATGCCGTGGTCTCCACCCCGGACATGATGAAGGTGGTGGGCCGGCTGGGTCGCGTCCTGGGCCCCCGTGGTTTGATGCCGAACCCGAAGACGGGAACCGTCACCGCGGATGTGACCAAGGCGGTTCAAGAGATCAAGGCCGGTAAGGTGGAATTCCGGGTCGACAAGGCCGGCATCGTACATGCCCCGCTGGGCAAGGCCTCCTTCGGTGTGGACAACCTCAAGGCGAACGCGGAAGCCCTGGTCGGCGCCGTCATGCGCGCCAAGCCGTCTGCCGCCAAGGGCAAGTACGTCAAGAGCGTGAACATCTCTTCCACCATGGGACCGGGAATTCAGGTGGACGAGGGCAATCTCGCGGTGGCGGAAGGCTAGGAGAGAAGAGATGGCACTTACCCGCGAGCAAAAGGAATCGATGATCGGCGAGTACGAGGGAGCGCTGGCCAAGGCTCCCCACGCCATCGTGATGGGTTTTCAGGGCATCAAGGTGCCGCAAGTGACGGCGCTGCGCCAGAAAGTGCGCGAGAGCGGCGGCACCTATGTAGTGGTGAAGAACACCCTTGCCCTGCGCGCCATCGATGGCAGCGCTCTCGCCAGTCTGAAGAAAGAGTTCACCGGTCCCACGGCGGTCGCCTTCACCGACGGCGATGTGGTCGCTCTGGCCAAGGTGCTGACTCAATACGCCAAGGAGATTCCGGCTCTTCAATTCAAGGGCGGCATTGTCGATGGCCAACCGATCGCAGGAGATCAGGTCAAGGAAATCGCCTCGCTGCCGAGCCGTGAGGAGCTCCTGGCCAAGCTGCTGTTCTTGCTACAGTCCCCAGTCACCCGCTTCGTTCGGACCTTGGCGGCTGTGACCAGGGACTTCGTTGTGGTTTTGGACCAGATCGCCAAGCAGAAAGATGGCGCTACGAGTTAAGAAGAGGACACCGGCGAAGAGCCCCACAGGGGACCGCGGTGAGAGAAGGAGAGAGAGATGGCTGTCGCGATCCAGGACTTCATCAACCAGATTGACGGGATGACCGTTCTCGAGCTGAACAATCTCGTCAAGGCCCTCGAGGAGCACTATGGCGTCTCTGCCGCCGCGGCTGCCATTCCGGCCGCTGCTGCTGCCGGTGCCGCGGCTCCGGCTGCTCAGGAAGAGGAGAAGACCGAGTTCGACGTGATCCTGACCGAGATCGGTGCCAACAAGATCAACGTCATCAAGGCCGTGCGCGAAGTGACGAGCCTCGGGCTGAAAGAGGCCAAGGATCTGGTGGAAGGCGCGCCCCAGCCGGTCAAGCAGGGCATTTCCAAGCAGGAGGCCGCCGACATCAAAAAGAAGTTCGAGGAAGCCGGCGCCAAGGTGGACGTCAAGTAGCTCGGGTCTGTGGTTTTTCAGTGAGCCTCGAGTGTCGACTCGAGGCCTGATCCCTTCGAGTGAGCCCTCAACGGACGAGGGCTCTGTTTCGGGGTAGTCGAAGCCCCGTTGAGACGAAACCGACGACGCGCTCTTGCTACTGCCCGACAACGAGCCATGCCCCAGAACCTCTAGCGCGGAGGCGCAGAGGTCGGGGCATGGTTTTGCTGTCTTCGCACCATTCCTCTTCGATCTAGGTCGGCACTGGTCTCCCCAGAGACCTCGCCGGCTCGGAAGGTTCTATGGCACACACAACCCACCCGATTCATGGCAATCGTCAGGACTTCTCCCGGATTCCGGCATCGCTCGCGATCCCCAACCTGATCGACGTGCAGCGTCGGTCTTACGAGCGATTCCTGCAGATGAACCTACTCCCAGAGGAGCGGGCAAATCAAGGTCTGCAGTCGGTGTTCACCGGGATTTTCCCCTTCTCGGACTTCCGAGAGACGTGCTCGCTCGACTTCGTCAAGTACTCGATCGGAGACTGGCAGTGTAAGTGCGGCGAGCTGAAGGGCCTGGAATACCTGCGAATGATTTGCACCAACTGCGGTGCCAAGATCATGACCGATCACCCTCACGAAGAGACCGTGACTTGCACCCAGTGCGGGTTCATCAACAAGAACCGCGTTACCAAGTGCGATACCTGCGGCAACCCGGTCGACCTGCAGCTCAAGTACTCGATCTCGGACTGCCAGGAGCGCGGAATGACCTTCGCTGTGCCGCTCAAGGTCACCTTCCGTCTCTTCGTCTACGACAAGGATCCCGAGACCGGCGCACGGATGATGCGCGACGCCAAGGAAGAAGAGGTCTACTTCGGCGATATCCCGCTGATGTCGGACAACGGCACCTTCATCATCAACGGCACGGAGCGTGTGATCGTCAGTCAGCTGCACCGGTCGCCGGGCGTGTTCTTCACCAAGGAGGGGCCTCGCACCTTCCTCGCCAAGATCATCCCTTACCGCGGCTCTTGGGTGGAGTTCGAGTACGACCAGAAGGACGTTCTGGCGGTCCGGATCGATCGCAAGCGCAAGTTCCCCGGCACGGTGTTCCTCCGCGCTCTCGGTCTCGAAAGCAATGAGCAGATTCTCCGCCAGTTCTACTCGCCCGTGGTGCTGCGGCCGCTGCCGGAGAAGTCGAACGGCACTCTGAGGGTGGCTCTCTCGATTCCACCTCGAGTCCTCGAGGAGGAACGGCTGCGCGACCGCCAGAGCCCGGGTCGCCGTGACCGCTACAGCATCTTCGCGAACCTGACGCTGGGGCCGGAAGAGGTGAGCGCGCTCGAGGGCGGTCGCAATTTCGAAGCGGAGACCAGTATCTCCGAGCTCGGTCGCGCCATGTTCATCGCCGATGTCGTGGACCTGGATACCGGCGAGGTGGTTTTCGAGGCCAACGACCTCCTGCCCGAGAACCTGCTCGACCGGGTGGGAAGCCGCAACACCACGCCGCTCGAGGTGTTCTTCCCGGACTGGGAGCTGGTGGGTAACACCCTCTCGAACACTCTCGCGAAGGACGGCACCCGCGAGGCGCGCGAGGCCCTGATCGAGATCTATCGTCGTATGCGTCCTGGCGATCCCCCCACCATCGAAAGTGCTCGCTCGCTGTTCTATGGCATGTTCTTCGACGCCAAGCGCTACGACTTCTCCCGCGTGGGCCGCTTCAAGTTCAACATCAAGCTTGACACGGAGGTCTCGGTCGATCAGAAGACCCTGTCGGCCGACGACTTCTTCCGGGTGATCGGCTACCTGCTGAGGCTGCAGCGCGACGTCGGCAGGGTGGACGACATCGACAACCTGGGCAACCGCCGCGTACGTGCCGTGGGCGAACTCCTGGAGAACCAGTTCCGGGTGGGCCTGGTGCGTATGGAGCGGGCGATCAAGGAGAAGATGTCCGTCCACCAGGACATCGACTCCGCGATGCCTCACGACTTGATCAACTCCAAGCCCGTCATCGCGGCGATCAAGGAGTTCTTCGGCTCGTCCCAGCTGTCGCAATTCATGGATCAGACCAACCCGCTGTCGGAGGTGACGCACAAGCGCCGCCTCTCAGCCCTCGGTCCCGGAGGTCTCTCGCGTGAGCGTGCCGGCTTCGAAGTGCGTGACGTGCACGCGACGCACTACGGCAGGATCTGCCCGATCGAAACGCCTGAAGGCCCGAACATCGGCTTGATCTCCTCGCTTGCCACCTACGCTCGCATCAACGACTACGGCTTCATCGAGAGTCCCTACAAGCGGGTGATCGGCGGCCGAGTGCTGGATCACTACAAGGTGGTGAAAGTCGGTGATGGCCCATTCAAGCTCGGCCAGATCATCACCAGCGACGAGCTCGAGGAAGCCAACGAGAAGCTCGGCAAGGCCGGCAAGCGCTCGATCGAAGCCGAGTCCCACGCCTTCTATCTCTCGGCCTGGGAAGAGGAGAAGTACATCATCGCCCAGGCCAACGTGGCGGTCGACGAGAAGGGGCGGATGATCAACGAGCGTGTCACGGCGCGGTCCGGCGGTGATTTCGTCACAGTCGAGAGAGACCGCGTCGACTACATGGACATCAGTCCGAAGCAGCTGGTGTCGGTTGCGGCCGCGCTGATTCCGTTCCTCGAGAACGACGACGCCAACCGAGCGCTGATGGGCTCGAACATGCAACGGCAGGCGGTGCCGCTCCTGCGCACCGAGTCGCCGATCGTAGGCACCGGGCTCGAAGGCATTGTGGCTCGCGACTCTGGAGCCGTGGTGCTGTGCAAGCGCGGCGGCATCATCGATTCGATCGACGCCGATCGCGTCATCGTCCGCGTTGAGGCGGAAGATCTCGAGACCGGTGAATCGAAGGAGTTCGGCGCCGACATCTACCAGCTGATCAAGTTCCGTCGCTCGAACCAGAACACCTGCATCAACCAGAAGCCGGTGGTGGAGGAAGGGCAGCGGGTGATGAAGGGCGATGTGCTGGCGGACGGTTCCTCGACCGAGCACGGCGAGCTCGCCCTGGGCCGCAATGTGCTGGTGGCGTTCATGCCCTGGAGAGGCTACAACTTCGAGGACGCCATCCTGGTCTCGCAGAAGCTCGTCCGAGAGGACTACTACACCTCGATTCACATCGAAGAGTTCGAGATCGAAGCGCGGGACACCAAGCTGGGACCCGAAGAGATCACTCGCGACATTCCCAACGTGTCCGAGGCCGCGCTCAAGGACCTGGACGAGAGCGGCATCGTTCGCATCGGTGCCTGGGTGAAGTCGGGTGACATTCTGGTGGGCAAGGTGACGCCCAAGGGCGAAACCCAGCTGACGCCGGAGGAGAAGCTGCTGCGGGCGATCTTCGGCGAGAAGGCCGGCGATGTCCGCGACGCCTCGCTCAAGGTGCCGCCGGGCATCGAGGGCACGGTCGTGGATGTGAAGATCTTCTCGCGCAAGGGCGTCGAGAAGGACATGCGGGCCCGCCAGATCGAGAGCGAGGAGATTCACCGGCTCGAGAAGAACATCAAGGACGAGGTGCGAATTCTCACCGAGGAGCGCAACAAGAAGATCAGCGAGATCCTGGTCGGCAAGGACGTCGCCGCCCCGGTGGTGGTGAAGTCGGGCCACCAGCTGCTGGCGAAGGGCGAGAGGCTGAATCGCGATGTCCTCGAGCAACTCACGCGTCAGGAGATTCTGCGCCTCCAGCTCAAGGAGCCCCACCTGGTCGATGCGGTGGAAATCCTCTACCGGCGTACCGACTCCCATATCGAGGTGCTCCACAAAGTAAACAAGGAGCGCGTGGAGCTCCTCCAGAAGGGAGACGAGCTGCCGCCAGGCGTGATCAAGCTGGTGAAGGTCTTCGTCGCCATGAAGCGCAAGCTGCAAGTAGGCGACAAGATGGCCGGCCGCCACGGCAACAAGGGTGTGATCTCCCGGATCCTGCCGGAAGAGGACATGCCCTATCTTCCGGACGGTACACCGGTAGAGATCGTGCTCAACCCGCTGGGCGTACCCAGCCGAATGAACGTCGGGCAGATTCTCGAGACTCACCTCGGTTGGGCTGGCAAAGCCCTCGGGCTGAAGTTCGCGACGCCCGTGTTCGACGGCGCCCGGGAAGGAGACATCAAGGGTCTCCTGACGGATGGCGGGCTTCCCACTTCGGGCAAGACCGCGCTTTTCGACGGAATGACGGGAGAGGCTTTCGAGCAGAAAGTCACCGTCGGCTACATCTACATGCTGAAGCTCTCCCACCTGGTGGACGACAAGATCCACGCTCGTTCCATCGGGCCGTACTCGCTGATCACTCAGCAACCGCTGGGCGGCAAGGCGCAGTTCGGCGGCCAGCGCTTCGGCGAGATGGAAGTCTGGGCTCTCGAGGCGTATGGTGCCGCCTACACGCTCCAGGAGTTGCTGACGGTGAAGAGCGACGATGTGGAAGGACGGAGCCGGATCTACGAAGCGATCGTCAAGGGCGACGTGCCCGAGGATCCGGGTCTTCCCGAATCCTTCAATGTGCTGGTGCGCGAGCTCCAGAGCCTGTGTCTCGACGTTGAACTTCTGAAGGTGTAGGGAGGAAGACCTTGCAACCATTCAGTAGCTACGATAAAGCCCCCCAGGTCCGGGATTTCAACGCGATCAAGATCTCGATCGCTTCCCCGGAGAAGATCCGTTCTTGGAGCTATGGTGAGGTCACCAAGCCCGAGACGATCAACTACCGCACCTTCAAGCCGGAGCGCGACGGCCTGTTCTGCGCCAAGATCTTCGGCCCGATCACCGACTGGGAGTGCCTCTGCGGCAAGTACAAGCGCATGAAGCACCGCGGTGTGGTCTGCGACAAGTGCGGAGTGGAAGTGACGCGTTCGCGCGTCCGTCGCGAGCGGATGGGCCACATCGAGCTGGCCTGTCCAGTCTCGCATGTCTGGTTCTTCAAGGGCCTGCCGAGCCGCATCGGTCATCTGCTCGACATTTCGCTGCGTGATCTCGAGCGCATCCTCTACTTCGAGAGCTATGTGGTCATCGATCCCGGTGACACGGAGCTCAAGGAGAAGGAGTTGGTGGCCGAGGAGCGCTTCCGCGAGCTTCGCGACAAATACGGCGACGGAGCCTTCGAGGCCAAGATGGGCGCCGAGGCGATCAAGGAGCTCCTGGGCCGCATCGATGTCGACGAGCTGGCCGAAGAGCTGCGGCTGATCATGCGCACGGAGTCGAGCCAGATCCGCCGGCTCAAGGCTGCCAAGCGTCTCAAGGTAGTGGATGCCTTCCGCCGCAGCGGCCATCGTCCCGAGTGGATGATTCTGGACGTCATCCCGGTGATCCCACCCGAGCTGCGCCCCCTAGTGCCTCTCGATGGCGGTCGGTTCGCCACTTCGGACTTGAACGACCTCTACCGGCGCGTAATCAACCGCAACAACCGCTTGAAGAAGCTACTCGAGCTGCGGGCGCCGGAAGTGATCGTGCGCAACGAAAAGCGCATGTTGCAGGAGGCGGTGGATGCGTTGTTCGACAACGGCCGGCGCGGCCGGGTGCTCAAGGGTTCCAACAACCGCCCCTTGAAGTCTCTCTCGGACACCCTCAAGGGCAAGCAGGGTCGCTTCCGCCAGAACCTGCTCGGCAAGCGTGTCGACTACTCGGGTCGATCGGTCATCGTGGTGGGCCCGGAGCTCAAGATCTCGCAGTGCGGCTTGCCCAAGAAGATGGCGCTCGAGCTGTTCAAGCCCTTCATCTACAACCGCCTGGAAGAGAAGGGCCTGGTGGGCACCATCAAGGCTGCCAAGGAGCTGGTGGAACAGGAAGTCGACGAGGTCTGGGACGCGCTCGAAGAGGTGATCGCCGATCACCCCGTGTTGCTCAACCGAGCACCCACGCTGCACCGACTGGGCATCCAGGCCTTCCAGCCGACGCTGATCGAAGGCAAGGCGATTCAAATCCACCCACTGGTCTGCGCTGCCTTCAACGCGGACTTCGACGGCGACCAGATGGCGGTTCATGTGCCGCTCTCGCCAAAGGCGCAGATCGAGAGCAAGGTGTTGATGCTCTCGGCCAACAACGTGCTTTCCCCGGCGCACGGCCGGCCGCTAGCAGTGCCCAGCCAGGACATGGTGCTGGGCGGCTACTACTTGACGCTGGCTCGTGAAGGCGCTCGAGGCGAAGGCCGCACTTTCCCGGACTTCGATCACGTGCTGCTCGCCTACGATGCCGGCGAGGTCGAGACTCAGAGCGTCGTGAGAGTGCGTTTCGCGGGTGCCTACATCGACCTCGGCAAGCAGATCGACAAACAGGATGTGGTGCACGCCGAGCTCGAGCAGCTGGATGGCGATCTGATCGAGACCACAGTGGGTCGAGTGATCTTCAACATGCATCTGCCGGAGGAGATTCCGTTCATCAACGGACTGCTCAAGAAGCGTGGTCTCCAGGATCTGGTGGGCTACTGCTTCATCAACCTCGGCAACGAAGCGACCGTGCGGATGCTCGACGAGATCAAGGAGATCTCGTTCCTTTACGCCACCCGGGCCGGCATCTCGATCGGCGTCGACGACATGGTGATTCCGTCGCGCAAGACCAAGCTGATCGACCGCGCCAAGGAAGAAGTGATCGAGATCGAGAACCAGCGGTCGGCGGGTGTGATCACCGCCGGTGAGCGCACCAACAAGATCATCGATATCTGGCACCGCACCACCGAGCGCATTTCGGAGGAGATGTTCCGCGAGATGGTGCAAGTGGAGCGCGAGCAAGGCGAGTTCAACCCGATCTCGATGATGGCCGACTCCGGCGCCCGAGGCTCGCGCGAACAGGTTCGCCAGCTGGCCGGCATGCGAGGCCTGATGTCGAAGCCCTCCGGCGAGATCATCGAGACGCCGATCACGGCCAACTTCCGCGAAGGGCTGTCGATTCTCGAGTACTTCATCTCGACCCACGGCGCTCGCAAGGGTCTGGCGGATACCGCGCTCAAGACGGCGGACTCCGGCTACTTGACACGTCGCCTGGTGGATGTCGCTCAGGACGTGATCATCAACGAGGTCGACTGCGGCACGATCGACGGCATCTATGTCTCGGCCATCATGGAGGGCGGCGACATTCTCGAACCGCTCCGTGATCGCATCGTCGGCCGAGTGTCGCAGGAGGACATCTACGATCCGATGACCGGCGAGTTGCTGGTCGAGACGGGGATCGAGATCACCGAGGCTCTTGCCAACTCGATCCAGGCCGCCGGCATCGAGCGGGTGAAGATCCGCTCGGTGCTGACCTGCGAGGCTCGGCGAGGCGTCTGCGCCAACTGCTACGGGCGTAACCTCGCCACCGGCAAGATGGTGGATATCGGCGAGGCTGTGGGAGTGATCGCGGCCCAGTCGATCGGCGAGCCGGGAACGCAGCTCACCATGCGTACCTTCCACTACGGCGGCACGGCGAGCCGTGTGTCGGAGCAGTCCACGCACACTGCCAAGAATCCGGGAATCGTCCGCTTCATCAACGTGTCGACGGTGGAGAGCAAAGACGGCGACCTGGTGGTGATCAACCGCAACGGCAAGCTGGTGATCACCGACGAGCGCGGCCGCGAGAAGGAGCGCTACGCCCTCACCTACGGCTCGCACCTGTTGGTGCACGAAGGCGAGAACGTGGAGCCCAATCGCAACCTGGTGAAGTGGGATCCGTTCACCTACGCGATCCTCTCGGAGATCGGCGGTGTGGCGGAGTTCCACGACATCGTCGAAGGCGAGAACGTACGGGAAGAGATCGACAAGGTGACCGGCCTGTCGCAGAAGATCATCGTCGAGGCGGCGCAGAGCGAGAAGCGCATTCCCGCGATCGTGATCCGTGGCGCCAATGCGGAGAAGCGCTACCTGCTGCCTTCCGGCTCGCACCTGGTGGCCCAGGGTGGGCAGCAGATCTACCCCGGTGACACCCTGGTGAAGATCCCGCGTGAGACCACCAAGACCAAGGACATCACCGGTGGTCTGCCCCGCGTCGTCGAGCTGTTCGAAGCCCGCTCGCCGAAGGAGCCGGCGATCATCACCGAGATCGACGGCGTGGTCCATCTGGGCGACGTCCAGAAGGGCATGCGCAAGGTTTCGGTGGAAAGCGACGACGGCGAGACCCGTGAGTACCTGGTGGCGCGCTCGGTGCACATCAACGTGCAAGAAGGCGAGCGCGTCCGTGCCGGCGATCCGCTGATCGACGGCCCGATCAACCCTCACGACGTGCTCCAGGTGATGGGTGAGAAGGAGCTGCAGCGCTACCTGACCGACAAGATCCAGGAGGTTTACCGGTCACAGAGCGTGGCGATCAACGACAAGCACATCGAAGTGATCGTGCGTCAGATGATGCGTTCGGTGAAGATCGAGGAGGTCGGTGACACGGACTTCTTGATCGACGAGCAGGTGGATCGCTGGAAGTTCCACGAGGAGAACGAGCGGGTGGTCGCTGCGGGTGGTCTGCCGGCGATCGGCCGACCCCTTCTCCTCGGCATCACCAAGGCCTCGCTGTCGACCGAGAGCTGGGTCTCGGCGGCGAGCTTCCAGGAGACCACGCGCGTGCTCACTGAGGCGGCGATCAACGGCGGTGTGGATCACCTCCGCGGCCTCAAGGAAAATGTGATCGTCGGACGCTTGATCCCTGCCGGTACCGGCATGAGCTTCTATCACGACTATCACATGGAAGAGGAAGAGTACGCGGTCGAGCCCGAGGCCGAAGAAGAGCTCTTCTTCGACTTCGACGACGAGGACATCCGTACTCTGCCGCAGGAAGTGCTCGACGGCGAGTAGTTGCCGCGAGAATTAGCTCCGCCTAACGCGAGGCGGCCTGTTGAGGCCGCCTCGTTTTCTTTTGTGCGGGAAGCGCCTGCGAAAGAGAGACTGGCTTTTCAGTGCGGAAAGCAAGTGGCTTTCTGCGCTAGTAGCTGCGCAATCTCCCAATCAACGGCGCAGAGCTTGAACCTCCGGGAGGAAAAGCGGAACATAAGATCGATGTCTCGCTTGTGGATACCCTTTCCTCGGAGGAACTATGGGCTCTAGGCTTGCGTCGCGCGCCACGCTCTGGGTGGCGTTCGTGCTGATGGCAGCGTCGGTGGCAGGAGCGACAACCTTCAATGTGCAAGTAGGTCCGGGCACCACGTTCTCGCCCTCCACCGTGAACATTTCCGTGGGCGACTCTGTGCGCTGGACCAACTCCGGCGGCTTCCACAACGTGCGGGCCGACAACGACTCGTTCCGCTGTGCCAACGGCTGCGATGGCAGCGGCGGCGACGGCTCTCCTTCGACCAGCGCGTGGAGCGCCGTGGTCACCTTCAACACGGCGGGTACGTTCCGGTACTACTGCGAGATCCACGGTGCGCCGGGAGGTGGCGGTATGTCCGGCATGGTGGTGGTGGGGCAGGGGCCACCGCCGCCGCCCCCTCCGCTCCCGGGTCAGCTGCGCTTCAGCAACAACAGCTACAACGTGAACGAGGGCGGCGGCAACGCCACGATCACGGTGCAGCGAGTGGGCGGGGACGACGGCGCGGTGGCGGTGAACTTCGCCACGCAGAACGCTTCGGCCACGGCTGGTCTCGACTACACGGCGGCGAGTGGCACGCTCAACTGGGGAGATCAGGACTCCTCTGCCAAGACTTTCAATGTGGCCATCCTCGAAGACAGCCTGGTGGAGGGCAGCGAGGGGTTGAACCTGCGCCTCTCCAATCCCACCGGCGGCGCCACCCTGGCGACGCCGAACGTGGCGTCGCTGGTGATCGCCGACAACGACCAGGCACCTCCTCCCGGGCCCTGCGTGGACGACGCCAATACGCTCTGTTTGGAGCAGAACCGCTTCAAGCTCCAGATCGCCTGGCGGACGGCGCCACCGCAGAGCCAGCAGGGCCAAGGGCTGCGTCAGACGATCCGGGACTTCTCCGGCGCCTTCTCCTTCTTCAACCCGGACAACCTGGAAATGCTGGTGAAGGTGATCGACGCGTGCGCGCTCAACAACCGGTTCTGGGTGTTCTTCGCGGCCACCACCAACGTCGAGTTCACTCTCACCGTGACCGACACCGATCACCCGGAAGTGCCGCCCAAGACCTACTTCAACCCGCTCAACACCGCGGCGGTTCCAGTGCAGGACACGAACGCCTTCGCTACCTGCCCGTAGCGCTGTTCGGGTACCGGGAGGGCTCGTCGGCGAGCCCTCCCGGTGCTCAGCCCACTTCCACCTTGGCGCGGTCCCAGAGGGCGTCCATCTCGGAAAGAGAGGCCGAGCCGAGCTGCTTTCCCTGGCGCTCGAGTTCGGTCTCGAGCCAGCCGAAGCGACGGCGGAACTTGAGGTTGCAGCCGGCGAGGGCGGCTTCAGGGTCGATCTCGAGCTTTCTGGCCAGATTCGCCACGGTGAAGAGCAGGTCCCCGATCTCCTCGCGCACGGCCTCGGTGGGCTTGCCGTCCGCAGCTTCCGCGAGGGCCTGCCGCAGCTCGGCGATCTCCTCCTCGGCCTTGTCCAGAACCAGGCCGACGGTGGGCCAGTCGAAGCCCACGCCGGCGGCCTTCTGGCTCAGCCGATAGGCCGCCGCGAGAGCCGGCATGGACTTCGCCACTCCGGCGAGCAGGGACTTGCCGCCGCCTTTCGCCAGCTTCCTCCGCTCCCAGACCTGGCGCACGGCTTCGGCGTCGGCCAGGTTCTCTTCCCCGAAGACATGCGGGTGGCGCTCGATCATCTTGCGGTGCACCGCCAGCACGGATTCGGCGAGGTCGAAGGTTCCGGCTTCTTGGCCCAGGCGCCCGAGGAACGCCACCTGGAACAGCAGGTCGCCGAGCTCCTCGCCGAGTTCCTGCCAGTCACCCTCGTCGATGGCTGCCGCCACCTCGTGGGCTTCTTCGAGGAAGTAAGCTCGAATGTCGGTGAGGGTCTGCTCGCGATCCCAAGGGCAGCCGTCGGCCGCCCGCAGACGGGCGACCAGGGCGAGGAGAGGGGCCAGGTCGGTGGTGGCTCGAGGCTCGTCCATAGTGAGGAGATCCTAGCGGCTGCTCGGGTCGCTTGCCTCCAAGAATTTGGGCTTGTTACGATACCTGAAAGACGATGCTCGAAGGCAGGCAGCTCTGGGCGCTGGGGCCCTCGGTGGGCCCGTCGGCACCGTCTCCTCCCAGGCAAACCCCCGGCTGAAGCGGAGAAGAGGCTCGTGAGCGAGAAGAGCATCAAGGTGGTCGACAAGAGGATTTTCACGCCGGAGGGCGATCTCAGGGACGAATACCGCTTTCTGGAAGAGGAGGGGAGGAGCACGCCGGACGAGGCCCAAGCCCCGGCGGCCCCCGAACCCCAGCCGCCACCGGCTCCGTCGCCGGCAGCGCCAGCCAAGGAGCCCCTAGTAGCGGCTGGAGCGCCTCGCCCCCTCACCCCGCCGCCACCCGGCTACCCGGCCGCCCAGGGTGGCAGCGCGGGCTTCTTCGACCTGCTGGGGATGCTGGCCGAGCCGGCGTCGATGTACCTCGGGGATGCTCCCTTCCCAGGCGGCCAGGTGGGGACCGATCTCGACATGGCCCGCCTGCATATCGACCTGCTCGGAATCCTGCAGCAGAAGACCCACGGCTCTCTCGATGCCCAGGAGGCTTCGGTGCTCGACGACCTCCTCTATCGCTTGCGCCTGCGCTACGTTCAGAAGCGGGGCCTCTGAGGCCGCCGGAGGCTCGAGCCGAGTCGATGACCGCACCCTTGCCGAGCGGGCGAAGCGCGCGGCCTCTCGCCCCGCGGGCGAGATGGCATAGATTGGGCTCCGTGAGATCCCTGCCAGCGCTCTGCCTGCTTGGGCTCCTGCTGCTCGGGTCGAGTCCGGCCGGGGCCGCGGAGCGAGGCTTCGAGCTGGGCGCTGAGGCCAAGAGCGCCCTTTCCGGCATCCAGGATTTGTGGGCGCAGTGGCTGGCTGCGATGGAGAAGGACGAATACCGGCGGGCTTCCACGGTCTTCGAGCAGCTGCACGGAAGCCACCTCGATCTCGGCATGCGGGCCCTGCCGGACCTGGCTCTCGCGGCCGAGGCCTACGCCCTGGAGTCGGCCGGTCGCCGCCAGTTCGACCGCGCCCGCATCGCCCTGGCAGCCGCGGAGCAGCTGGACCCGGGCCGGCCGGAGCGCTGCTTCGCCGCCGCGAAGGTAGCGCGTAAAGAAGGGCAGCTGCTGCGAGCCCTCGCCCTGCACCTGGAAGGTTGGGGCAAGCTCGGTCTCTGGCCGGCCGACCGCCGGCTCGCCCTCGGCAACCTGCTGCTCTGGCTCCTGGCTAGCCTGCTGATCGCCGGCGCCCTGTTCGTGGTGGTGGAGATGGCGGTCAAGGGCGGCTGCGTGCTCAAGGACCTGGTGCGCTTCCTCTCGCGCACGGTCCGGCCGAGCTGGGTGAAACCGGCGGCTCTCCTGCTCCTGGTGCTGCCGATCGTCTTGCCGCCGGTACCGCTGTGGCTGCTCCTGATCTGGTCGATCGTGCTCTGGGGTTATGGCTCGACCAGCGAACGGGCCGTGCTGATGCTGCTCTGGCTGCTCCTGGGCGCAGCGCCGAACCTGGTGCGCTGGCTGGGAGAGCGGGCCCACGCCGAGCTCTCACCGCCCGTGCGGGCGATCGAGAGCGTGCGCTCGGGGAGGCTCTACGGCAACTTCTTCGCCGACGTCGGTACGCTCGGCTCGCTCCTGCCCGAAAATCCGGCGGTGACTCACCTGGAGGGAGACCTTCATCGTCTGCTGGGCCAATGGGAGGCGGCGAAAGCCTGCTACCAGAAGGTGCTGGCCGACGAGCCCGGCAACGCCGCCGCCCTGAGCAACCTGGGGGTCTACTCGTTCTACCGCGGGGACTACGCCGGTGCCGTGGAGATCTTCAAGCGGGTGACGACGGTGGCGCCCACCGATGCCGCCGCCTGGTTCAACTTGAGCCAGGCCTACTCGCAGCAGTACCTTTTCAGCGAAGCCGAGGAAGCCCGCCGCCAGGCCAGCAGCCTCGCCCCGGAACTGGTCAACCACTGGATCCACAGTGGCGACCGGGAGCGGCTGCGGATCGCCTCCGAGGGTCTCGAGCGCGCTCGGGAGATCCGAGCGCTGCTCGCCGCAGAGCGCAGCAAGGGCACCACGGTGCCTCCGGCCGAGCGGCTGCTGCGCTGGCTGGCGCCGGCCCTGGCCGCGCTGGCGATGGCTCTCGCGACTCTCTTGCACTTCGCCCGCCGGCGTCACGGTTACAGCGAGCCCGGCCTCTCAGAGCTGCTCTCGAAGAGCCGCCTCCGGCTGGCCGTGCGCGAGCTGGTGCCAGGGTTCTCGGGCGCCGAGGTCGGGGAAGGGGTCCGTACTTTCCTCCACCTCTGGCTGTCTTCGGCCTTGATCCTGTTGCCGGAGAGCGGCTCTTACTTGTTGCCCTTGCCTCTCGGCATGACCCCCGGCTCCGGGCTCGCCTGGGCTGTGGCCGGTCTGGGGCTGGCGATCTACTTCCTGCCCCGGCTGGCTCGGCTGGCGCTGGAAGGTCAGGCTCTGAAGCGACGGAGGGAGGCCTGATGGCGATCGAAGGCTCTCTTGACCTCTTCCAGCTGCCCGAGATTCTCCAGCTGATCTCCCACCAGACCAAGACCGGTATCCTGACCATCCAGGGCGAGACGGACATCATCGCCATCTCGTTCGACCGCGGCCGGATCGTCGCGGCCGACGCTCTGAACCAGACTCTCGAGGAGGCCCTGGGCGAGGTTCTGGCCAGCCAGGGGCTGGTGGCGCCGGCGGATTTCTTGCGAGTTTCCACCGAGCACCAGGCGGGCGAGAGTCGGCTGGTGGATCTCCTGGTCGAGCGCAAGATCATCGATCGGCCCCAGCTGCTCAAGGCCCTGCGGCTGCACATCTTCCGTCTGCTCACCGAGCTTCTGGCCTGGAGGAGCGGCGAGTTCAAGTTCTACAGCGGCGAGGAAGTGGCCTTCGAGGAGGGCTTCAAACCGATTTCGGTCGAGGAGCTCCTGATCCGTTCGGTGGAGGAGGCGGCGGGCGAAGGCCATCCCACCATCCCGGACTCGCGGTCGATCTACGAAGCTGTTGCGGCGGATCGACCGGTGCGCGTCAAGGTGGACGAAGAGGGGCCCACCATCGCCGACCCGAGCGCGATCTGGCTCACCGGCACAGAGAAGGGCCTGCTCGACCAGTTGGCTACGGGCTACAACGTGGCAGCGCTGGTCAAGAAGACCGGCCTGGACGAGTACAAGGTGCGCTACACCCTGCACCGGCTGCTCGAGCTGGGGCTCGCCCGGCGGCGCACCGCTGTCTCCGCCCCGGCGCCGGCTGCGGCGGGGCCGACTCCCGCTTCGCTGCCACCGCCGGCCCCAGCGCCGCGGCCGGAGCCGGTACTGACCGAGCTGCCACCGCCCCCTCAGGCCCTGGAGCCAGTCATCGCGAGCCCGCTCGAGAGCTACCTCGGGCCCGCTCTGGCGCTGGTCTCCGCGCTCGCGCTCCTGATCGGCCTCATCATCGGCCCCGGGGCCGTGTGGCTGCCCTTCCGGTGGCAGGGCAGCGAGCGCGCCGACCATGAGCAGAGGCTGGTCGATCTCGCCCGGGGAGCGCTGGACCGCGCCAACCAGACCTACTACCTGGCCCACGGTCGCTTCTCCCGCGATGCTCAGGCGCTGGTGGACGCCGGCCTGCTGAGCGAGAGGGAGCGCCGGCTTTCGGCCGGCTGGCAGGCCTCCGGGCTGGCCTCCACCGAGCTCGAGGGCAGTGCCGGTCCCTCGAGCGTGGCCACCGGCAACTTCCTCCTCGATCCGCCTCCCGAGGGCCGAGCCCAGGCCTCGAAGGGAGTGCCGCTGGTGTTGATCGACTGAGCTACCAGCCAGGAGTGGGGCTTGTTTCTCGTTTCCGCTGCCGGCCGGGACCCTGTCGGAATAAATCTTAGCCAGTTGTTGTCATATTCTGAGTGAGGCGACCTTGACAGCGACTCACTAAGGTTTGTACACTGGCACCGGTTCCGAGCGCGGGCTCGGCTCGCGACGAGGAAGACCGGGTCCTACATCCAAGTGGAAGGAGAGCAGGCGGTGAGCAAGATCATCGGTATCGATCTGGGAACGACCAACAGCGTCGTTGCCATCATGGAAGGCAGTGAGGCCAAGGTGATCCCCAATGCCGAGGGCAACCGGACGACGCCTTCGGTGGTGGCCTTCAGCAAGGCCGGGGAGCGCCTGGTGGGCCAGGTGGCCAAGCGTCAGGCGATCACCAACCCGGAGAACACCGTCTTCTCGATCAAGCGCTTCATGGGGCGTCGCTTCGAGGAAGTGAGCGAAGAGATGAAGATGGTGCCCTACCGTGTGGTGCGGGCGGACAACGGTGATTGCCGGGTGGACGCCAGCGACAAGAAGTACTCGCCGCCGGAGATCTCGGCGATGATCCTGCAGAAGCTCAAGCAGGCCGCCGAGGACTACCTGGGCGAGAAGGTGGAGCGCGCCGTGATCACGGTGCCGGCCTACTTCAACGACGCCCAGCGCCAGGCCACCAAGGACGCGGGCAAGATCGCCGGCCTGACGGTCGAGCGGCTGGTCAACGAGCCCACCGCCGCGGCCCTCGCCTACGGCCTCGACAAGAAGAAAGACCAGACCATCGCCGTCTACGACTTCGGCGGCGGCACGTTCGACATTTCGATCCTCGAGGTGGGGGAGGGCGTGGTGGAAGTGAAGGCCACCAACGGCGACACCCACCTGGGCGGCGACAACATCGACCAGAGGGTGATGGAGTGGCTGCTCGAGGAGTTCAAGAAGGACCAGGGCATCGATCTGGGCAAGGACCCGATGGCCATGCAGCGGCTGAAAGAGGCCGCGGAAAAGGCCAAGATCGAGCTCTCGAGCGTGATGGAGACGGACATCAACCTGCCCTTCATCACCGCCGACGCCTCCGGCCCCAAGCACCTCAATCTGCGGCTCACCCGGGCCAAGCTCGAGCAGCTGGTCGAGCCCCTGATCCGCCGCTCTCTCGAGCCCTGCCAGCAGGCCCTGAAGGATGCCGGCCTGTCGGCCAAGGACATCGACGAGGTGGTGCTGGTGGGCGGCCAGACCCGCATGCCGGCGATCCAGAAGCTGGTGGGCGAGCTCTTCGGCAAGGAGCCCCACAAGGGCGTGAACCCAGACGAAGTGGTGGCGGTGGGCGCCGCGATCCAGGGCGGCGTGCTGCGCGGCGACGTCAAGGACGTGCTGCTGCTCGACGTGACGCCGCTCTCCCTCGGCATCGAGACCCTCGGCGGGGTGTTCACCCGGCTGATCGAGCGCAACACCACGATCCCCACGCGCAAGAGCGAGACTTTCTCGACCGCCGCGGACAACCAGACTTCGGTGGAGATCCACGTGCTCCAGGGCGAGCGTGGCATGGCGCGGGACAACCGCACTCTCGGCCGCTTCCACCTGGTGGGCATCCCGCCGGCGCCGCGCGGCATGCCGCAGGTCGAGGTGACCTTCGACATCGACGCCAACGGCATCGTGAACGTCTCGGCCAAGGACCTGGGCACCGGCAAGGAGCAGAAGATCACCATCACGGCCTCGAGCGGTCTCGACGACCGCGAGATCGATCGCATGGTGAAGGAAGCCGAGACCCACGGCGACGAGGACCGCAAGCGGCGCCAGCAGGTGGAGGCCCGCAACAAGCTCGACGGCCTGGTCTACAGCACCGAGAAGCACCTCGAGGAGTACAAGGAGAAGCTCGACGCCGGAGATCTCGGCCAGGTGCGCGAGGCCATCGACCGGGCCAAGAAGGCTCTCGACGGCGACGATCTCGAGGCGATCGAACGGGCCAACCGGGATCTCGAGCAGGCGGCGCAGAAGATCGGCGAGGCAATGTACCGCGAGACTGCCCGCCAGCAGGGCGGTCCCGGCGCCTCTGGCCCGGGTGGCGGCGCGGCGCAGCCCACGGACGATGTGATCGACGCCGAGTACGTCGAAGTCGACAAGTAGGCCACCGCGAAGCCATCCATCCACCCGCCGCCCCGCCTTGCCGTGGGGCGGCGTTGACATAGCCTGTTCGGTCCGGTCAGCCTGGCCGGGCCGACACGGGCCGCCGCCGGGGGGCCGAGGCGATGAGCGAGACGACCCGAGGCAGCCGCAACGCCGGCAAGAAGTACGTGATGATCAGCGTGGTGGCCGAGCGTCTGCAGATCCATCCGCAGACGATCCGCCTCTACGAGCGCGAGGGCTTGATCGTTCCCACCCGCAGTGCCGGCAACACCCGTCTCTACGACGAGGAGGCGATTCGCCGCCTCGAAACCATCCTCACCTTGACCCGCGACATGGGGGTCAATCTCGCCGGCGTCGAAGTGATCCTCAATCTCAAAGACCAGCTGGAAGAGCTCCGCTCGGTGGTGGATCGCCTGAGCGAGGAGCTGCGCCAGTTCAGCAACGATGAGCGGGCGGGCATCGACCGCCGCTTCGCCTTGGTGCAGGTGAAGAGCGGCCTGCCGGCGCGCCGGTAGGTGAGCGATGAGCAAGCCCATATCTCCGGGTGTGGACATCGGCCACGTCCACCTCAAAGTGGCCGACCTCGAGCGCGCCCTGGCCTTCTATTCCGGCGTGCTGGGCTTCGAGCTCACCCAGCGCCTGGGCCGCCAGGCGGCTTTCCTTTCCGCCGGCGGCTACCATCACCACATCGGCTTGAACACCTGGGAGAGCCAAGGCGGCTCTGCGCCCCCGCGGGGCAGCACCGGGCTCTATCACCTGGCCATCCGCTACCCGGACCGGCGCAGCCTGGCCGACGCCCTGTCCCGTCTGCGCGAGGCGGGGGTCCCGCTCGAAGGCGCCGCGGATCACGGCGTGAGCGAGGCCCTCTACCTGCGAGACCCGGACGGCAACGGGGTGGAGCTCTACTGGGACCGCCCCCAAGAGCAATGGCCCCGGAGCCCAAGCGGCGAGCTCGTCATGGTCACCGATCCCCTCGATCTCAGGAGCCTCCTGGCCGAGCTGGGCTGAGGGCCACGACCAAGCCCGCGAGCTGCCCTGCTCCTTGCTTTCGTAGGGACGCAGCACGCTGCGCCCGCCGGTGCGGTAGGCCCTTGCGGTCCGAGGGCGCAGCACGCTGCGCCCCTACGAGACCCATGGCGGGAAGCGGCGGAGCCGCCCTCTCGCCGGCCTGACGGCTTTCTCTCCGTAATGGCGCTTGGTGGGTAGCGAGCGCACCCGAGGAGTCGGCGGCTCGCGGAAAAGGAGAGCGACCATGAAGCGGCGGATGCGCTGGATCGGTGCCTTGGCGGTGGTGATGATGCTGTGCTCTCTGGCGGCTGAGGCCCGGCCGCTGAGGGCTGGAGAGACGGACCTGGGCTTCTGGGTCGTGAAGGCCCTTTTCAGCTGGATCGATGGGCCCCCTTCCGGCGCCGTGATCCGGGGCCGGGAGGGCTCGGGCATCGACCCCCATGGCGGGGCCGCCAAGGCCGGCTCGTCGATGGACCCGAACGGCAACAGCCCTTGCGTCGACCCCTACGGCCATCCCTGCTGAGCCGGCCCCTGCGGTAGTTCCCTCGCGGAGATCCAGGGCCCGGAGCCGAGCCCCGCTCGCCGCTTCGGGCCCTGGGCGGCTCCCTCTCGGCCGGACCCGAGTGGAGGTCGGGATCGCTCGGAGAAGAGGGGCTTGCGTTACGCCCATCTTCTGCCTAGACTACGATCGTGGGTGAAAGAGCCGAATACCTCACCGAGCGACAGAAAGAGATCCTCGAGTTCATCGAGGAGTTCCACAGCCGCAAGGGCATCGCGCCCACGTTGCGCGAGATCTGCGAGCGCTTCGGCTACTCCTCCTACGGCACGCCCTACAAGCACCTGAAGCTGCTTTCCGAGAAGGGCTACCTCAAGCGGGACTGGAACCAGAAGCGCGGCCTCGAGCTGCTCAAGGCGGCGCCGGGCGGGCGGCGAGAGGCCGCGGCGGCCGTGCGCGAGCTGCCCTTCTACGGCCTGATCGCCGCCGGCCGGCCGATCGAGCCGATCGCGAGCAACGAACACCTCTCTGTGCCCGAGCACCTCATGGGGGGGCGGCTGGGCTCGCACTACGTGCTGCGCGTGGTGGGGGATTCGATGATCGAAGAGGGCATCCACGATGGCGACTACGTGGTGGTGCTCTCCCGAGAGAAAGCTGAACCCGGCGAGATGGTAGTGGCGCTGGTGGCCGGCGAGGCCACCCTCAAGCGCTTCTACCCCGAGGGCCCGCAGATCCGCTTGCAGCCCGCCAACCGCAACATGAGTCCGATCCGCGTGCCGGCGAACGACGTCCGCGTGCAGGGCATTGTTGTGGGTCTGATGCGCAAGTTCTAGGCGCGCCGGCCAACGCCGGAGGACGGTCCCTCCGGAGAGGAATGGCCATCCCTCCCTGAGCTTCGCTCCGCGCGCGTCGAGGCATACAATACCCCTCCCATCGTCACCTGGAGGCTGTCTCCTTTTTCTGGCGGCCCGGTACTTCTGCGATCAAGGGACCTCATGGATCTGGATAACCTGCTTCGCTTGATGACTGAGCGAGGAGCTTCGGACCTCCACCTGAAGCCCACGCGGCCGCCGTTGCTGCGCGTCAACGGCAAGCTGGCCGCCCTCGAGACCGAGCCGATCACGATGGAGGACCTGGACAAGATGGTGGAGGCCATCCTCAAGCCGCATCAGCTGCGGCGGCTCGAAGAGCGGATGAGCGTGGACCTCGGCTACGGTGTGCGCGGCCTGGCGCGCTTCCGCGGCAACATCTACATGCAGCGCGGCAACCTGGCGGCTTCTTTCCGGCGCATTCCGTACCAGATCAGCACCCTCGAGGACTGGGACCTGCCCGCGGTGCTGCTCGACTTCTGCGACATGCCGATGGGCATGGTGTTGATCACCGGCCCCACCGGCAGCGGCAAGTCGAGCACCCTTGCCGCTCTGATCAAGTACGTCACCCGGGAGCGGCCGGTCCACGTGATCACCATCGAGGATCCGGTGGAGTTCCTGTTCACCGACGACCTCGCGTCGGTCTCCCAGCGCGAGGTGGGCACCGACACCACCAGCTT
Source organism: uncultured Acidobacteriota bacterium (assembly GCA_937867335.1). Classification (GTDB taxonomy): domain Bacteria; phylum Acidobacteriota; class Thermoanaerobaculia; order Multivoradales; family SZUA-115; genus JAXLQX01. The sequence continues at coordinate 24,243 of CALMKX010000277.1, forward strand.
CTCGGAAGCCCTGCGCAACGCCATGCGGCAGGACCCGGACGTGATCATGGTGGGCGAGATGCGGGATCCGGAGACCATCGGCACCGTGATCACCGCGGCCGAGACCGGACACCTGGTGTTCTCTACCCTGCACACCAACAGCGCCGGCCAGACCATCGACCGCATCCTGGACAGCTTCCCGGCCGATCAGCAGGGCCAGATCCGCACCCAGCTGGCCCAGGTGCTCAAGGGCGTGGTGTCGATGAAGCTGGTGGAGCGCGAGGACGGCTCCGGGCGGGTGGCCGCGCTCGAGATCCTCAAAACCTCGCCCAAGGTCGCCAAGTTGATCGAGACCGGCGAGACCTCCCAGCTGCTCGAGGAGATCGAGTCCTCGGTGGGCTACTACCGCATGCAGTCGATGAACCAGTCTCTGCTGTCGCTCCTGGTGCACGGGGTGATCTCGTACCAGGAGGCGATGCGCCAGTCGAGCGACCCGGAAGACCTTTCCCTGAAGCTCCGCAAGATGTTCCCCAAGATCGAGGAACGTGGAGGAAGCATGAGCCCGTCCACCGCCGATTTTTCCGAGATCCTCGAGCTGCAGCAGTTCCGCCGCCTCTACGAGGAGCAAGAAGAGAAGGTGAAGCTCAAGCTGGGCGAGAAGGACGAGAAAATCGCCGAACTGCGCGAAACCATCAGCGACCGCGACGAGGAGATCCGCCAAGTCCAGAGCCGCCTCAAGCAGTCCAACGAGGAGCAGGAGCGGATCAAGGCCGAGTACACGCGGCTGCGCCAGGAAGCCCAGGAGAAGATCGACAAGCTGATGGAGCGCATCAAGGAGCTCAACCAGCGCCTGGTGGGCGACGTGCCGGACCCGAAGAAGCCGGGGATTTTCCGCTAGCGCCAGGCGGCGAGAAACGCCAGCGCTCCGGCGCGATCGCGCACCAGCCCATCCACCTGGGCGCCCCGCAGGGCGGCGAGCGCCCGGCCGAGCTCTCGCCCCGGAGCCAGCGCCAGAAGCTCCGCCGCCTCCTCTCCAGACAGCAGTTTGGGCGGCCGGGCGAGCTCCGGGCCCTCCCGGAGGGCCAGTGCCACCAGCTCCGGCAGCTCCGCCTCGCACCAACTCGGCTCACCGCCCGCACGGGCGAGCGTGGCCGCGAGGGCCAGGCCGGCGCTC
>CALMKX010000278.1 GCA_937867335.1 uncultured Acidobacteriota bacterium
GGACTGCTAATCAGATCTAGCGACATTTGCGGAAGGAATGGCTCAACGGATCAAAACCCCGCCAGGAGGCCTCCCGGCTCGGCGCTATACTTGCGCCATGTCCCCGGCTCTGCTCGAGGAAGTACCGCTCACCACCGAGGCCGAGCTCGGCCCCCTGCGCCGGGCGGACTGGCAGCGCCTGCCCGAGGAAGCTCGCTGCGAGCTGATCTATGGGAGGTTGTACGTGAGCCCGAGCCCGCTTCTGGTCCATCAAATTCTCGCTGGCGTGCTCTACCAGAGGCTCGACCAGCTGGCTCTCCGAACGGGCGGACTGGCAGCCATCGCGCCCATGGACGTCCACCTCGCCCCTCACTCGGTGGTGCAGCCGGACGTGCTCTACCTCTCCTCAGCGCGCAGGCATCTGGCCCAGAGCTGGATCGAAGGCCCGCCGGATCTACTGGTCGAAGTGCTCTCCCCGGGCACTGCCCGACGAGATCGGGGCGAGAAGCTGCGGCTCTATGCCGAAACCGGTGTGGGCGAGCTGTGGATCGTCGACGGAGCCGAGCGGCAGATCGAGTTCCTGGTCAACGAGAACGGCCGCTTCGTGGTCACCCTGCCCGAGGGCAAGGACTACCGCTCCCCCCGCCTCCCCGAGCTCGAACTCGACATCCTCGCCCTCTGGCAAGAGCTCGACCGGCGCTTGCCGCGCTGAGCCCGCGCCGGGATCCCTGCGCGGCTAGGCGGCCGGGGCGGCGGCAGGCGGCAGGACTTCGACCGCCGGCTCCCACCACGACTCGCCCTCGCGGAAAGCCCGACCCTCGTGGGGGCAGGGGGAGGCGATGTGATCCTTGCCGTGGATGGGTTTGCCGTGATGGTGGCCGGCCCACAGTGGGTACACCGAGCCGCAGCCCCGACAGAAACGACCGACGATTTCGCCACGGCGCTCCACGGCCACGCTCCCCACCGGCGCCGCTTCCGGACCTCGGTATGCCATCTCGTGCCTCCTCCCCTGGGCTACTACTGGGCAGCGATCAAGTCCGAACGCGAGAAGAAGAAGGCCAGCTCCTTCTCGGCGTTCTCCGGCGAGTCGCTGCCGTGGATCGCGTTGGCCTCGATCGACGTGCCGAAGAGGGCGCGGATCGTGCCCGGCTCGGCCTTGGCGACGTCCGTCGCGCCCATCACCTGGCGTAGATAGGCTACCGCGTTGTCGCGCGAGAGGGCCACGGGCACCACCGGGCCGCTGGTCATGAAAGCCACCAGGCTGGCGTAGAAGGGGCGCTCCTTGTGCACCTCGTAGAAGGCCCGGGCCTGGGCCTCCGAGAGATGGAGCACGCGCAGCCCGCAGAGCCGAAAGCCCTCCTTCTCGAGGTGGGCAAGGATGTTCCCCGCATGGCCGGCGCCGAAGGCGTCCGGCTTGACGATGGCAAGAGTCATCTGAGACATGGTGTTCCTCCAGAGTGGAGCAAGGCTGGATGGGTTCTGGGAGGGCTTGCGGTGAGGCCCTGCTTCGAGACGCGGCGGAGGATATCAGAGGCGGGGCAGGGCGCCCATCACTTCGAAGTCGCCTTCCGCATCGGACAGGGCGAACACGGGGCCCACGGCTTCGGCCTGGCCATCTGGGGCCACGAGCAGCGCTGAACCTGCCGGGAGGCCTAGCCCCACTTTCACGCCGGGGCTGGCCATCATCTGGCGCAGGCGGCGGTCGTGGGCGGGGTCGAAGTTGGGCTCGATCACCGCTTCGGGCAGGTAGGCGAGGCCGGGCAGCAGGCTCCGGGTGAGCAGGCTGCGGGCCACTCGGCCGAGGGCCTGGGCGGCTGCGGCAATGCCGATGACCACGCCCCCGGTGGCAAGCTTGGCCACCAGGGCCTCCCCCACCACGGTGCCGGGCAGGGTCTCGAGCAGGTGGTCGGTGACGCCGCCGCCCAGGTAGAGGGCGGGAACGGCCGCTAAGCGCTCGGCGTTCTTGCCGCGCAGAGCGTCGCGCCGTCGGTAGACCGGGATCACCTCCACCTCGCGCCCGTGGATCTCTCGCAGGTAAGTGGCGAAGTGCTGGCCGTAGTCCACCGAACCGCTGGCGGTGGGCAGGAAGCCCACCGGCCCGGGGGGCGTGCGAGCCAGCCAGGCGCGGTCGGCCTCTTCGGTTTCGCCGAAGGAGAATTCGCCGCCGCCCAGAAGCGCCAACCAGCCGGAGCCCGGCAGGCGGGCGAGGGAGAGGGTGGTCATCAGCCCAAGGCCCGCTTCACCGTGGCGCCCAGCTCGGCCGGGGATTCCACCACGTGGATGCCGGCCGCGGCCAGGGCGGCCATCTTTTCGCCCGCGGTGCCCTTGCCGCCGGCGATGATCGCCCCGGCGTGGCCCATGCGGCGGCCGGGAGGGGCCGTGCGGCCGGCGATGAAGCCCACCACCGGGCGGCTGAAGCCGCTCTGCTTCACCCACTCCGCCGCGGACTCCTCGGCGCTGCCGCCGATCTCGCCGATCAGGATCACCGCTTCGGTGGCCGGGTCCGCCGCGAAGGCCTGGAGCACGTCCACGAAGTTCGTGCCGTTCACCGGATCACCACCGATGCCCACGCAGGTGGACTGGCCGAGGCCGAGGTTCGACAGCTGCCACACCGCCTCGTAGGTGAGCGTGCCCGAGCGGCTCACCACGCCCACCGAGCCGGGCCGGTGGATATGCCCGGGCATGATGCCGATCTTGGCCATGCCCGGCGAGATCACCCCCGGGCAGTTGGGCCCCACCAGGCGAGTGGGATGGTCGCGCAGGAAGGCCTTCACCTTGAGCATGTCGGCCACCGGGATGCCCTCGGTGATCGCCACCACCAGCTCGATGCCGGCGTCCGCAGCCTCCATGATGGCGTCTGCCGCGAAGGGGGGCGGCACGAAGATCATGGTGGCGTTGGCGCCGGTGGCCGCTCGGGCCTGGTGCACCGAATCGAACACCGGAATGCCTTCCACCGCTTCGCCGCCCTTGCCGGGGGTGACGCCGCCCACTACTTTCGTGCCGTAGTCCCGGCAGCCGAGGGCATGGAAGGTGCCTTCTTTGCCGGTGATGCCCTGCACCAGGAGCCGGGTATCGTTGTTGACCCAGATCGCCATCGCCTAACCCCTCCCCGAAGCGGCCGCCACCACCTTCTCGGCGGCGTCGGCCATGTGCTCGGCCACGATGAACCCGAAGCCGGCGTCGCGCAGGATCGCCCGGCCCTGCTCCACGTTGGTGCCCTCCAGGCGCACCACCACCGGCACCGGCACGCCGCCGAGCTCCTGGATGGCCGCCACCACGCCGTTGGCGATGCGGTCGGTGCGGGCGATGCCGCCGAAGATGTTGATCAGCACCGCCTTGCAGCCCGGATCGGCGATCAGGATGCGGAAGGCCGCGGCCACTGCTTCCTGCGTGGCCGAGCCGCCCACGTCGAGGAAGTTCGCCGGCTCGCCGCCATAGAGCTTGATGATGTCCATGGTGGCCATGGCCAGGCCGGCGCCGTTGACCATGCAACCGATCGAGCCGTCCAGCTTGATGAAGTTGAGGTTGAACTTGCCGGCCTCCACCTCGGCCGGGTTCTCCTCGTCGAGGTCCCGGAGAGCGACGATCTCCGGGTGACGGAAGAGGGCGTTGTCGTCGAAGTTCATCTTGGCGTCGAGGGCGAGCACCTCGCCTTCGGCAGTTACCAGCAAGGGGTTCACTTCGACCAGCGAGGCGTCGGTGGCGAAGTAGGCGCGGGTGACGGCGGTGATCAGCTCCGCCGCCTTGCGGGCCGTGGCGCCGCTGAGGCCGAGGCCGCGGGCGAGCGACCGCGCTTCGAAGGGCAAGAGGCCGAGGTGAGGGTCGATCGCCCGGCGGAGGATCTTCTCCGGATGGCTCGCCGCCACTTCCTCGATGTCCATGCCGCCGGCCGCCGAGGCCATGATCACCGGCTTGCCGAGGGCGCGATCGAGGGTCATCGAGAGGTAGAGCTCCGAGGCGATATTCAGGGCCTCCTCGATCAGCACCCGCCGCACCTTCTGGCCTTCCGGCCCGGTCTGGGGGGTCACCAGCTGCATGCCGAGGATGCGCCCGGCGAGCTCCACGGCCTCGTCGGGTGACTTCGCCAGCTTCACGCCGCCACCCTTGCCGCGGCCGCCGGCGTGGATCTGCGCCTTGACCACACAGCGCCCGCCGAACTCGGCACAGAGCGCTCGCGCCTCCTCGGGCGCGTCGATCACCCGGCCACGGGGAGTCACCACGCCGTGCTGGCGCAGGATCGCCTTGGCCTGAAACTCATGAATCTTCAACGTCTCCTCCTTTGGGATCGAGGCAGGCCGGCCCGGGCCCTGCCGCGCGTCGCGGGAGCTCGGAGTCTAGCAGAGGGCCGGCCGGGGGCCGTGCGGCGGGAAAAGGGCGCGGCTCAGAGCGCCCAGGCGTAGCCGAGCTTCAAGAACAGCGTCCGGCTGGTGCGCTCGAGGTCGATCCGCTCATCGCCCTCCCAGAGATCCGAATAGCCCAGGAAGAGCACGGTCTGGGGGTTGAGCTTGTAGGAGAAGAGCAGCTGGGAGAACAGGCCCTGGGTCTTCTGGTCCACTTCGTCGACGTAGAGCTTCGGGTCGCGCACGATGTCGGTGTACTGCAGCACCGCGCGCACGAAGCAGCGGCGGTTGAACTGGTAGACCAACCGCAGATCCGAGAGGTTGGCGGTGAAGAGCCGGCCGCCCTCGACGTCGATGCGGCGCAAGGTATGGGTGAGGGTGGTCTGCAAGTGCCGGCCCATGCGATAGGTGAAGGCCGGATTGAGGCGCAGATTGCGGCCCTTGCGGACGTTGGCGAAGTCCACCGCGTCGCCACCCCCGGCGTCGAGCGAGACGTTGAGGTTGCGGCTGGGGGTGGCCTCGAAGTACAGGTAGGCGCGGTTCTGGTCGAAGAGATGGCCTTCGAGGCCGGTGGTGCGGGTGCCCCCTCCAAAGATCGCGAAGGACTGGTACGGCCCCTGGATCTCCGTCCAGATCTCCAGGTCGCGCTCGAGCAGCGAGCGGTCCGTAGTCTTCTCCCGCTGGCTCCAGTCGCCGCCGAAGTTGATCTGCGTGATCTTGCCGCCGGCCAGGTTGTACCACCTCTTGCGCGCCCCGGCGAGCACGTTCTGATAGCCCACCTGGGGGAGGAAGCCGAGATCGGCGCGGAAGTTCTCGCCGTAACGCTCGATCCGCCCGTAGACCTCCCAGTCCCGGCTGGATTTGTGGTAGCCGATGATGCCCGCCCAATCATCGAAACTGCCGTTGGGCTGGTCGAAGTCGGTCACCACCGAGCCCGGATAGCGGCTCTTCGAGCCCAGGAGCTGGGCGCGCACGATGTCCGTGTCCGACAGCCGCAGCAGGCTGTCGAAGCCGGCCACGGTGTTCTGGTAGTCGGCGCCGCGGCGGTCGGTCAAGAGCACACCCACGGTGGAGCCCTTGCCGAGGTCCCGGCGGTAGCGCAGCACGCTGTCCGTGCTCTTCTGCTCGAGGGTGGTGGTGTCCGAGCTTTCGGCGCCAGGGATCAGCAGATTGGTCTTGGCGTCGCCGGCCACGAAGACGCCGAAGCCGTGCTGCCCGGCCTTGCCGGTGAGCTTCAGGCCCCAGTCGGGATCGGCGATGTTGCGGGTGAACACCGCCTGGATGCGGGTGGAAAAGAAATCCGCACCCTCGAGGAAGAACGGTCGTTTCTCCGGGAAGAAGAGGGCGAATTGCTCGTTGACATTGAGCTGCGCGGCGTCGGCTTCCACCTGGGAGAAGTCGGGGTTGTAGGTGACGTTGGCGCTGACGTTCGGGGTGATGCCCCAGCGCACCGTGGCGCCGAGCTCGGTCTCGGTGGGGCCGTTCTCGAGCGGCGTCGCATCCTCGAGCTCGCGCTCGTCGGTGCGCGAGGTGACCGCGGTGGGCACCACTTCGAGGTTGTGACCGGGGTCCACCGCACCGAAGCCCACCATCTTCGAAACCTGGCAGAGGTGGCAGGAGATGTTGCGATCTCGCGGCTGGGAAGCCAGGCGGTGCCGCTTGTCGCGGGGATAGAAGCGCAACGCGTCGAAGCCCCAGGTCTGCTCGGCGCTGCCTCGGGGGAAGCGCAGGGAGCTGAAGGGGATGGCGATCTCCACCACGTAGCCGCCTTCGGTGAGCCGCCCGGCGGAGTCCCAGACCGCGTCCCAGGAGCTGTCTTCGTTGCCGGAGATGTCGTCCTGGAAGATGTCCATCTGGACGCCGAGGGGGTTGACGAAGAACTCGAAGCCGCGTCGCTCGTCGTTGAAGGGGTCGAGGATCACCCCAACCAGGTCATCCCCCCAGGCCGTATCGCGGTCCTGGTAGCGGGCCCGGATCGCCCGAGGGTCGGGGTCGCTCGCCTTGAAGGCGATGTAGAAGCGGTTGGCGTCGTAGGTGATCAGGGCCTGGGTGGCTACCGGCGCCTGGATGTTTTCGCCCGGCTGGGTCTCGTAGGAGAGATCGACCACCGTTGCGTTCTGCCAGGCCATTTCGTCGAGCTGGCCGTCGACCTGGATCTCCGAAGTGGCGGCTTTGACCTGGTAGATGAAATGAGGGAGGTTGACCCGGTCGTCGGTGGGCGGGGGCACCGAGGCTCCGGCGGGCCGGGGCCCAAGGGCGGTGAGCAGCCAGATCCCCGTTGCGCCGAGCTTACCGGCGAAAGTCCAGAACGATCGCATCAACAGGGTTCTCCTCCGCCAGGGTGGCACGGCTCAGGCCAAAAAGTACCTACGGAAGGCTGCGCCAGAGGTTTCGCGCAGACTGCAGAAGCGCGGGATGCAAGATCCACGCTGCTCGGGTGGCTCCAGCCTTCCAGGCTCTGGTACGGAGATTCGACGCCGCGCGCCCAGGCCTGACTGCGGCCAGGGCAGGCAGAAGAAAAATGAGGCGGCGGGTCCACGCGACCCGCCGCCTCGAAATCAGTGAGGAATCTGAGCTTTGAAAGCCCGGGCCTTAGCCCTCGAGCTTGGTCTCCAGGTTGATGATCACCTGCACGTCCTCGCCCAGGAGCAGGCTGCCGGCGTCGAGGGTCTTGTTCCACACGATGCCGTAGTCCTTGCGGTTGAGCGTGGTCTCGGCGGAGAAACCAGCCTTGGTGTTGCCCCAGGGATCCTTCACCGTGCCGTTGAAAGTGACCGGCAGGGTGATCTCCTTCGAGACACCGTGCATGGTGAGCGTGCCGGTGACCGCATAGGCGTTGTCACCGGTCTTCTTGATGCTGCTGCTCTTGAAGGTGATGGTGGGGAATTTCTCGACGTCGAAGAAGTCCGCCGAACGCAGATGGTTGTCGCGATCCGGCACGAAGGTGTTGACGGTCTTCGCCTGGATGGTGAACTCCACCGAAGAGGCCTCGGGCTTGGCGTCCATCACGATCTTGCCGTTGTAGTCATCGAACTGGCCGCGGACCTTGCCGACCAGATGGCGGATCTGGAAGGAAACCTCGGAGTGCCCCTTGTCGATGCTGTAGGTGGCGGCAGCCGCCGGCAGGGTCGCCAGGGCGAGAATCGCCAGCGTGAGAGTGAGCTTGCGCAGCATGGTTCTCTCCTTTCTTACGTGGGTCGGGTTGGGCTGGATGGGTCCAAATTCGCTTGAGTGCGAGCACGGACATGATCGAGCAGACGGACAAGACGAGTCAGTTCGGCCGGCGAGAGGGCCGAGAGAAGTCGCTCGTCCGCGTGGTTCATCGGTTCGTCGAGGGCCGCCAAGAGCTCGAGCCCGGCAGTGGAGATGTGGCAAAGCACCTGGCGGCGATCCACCCGGCACCGCTCGCGCGACACCAGCTTCTTCTCCTCGAGGCGATCGAGCAGGCGGGTGATGCCGGGCGTCTGCTCGATCATCCGGTGGGCGATCTCGAGGGTCGGCAGGCCGTGAGCATTGGCACCGCGAAGAATGCGCAGCACGTTGTATTGCTGGAGCGTGAGGCCCCGGGGCTCCACCACCGCCGAGAGTTGCCGGCGCACCAGGTCGGCGGTCAACAGCAGGCCAATCAGCGCCTCCTGCCCGGTCGAACGGAAGGGCCGGCTCTGCTGGATCGCCTCCTGCACCGAGCTCGCCGCGCGCTTTCGCGCCCGGCCCGGTTCGCTGGAGTCGCTCGGTGGCAGCGTCCTGTTCATGGCGGGATAGCCTACAGGGCAATAGTTTATGTGTCAACTATTGTTTCCGGGATCTTTTCGGCAGTGCAGCGAGACGCCACCACCGGTCCATGGGCCGGTGGTGGCGTCGAAAGAGTTGGAGCGGAGTTCGGGGCTACTCGGCGAGCTCGCGCAGGGCCTTGAGGGGGCGGATGCGGACGGCCCGGCGGGCAGGCTTGGCGGCGATCAGCATCTCCTTGCCGGTGAAGGGGTTGGTGCCCTTCTTGGCCTTGGTGGCGGCACGCTTGACGACGCGGATCTTCAAGAGGCCGGGAAGGGTGAAGGTACCGGCGCCGCGGCTCTTCAAGTGCCGTCCGACGATGTCGCCCAGGGAGTCGAAAACCGCGGCCACGTCCTTCTTGGTGAGCCCGGTCTCCTCGGCCACCGCGGCGAAGAGCTGCGCCTTGGTGTAGGCATCCTTGATCGCGGCGGCGGCCTTCTTCGGGGCTGCCTTGGCAGCAGCAGCCTTGGCAGGAGCTTTCTTGACGGCCATGCTTTCTCCTTCTCAGAGTCGAGTTTCAAGCCTCAAGGGGAATGAGGTGCAGTTTTTCGAGGGGATTTGGAGGTGCCAGCTCATTTCAGCCGACATATTGGCCCATTGTAGTGGCAAGATGAGCCAAAGTCCAATGTTTTGGCTGCCCTGGAGAGAGCCTCGCTCCGAAACAGGGGCTTTCAGCCTGCAGAAAGCAGCTCGCTCTCGCCTCTAGCGCTCCGGGCGCCGCCAATGCAGGCGGCGAACGCCGAGAAGCTCGCCGCTAGGGTAGCTCTCGTACCCTTCGAGGGTCGAGGCCATCACGGCGAAGTTCTTCTTGGTGAACAGGCTGATGTAGGGCAAGTCCTCGGCCACCAGACGCTGGGCCTCGAGGTAGTAGGGCCGGCGGCTGGCGCGATCGCTCAGGGCGGCGCCCAGGTCGATCAAGCGGTCGAACGCGGCGTTCTGATAGTGGCCACGGTTCTGGCCCTGGGGCGGCAGGGCTTGGGAGTGGAGCACCAGCCGGTAGAGGTTCGGATCCAGGATGGCGGTGCGCTGCAGGCTGAAGATCTGGAAGCTGCCCCGGGTGATGTCGGCGTAGAAGGTGGCAAATTCGAGAGGACGGACTTCCAGGCGGATTCCGGCATGGGCGGTCATCTCGGCGATGGCCTGAGCCTGGAGCAAGGCGATCTCGGAGCTCGAGGCCTTGTAGCCCAGGGTGAGGCGGGGCGCCGGGCCGGGGCCATCGGGGTCGTGATAGCCGGCGGCTTCGAGCAGCTGGGCGGCCGCCTGCGGGTCGTAGTGCACGGCCGGCAGCTCGTCGTTGCGAGCCCAGGAACCCGGCGGGATCATGGTCTCGGTGACTACCCCGAAGCCTCTCCAGATGGTCGCCACCAGCCGCTCGCGATCGATCGACAGGGCGAGGGCTCGGCGCACCCGCACATCCGACAAGGCCGGATCGTCCAGATTGAGGCCCAGATAGGCGTAGCTACCGCCAGCCTTCTCCACCACCTGGAAGTCCGGGTTGGCGCGAAAGGGCGGCACCAGGTCCGGCGGCAGATCGTTGATCACCAGCTGCACGGAGCCCTTGAGCAGCTCGAGAGCCCGCACGGTGGAGTCGGGCACCACCTTGAGCTCCACTTCGTCGAGGATCGGCCGACCTCCGAACGCGCCGTCGAAGGCCCGGAAAAGCAGGCGTTCCGGCGTGCGAGACACCAGCCGAAACGGACCGCAGCCGATGGGCCGGGCATTCTGCTCCTGCGGCCCGGTGCCGCGGGGAAGAATGCCCAGGGCCGAGCTGAGCTCGTAGAGGAACGGGCCCGAGGGGGACTCGAGCACGAAGTCCACGGTCTGAGGGTCCACCGCCTCCACCTTGCGCAGCAGGGTGAAGGCTCCTCGCTTGGAAGTCACCACGCTGCCGTCGAGCAGGCTGCCGAAGGTGGCGGCCACATCCGCGGCCTCGACCGGCCGGCCATCGTGGAAGCGGGCGTCCGGGCGGAGATGGAACCGGTAGCGGCGACCCTCGTCGAGCAGCTCCCAGGTCGAGGCGAGGCTCGGCACCAGGTCGCCATTCGGCGCCTTGGCCACCAGGCCGCAGGCCATCAGGTCGAAGACGCGATCGGAAGCCTGGTCGGTGCCCACGCGGGTATCAAGGTGGGCCGGCGCGCTCTCGAGGGCGATGGTGAGACGATTCTCCGCAGGCCAACGAGGATGGCGCTCGCCTCGGCACGCGCCGACGGCGAGCAGGAGCAGTGCGAGGGCGAGGCGGCGGCAGGGAAAGGTCATGAGTGGAGGCAACCGTCGGGACACTAACCCAGTCGTGTGGACCTCGGAAGGGAACGGGCCGGCTAGAATGCTTCGATGCGGCGGCCTTCGCGCTCTGGCTTGCTGGGCTTGCTACTCGTGGTGGTGGCGGGAGCTCTGCTGGCGCAGGCGCCGGGAGGCGACGCTCCGGGGCCATCCTCCGAGCGCCTCGAGGCTCTGCGCCGGGAGATCGAGGAGCTCGAAGGACGGCTGCAGAACCTGAGCGCGACGAGCTCCAGCCTCGAGGCCCAGCTCGGCCGCCTGGGGCTCGAGATCCAGCTGCAGGAACGCAAGGTAGCCGAGGCTGGAGCCGCCGTCGACCAGACCTCCAAGCAGATCCAGGCAGCCGAAGGCCGGATCGGCGAGCTCGAGGGCCAGCTCCAGGAGCGCCGCAAGAGCCTCTCCTCCCGGTTGCGGGGGCTCTACCAGATGGGCCGCAGCGGCCCTCTGCGCTGGATCTTCGCGGCCCAGGCCGGTGCGGATCCGCTGCCTGCGGTTCGCCTGGTTCGCTACCTGGCGCGCCGGGACGGCAAGGCGGTCGAGCGCTACCAGCAGACGGCGAACGAGCTGGGAGCCGAGCGGGATCGCCTCGCGGCCCAGCGCGACCAGCTCAGCTCCTGGCAGCAGCAGGAGCGATTGCGACGAGACAAGCTGGCCTCGCTCTCGAACGAGCAGCGCCAGATGCTGGCCACCACCGACCGCGAGCGGCGCAACCTGGCCCAGCGGGCCGCGGACCTGGCGGGCGAGGCCACCCGGCTCGGGAGCCTGGTGGCGGACCTGGCGGAGTCTGCGACCCCGCTGGCCGGCACGCCGATCGAGAATTTCCGGGGAGCGCTCGCCTGGCCGGTGGAAGGCACCGTGGTGGAGCACTTCGGCGTCCAGCTGGACCCTCGCTACGGCACCCAGGTGCCGCACAACGGCGTCGCCCTGGCCGTGGCCAAGGGGGCCGCCGTGCGGGCGGTGTACCCGGGCAAGGTGGTCTACGCGGCGCCGTTCGAAGGCTTGGGCCCCACGGTGATCCTGCTCCACCCGGGGCGGATGTTCTCTCTCTACGCCGGCTTTTCTCGTCTGACCGCGGCCAAGGGTAAGATGGTGACCTTGGGCCAGACCCTGGGCACGGCCACCGAGCGCGTCTACTTCGAGATTCGAGCGGAGAACCGGCCGATCGACCCGGAAGGCTGGTTCCGCTGAGCGAGCCATGACCAAGAGCCGTTTGCTGTTCCTCTGCCTCTCCTTCGTGATCGTCGTTCCCATCCTGGCCGGCTCGATCCTCGCCGCCACCACCCGCGACGAGCCCGGGCGCGATTCCTTCGAGCAGTACTACGCCGTGTTCGACGCCACCGCCGGGCGGGTGAAGAACGACTACGTGGACCCGACGCAGGAAAAGGAGCTCCTGTCGCAGGCTCTGGACGGCGTTACCGAAGCGCTCGACCCGTTCTCCGCCTACATCCCGGCCGAAGCCGGCCCCGCGGGGGCCCAGGCCCGAGACCGGGCCGTGAGGCGCAGCGGCCTCCTCTTGCTCAAGGAGAACGGCATCCTGTACGTGGCCGGGATCGCGCCCGGGAGCGCCGCCGCCGGCAGCGAAGTCCGGCTCGGCGACGTGATCGCCGAAATCGCCGGCCAGCCCACCCGGGTGATGCCCATCTGGAAAGCCCACGAGCTGCTCGCCGCAGACGGCAAGAGCTCGCTCAACCTGAAGGCCGTGCGCCTGGGCGAGATGAAGAGCGTGACCGTGCCGCTCACCGCGCCGGTGGATCCCGCCCCCGCGCTGCGTGAAGAGCAGGGCGTGGGCGTGCTGCGGGTGGTCTCGCTCGAGCCCGCGGCGCTCACCCAACTCGAGAAGCTGGTGGAGGAGGCGAACACCCGCCACTACAGCCGGCTGGTGATCGACCTGCGAGGAGTGCTGACCGGCGACCCCGAGGCGGCGTACAAGACCGCCGGGCTCTTCGTGCGCGGCGAGCTCGGCAGCCTGGTTCGCCGGGGCAACAAGGTAGAGACCTTCACCTCGAGCAAGGAGCCGCGCTGGCAAGGCCGCGTGGTGGTGCTGATCAACCACTCCACGCTCGGAGCCGCAGAAGTGCTGGCGGCGGTGCTCAAGCAGAAGGCCGCCGCGCAGCTGGTGGGCCAGAGGAGCTTCGGCTTCGCCGGCCACCAGACCTTGGCTCCCCTCTCGGCCGGCGGCCAGTTGCTCTACACCGACGGCTTCTACACCGGCCCGGATGGCGAGCCCCTGCGCAAGGGCCTCACTCCGGACTCCCGGGTGGAAGAGCTCCCGCTCGAGCCGGTCAGCGAAGGGACGGAGCCGCCGAGTCCCTCGGATACGGTGCTCAAGAAGGGCCTCGAGGTGGTGCTGGGCGACGCCGGTGCCACTGCCAGCAAGGCCTCCGAGTCGAAGGTGGCCAGCTGAGCAAGCGTCGCCCTCAGCCCGGTCCGTCGCATTCCAGGAAGCCCGCGGCACGAGCCAAAGCCAAGCGTTCTTCGGCCTTGGCGGTGTTGCTCGTGCTGGTGGCCGCCCTGGCGGTGGGGCTCGCGGTGTGGCTGGCGAGCCGCGGGGCGCTCGGCCCGAAGCCCGAGGCCACGCCGCCGGGCTCGTCCGAGCCCCGAACCACGGCCAACTCCGCCGAACGCAAGCGGACCCACCCCGAGCCGCCGAAGCTCACCGCGCCCAAGCCCAAAGCCACGAGGCCCGCACCCACCACTGCCGGCGCGCTCCCCGGCAAGGCCACGGTGGCCCGCATCGGCCTGGTGATCGACGACCTCGGCCGGAGCCTCGAAGAAGTCTCCCGCCTGGCCGCCCTGGGTGTGCCGGTAGCCGGCGCGGTGCTGCCCTTCGAGAAGGAAACACCTCAGGTGGCCGCGGCGCTCGCCCAGGACCGGCGAGAGATCCTGCTCCACCTGCCGATGGACCCGGAAGGCGGCGCCAACCCCGGCCCCGGCGCCCTCACCGAGGACATGAGCCCCGAGCAACTGGCTCTCACCACCCGCAAGGCCCTCGCCCAGGTGCCCGGCTCGGTGGGCGTCAACAACCACATGGGCTCTCGCCTGTCGGCAGACGAAAATGCCATGCGCACGGTGCTCTCGGTGATCGCCGAGCGCCAGCTCTTCTTCCTCGACTCGCGCACCAGCGCCGAGAGCGTGGCCTACCGCACCGCCAGGCGCCTGGGCATGGCCGCGGCCGAGCGCCAGGTATTCCTCGACCCCGACCGCCACCCGGCCGAGATTCACACCCAGTGGAGCCGCCTCCTCTCCCTGGCCCGCGAGCGAGGCGCGGCGATCGCCATCGGCCATCCCTACGCCGAGACCTTCGAACTCCTTGCCCAGGAGATCCCCAAAGCCCGCGCCGCCGGCTTCGAGTTCGTGCCGGTGTCTTACCTGATGGACAGCCCCGGCGCACCGCCGGAGTGAGGGGGGGATCGGTGGTTTACCTTGAAAATCGCACACCTTGCTGCACGATTTTCAAGGCAAACCGCTGACCGATCGGTTCAGGATTCGCCGCGGAGCACTTCGATCGGCCGCTCCTGGAGGGGCCGGGCGCTGGCCGCGAGGCCGGCGAGCACGGCCATCACGGCGGTGGCGAGGAGGGCGAGAGAGAACGGCCAGGGGGACCACTCCCAGGGCACTTCCATGCGCTTCGTGAGCACCACCCAGGAGAGCAGACCGGCGCTCGCCACGCCGATCAGCCCGGCCACCAGGCCCACCAGGGCGTATTCCACCGAGAAGACGGCGGTCACGCCGAAGCGGGTCATGCCGAGGGTCTTGAGCAGGGCCACCTCGCGGCCGCGCCGGGCCGAACTCGCCGAGACCGCACTCGCCAGGATGGCGATGCCGGCGAGCGTGGTGAAGCCGCCCAGGAGGCGCACGCCGAGGCTGATGCGCCGCAGCACCGCGGCGATCTTGCCGAGGATCTCCCGCAGATTGAGCAGGGTGACGTTGGGGAACTGCGCGGCGAGCTCGTTCTGGAAAGCGGCCTCGCGCTCCTCGGGTAGGCGGGCGGCGGCGACGCGCTGCTGCGGAGCGTCCGCCAGGGCGGCCGGCTCCACCACGAAGTAGAAGTTGATGCCGAAGGTCTCCCACTTGACCGTACGCAGGCTGGTCACGGTGAGCTCGAGCGGCACGCCCTGGACGTCGAAGGTGAGCTTCGAGCCGAGCTTGACGCCGAGGCCACGGGCGTACTCCTCCTCCACGCTCACCTCGAGGTGCTGTGGATCCTGCCAGAGCTTGCCGGCCACCAGCTGGTTGTCTTCCGGCAGGCGCTCGAGGTAAGTCAAACGCTGCTCGCGGGTCAGCGCCCAACGCCGCTCGCCGCGGGCGTCGGCCAGGAGCTTCTCGCTCGCCACGCCGTCGATCGCCGCCAGGCGCGCCGTCACCACCGGCACGGAGTTCATCTTCTCGGCCTTCTCCCCTTCGAGCAGGGCCTTTACCCCCGGCCATTGGGCCGGCTGGATGTCGATCAAGAAGAGGTTCGGCGCCGCCGTGGGCAGCTGCGCTTCCATGCGGCCGGCGAGCCGGTTCTCCACCAGATAGGTGGCCAAGACCACCAGCACGCCGAGCCCCAGCGCCACCACGGCGCCCAGGGTGCCGGCACCGGGCCGGGTCAGGGCGGAGAGCCCCTGGGTGAGGGAGAAGGAGAAGCGGCCGCTCTCGGCTAGCCGGCGCGCCAGGCGCACCAGACCCCAGGCGGCCGCCGCCAGTACCGCCACCGCCGCGGCCAGGATGCCGGTGAAGACGGCTGCCGGCACGAGCGTCCGGGCCTGGGCCAGGGCGGAGAGGAAGACGCCCGCCACCAGCGCCACCGCCAGGCCGACGGCGAGCAAGCGAGGCTGCTTCAGGGGCTCGGCATTGCGCCGGAAGACCCGCGCCGGCGAGATGGCGAGCACCCCGGCGAGAGGGCCGAGGCTGAAGACCAGCGCCACGCCGGTGCCCAGCAGGAGGCCGCGCAGAAAGGCCCAGGGTTGCCACGGGTGGATCACCCCGGCCGGGGCGAGCGGCCCGAGCACGCTCGGTAGCAGGTACTGCACCAGGATGCCCAGGGCGATGCCCGCCAGGCTGCCGGCGAAGCCCACCGCCGCGGTCTCCCCCAGGTAGAGCCAGAGCGCCTCGCGCGGCCGCAGGCCCAGGCATTTGAGAATGGCGATCGAGTCCACCCGGCTCTCGATCCACGCCCGCACCGTCTGCGCCACGCCGATGCCGCCGGCCAAGAGCGAGAGCAGGGCGATCAGCCCCAGGAAGCTCTCCGCCCGGCGGATGCCCTGGCGCAGCTGGGGCTGGCCCTCGGCGTAGGTCTCCACCCGGTACTGGCCCGCCGCCAGGGCCTTGAGCTCGGCCGCCAGTGCCGCCAGGTCTCTCGGCGGGGTGGTTTCCGGCATCTTCACCAGCAGGCGATGCTCCACCCGGCTACCGCGCCCCACCAGGCGGGTGCGCTCCAGCCCCTCGTGAGTGAGGAAGAGCCGGGGCCCAAGCGAGAAGGCGCCGCCCATCCGGTCTGGTTCGTTGACCACCTGGCTCTTCAACACGAACTCCGCGCCGCCCACCAGGAGCTTGTCGCCCACTTGAAGGGAGAGCGCGCGCAGCAGGTCCGGCTGGGCCACGGCGCTCTCGGCGTCGAGCTCGTCGCCCAGCCGTCCCGGTGGCTCGAGCTTCACCTCGCCGTAGAAAGGGTAGCGGCCGTCCACCACCTTGAGCTCCACCAGCCGCGAGGGCCCGGGTTTGCCGTCCCGGGGCGGCGCGGCGGCCAGGCCGACCATCTCCGCGACGTGAGCGATCTGGACGCCCGGAACCTTGGCCACCCTCGCCTCGATCGCCTCGGAAACCGGTCTCCAGCCTTCCACGGTCAAATCCGCGGCGAGCAGTTGTCGGGCTTCGCCCCGCAGCGTCTTCTCGAAACTCTGGGCCAGCCCGGAGACCGCCACCACCGCCGCCACGCCCACCGCCAGGCAAGCCACGAAGAAGATCAAGCGCCAGCGCTGGCCCCGAAAATCGCGTGCGGCCTGGCGGAGAAAGAAGCCCGCCTTCATGAGCGCGAGGCTCCCACCGGCTCCAGAACGGGCTCGCTCAGGGACTCGACCGGCCGAAGGGACGCTGCGGCCGGCCGCTCCTCGCGCTCGATCCGGCCGTCCCGCAGGAAGATCAGCCGATCCGCACGGCGGGCCACCGAGAGGTCGTGGGTCACCAGCACCAGGGCGGCGTCTCTTCCCTGGCGCAGGCCGGCCAGCAGCTCGAGCACCCGTTCGCCGGTCGCCGAATCGAGGTTGCCGGTGGGCTCGTCGGCCAGGAGCAGCGAGGGCTCGGCCACGAAGGCCCGGGCGAGGGCCACCCGCTGCTGTTCGCCGCCGGAAAGCTGGGAGGGATAGTGGTGGGTGCGATCCCCCAGGCCCACCTCGACCAGAAGCTCGCGGGCCCGACGGGCCGCCTCCGGCTTGCCGGAGAGCTCGAGCGGCAGCCGCACGTTCTCGAGTGCGGTCAGGTTCGGCAGCAGCTGGAAGGACTGGAACACGAAGCCCACCTTCTTCCGGCGCAGCAGGGCCAGGGCATCTTCCGAGAGGTCCTGGATCGGCTCGCCGTCGATCGCCACCACGCCTTCGCTTGGCCGGTCGAGGCCGGCCGCCAGGCCGAGCAGCGTGGACTTGCCGCTACCCGAAGGGCCGAGCACGGCCACGAACTCGCCCGGGGCCACGGCGAGGTCCACGCGGTCCAGAATGGTGAGCTGGCGGTCTCCGGAGGGGAGCTTCTTGGTGACCCCCGAAAGCGAGAGCCTCGGGGCAGCGGTCGGGGATGGGGAACGCAATGGAACTCGGTCGGCGGGATCAGGCATCGGGAGTCTTGACCTTTTCGGGATGTCGGCTTCTCGGCGGGCCGGGTGGGAGCCTCGGGCGCCGGCGGGTCCTCGCCGGCTACAATCAAAAGACGATGAGTGGGCCCCTCTATTTCCGACCCTCCCTGGTTACGGCGTTTCTCACCCTGAGTTTGGCCCTCGGCTGCGGCGGCGAAGGCAGTCGCCCCGCCCCGGGAACAGCCGCTTCGCGCGCTCCGGGCGGCCTTTCCGGCGCGCTCAGCGCCGCCGCCGAGGCTCCCGGCCCGAGTACCGAGCCGGTCGAGAGCGAACTGCCCACGGTGGTGTTCCTGGGCGATAGCTTGACCGCCGGCTACGGCCTCGACCAGGACCAGGCCTACCCTGCCCTCATCGAGACCCGGCTGGCCCAGCTCGGCCACAAGGCCCGGGTGGTCAACGCCGGGGTCTCCGGGGATACCAGCGCCGGCGGCCTCTCCCGCCTGCCCTGGCTGCTCAAGCAGAAGCCGGCCGTGCTGTTCGTGGAGCTGGGCGCCAACGACGGCCTGCGCGGCGGTTCCCTGGCCGAAACCGAGAAGAACCTGCGCGAGATCATCCGCCAGAGCCAGGCGGCCGGCGCCAAGGTGGTCCTCGCCGGCATGATGCTGCCCCCCAACTACGGCCACGCCTACACCCAGGGCTTCGCCGAGATCTTCCCCCGCCTCGCCCGCGAGTACAAAACCGGCCTCGTGCCCTTCCTGCTCGAAGGAGTGGCCGCCGAGCCCGACCTCAACCAGGCCGACGGCATCCACCCCAACGCCACCGGCCAAGAAAAAGTAGCCGACAACGTGTTGCCCAAGGTGGTCGAGGCCCTCGGAGGGGAGCGCTAGCCGAGGACTCAGAAATGCCGAACCCGGGAGAGCAACTCTGCGGGTGGCCTACCTTGGAGCACGACGGGCCAGCCGATCAAGGCTGGCTGGAGGCCGAACAAGACCAGCACCTTCCCGTCTCGGGAGGGGCCCGGGCGTGGCCCGCAGTCCACGCAGATCCCGGTCGCTCCTCCGGTCTTCAAAGCCGCTGAGGGTGCCTTCAGTCCTTGTGCCCCTTCGGTTCGCAAACGCTCGGCTTCCCGCTGACAGGCTGGCCAGCTCTGTCGGCCTCCGGTCAGCGTGTTCGGGTTGAGCTCCGGCTCGTGATGAGGTGGCTCCGGAATCTCGACGGCCCACAGAGCGCGCTCAACCCCCTCGAGGTCTTCGGCCGAGCGTAGCTCCTCGTGCCTGAGGAACTCCGCCCAAGCCCCATGAGGGGTGTCGGCCAGATACTGCACCGGCCCGCCACCGGCGTGATGCCATCGCCCCTCAGGCTGTGCTGTCGCCTCCCAAAGAAACGGAAAGCGTGGGTCTGTGCAGCGGAACGCGATCAAGTCGCCACTCCGGCTGAGAGAGAGCGAGCCAACTCGCGCACCCTGCCTGGCCCCTCCTGGTCGGGGCTCCAGGGGCCGGCGAGCAGCTGCGCCGGCGAACGGCCGTCCAGGGCAGTTCTCGTGCGGTGGAACCAGCGGCGGATCCCGAGGTCGTTGTAGGCGCCCGCGAGGTCGCTCACCACGGCCGAGAGCCAATGCAGTCGCTCGGCCACTTCGTCGGGCGTGGTTCGGGCTTCGTTGCGGTAGCGACGGAGGCTGCTCGGCGAGACATCCACCAGGGCGGTAAGAAGGTCGCCTCCAAGGAGGGTCTCCAGAGCCGGCCACTCTGAGGCAGGCACTGGAGACTCGTCCAGCGCCTGGGTCAGCCTCTTGAGCCACCCCTTCAGGGCAGCACCCGTCATCGGGGGCGAGGCTTTGGGGTCGAGCAGGGCCGGCAACTCTCGCCCGATCCCTACTGCCGCCAATCGATCGACCACCTGGCAAAACGAAAGCCGATCGAGCCGGCGCAGCGAGAGGCTCTCCAGAAGGCCCATGGCGCTGGCTCGCGAGATCAGGCCCATAGCTTCGACAGCCAGATCTCGGCTGTCGAACGGATCTCCTACAGACTCGATGCGAAGTCCACTCATGGTCCGATTCTAGCCCAATCCTATCCTTTACGGATACCTTCTCAGGATCCCCGTCGCTCCTTCCTTTGCCTCATTCGTTGGTGTCACCGGCTGTTAGCGGCTCTCTTGGGTCGCCTTCGACCCCAGGTTCAACTTCCCACCTTCCGGTACCGCAGCACCGCCAGGGGGAGGATGATCCCGGCGGCGGCGGGGAGGTACCAGAAGTGGTCCTGGATCTCGCCGAAGCCGGAGCCTTTGAGCAGGATGCGGCGGTTGATCTCCACGAAGTGGGCCATCGGGTTCGCCAGGGTGAGCTTCTGGGCCCAGAGGGGCATGCTGTCGATGGGGGTAAAGAGGCCCGAGAGCAGGATCGAGGCGAGCAGCACGAAGAGGGCCAGGAACGTGGCCTGCTGCTGGGTGTAGCTCAAGGCCGAGACGGCGAGGCCCAGGCCGTTCATGGCCAGCAGGTAGACCGCGGCGATGGCGAAGACCAGCGGCACCGAGCCGCGGATGGGGATGGCGAAGACCAGCTTCGCCACCAGCAGCCCCAGGGCCAGGGCGGCCAGGCCCAGCAGCCAGAACGGCACCAGCTTGCCGACGATGAACTGCCAGCGCTTGAGGGGGGTGACGTTGAGCTGCTCGATGGTGCCGATCTCCCGCTCGCGCACGATGTTGAGGGCGCAGAGCAGCAGGCCCACCATGGTCACCAGCTCCACCAGGATGCCCGGCACCATGAAGGCCCGGTAGGAGAGCTCGCGGTTGTACCAGAAGCTCGGCGAGGTGCGCACCAAGGGGGCCGCGGAGCGCCGCTCGACCGCCAGCTCCGCCTGCTCCTCGCGCTCGAAGCGGCCGAGAATCACTGCCGAGTACGAGGAGAGGATGCCCGCGGTGGCGCCGTCCACGGCGTCGTAGGCCAGGAGCAGGCGGGCGCGGCGGTTGCGCCGCAGGTCCTCTTCGAAATGGGGCGGAATGTTGAGGATCATCCGCGCCCGGGAGAGCTCGAGGTCTCGTTCGGCCTCGGCGAGCGAGGCCGGCCGGCCGGTGATGCGGAAGTAGCCGGTCGCCGCGAAATGCTCCACCAGCCGGCGAGAGGTGGGCGAATGGTCTTGATCGAGCAGATCGACCTTCGCCGACTTCACCTCGAACGTCGCCGCGCTCGCCAGCACGATCAGCTGCAGGATCGGCATCAGGAAGATCATCGGCAGGATCTGCCGGTCGCGGAAGATCTGCAGAAACTCTTTCTGAAGCAGAAATCGCAGGGTTCGCACGGCGCTGCTCCTACTCCAGCCGGATGTGGAAATTCCGCACGCTGGCGAGAAGGAAGAAGGTGGTCATGGCAGCGAGAATCAAGGTCTGCGGCCAGAGCTCGGCGATGCCCACGCCCTTCAACATGATGCCGCGCACGATCACCAGGAACCACCGCGCCGGCACGATGTGGCTGAGCCAATAGAGCACCCGCGGCATGCTCTCGAGCGGGAAGATGAAGCCCGAAAGCAGCATGGTGGGGAACATCAGCCCGGAAAGAGAGCCCGTGGTGGCGGCCTGCTGGGTTTCCGCCCGGGTGGAAACCAGAACGCCCAGCGACAAGGCGCAGACGATGTACAGCACGCTCTCGGCGATCAACAGGAAAACATTGCCCACGATGGGCACGCCGAAAGCGAAGCGCGAGAGCCCGAGGATGATCAACACATTGAGGAAGGAGAGCCCGAGATAGGGCACCACCTTGCCGACGATGATCTGGAACGGCCGGAGCGGCGAGACCAGCAGCACCTCCATGGTGCCGAGCTCTTTCTCGCGGGTGATGGTCACCGAGGTCATGAGCGCCGAAACCAGCGTCAGCACCAGCGCCATCACCCCGGGCACGAAGAGGTAAGTGCTCTCGAGGCTGGGGTTGAAGCGCATGCGGGTGGCGGCCTCGATGTGGGGCGCGCCCGCCCCCTTGCCGCTCTCCCGCGCCACCGCCGCGAGCTCCTGCTGCACCACGCCGTTGGCATAGGCCACGCGGGTGCGGGCGCTGTTGGGGTCGCTTCCGTCGGTCAAGATCTCCACTTCGGCTCGGCCATCGCGGCCGAAGTGCTCGGAGAAATCCTCCGCGAACACCACCAGGACCTTCGCCTTCGACTCCGCCAGGAGCTTCTTGCCCTCGTCGAGGTTACGCACCGTGGCTGCCAGACGGAAGCTCTCGGAAGCCTCGAGGGCGCTCGCCAGCCGGCGCGTGAGCGGGTCTCCCGAGAGGTCCACCACCGCCACCGGGGTGTCCTTCACTTCGTTGCGCAGCGCGAAGCCGAACAGCAGCATCTGCATCAGCGGGATGCCGAAGAGCACCACCAACGTGCGGCGATCCCGCCCCAGGTGGAAGAACTCCTTGCGCACGAAGCCGAAGAAGGTGCGCATGGCTCAGCTCCCCGCCAGAGCCGGCCGCGCCAGCCGCACGAAGATCTCGTCGATCGAATCCGCTCCCTGCTCGCGTTTGAGCGCCGCCGGCTCGCCGAGGGCCGCGATGCGCCCGTCCACCATGATCGAGATCCGGTCGCAGTACTCCGCCTCGTCCATGTAGTGGGTGGTGACGAAGAGAGTCACGCCGCTCGCCGCCGCCTGGTAGATCGAATCCCAGAACTGGCGGCGGGTGATCGGGTCCACGCCACCGGTGGGCTCGTCCAAGAAGACGATCCGCGGCTCATGGAGCAGGGCCACCGCGAAGGCGAGCTTCTGGCGCCAGCCCAGCGGCAGCCGCGCTACCCGCTCGTCGCGGGCGTGGCCGAGGTCCAGCCGCTCGATGAGGTCGGCGCTCTTGGCCTTGAGCTCGGCGTTCGACAGGCCATAGATGCCGCCGTAGAGGCGGATGTTCTCGGCCACCGTCAGGTCTGCGTAGAGCGAGAACTTCTGGCTCATGTAGCCGATCTGCCGCTTCACCGCCTCGGGATCCCGGGCGACGTCGAAGCCGGCCACGATGCCCTGCCCGGAGCTCGGCCGGAGGAGGCCGATCAACATGCGGATGGCGGTGGTCTTGCCGGCGCCGTTGGCCCCCAGGAAGCCGAAGATCTCCCCCTCTGCCACCGCGAAGCTGATGCGGTCCACGGCGGTGAAGGCGCCGAAGGTGCGGGTGAGCTCCCGGGCCTCGATCACCGTCTCAGCCATGGTGCGCCTCGCCTGCTTGCCGGGTATCCACGGCCAGGGCCATGAAGACGTCCTCGATGCCGGCCTCGATCGGCTGAGCGCCGAGCCCTTCGAGCCCCCGCCCCTCGAGGGCTCCGACGAGCTCGGCAGCGAGAGCGGCCGGGTCCGCCCCGAGGCGCTGGTCCGTGAAATGGATGGTGCTGCCGAAGGGATAGACCGAGCGGGCCTGGGGCAGGCTGCGCAGCGCCTCGAGCAGGGCGATTCGCGGGCCGCCCTCCACCGCGAGCAGCGGATAGCGGTAACGGGCGGCGAGGTCCCCCGGCCGCTCGATCGCCAGGATGCGCCCGCCCTCGATCAAGGCCACGCGGTCGCAGCGGCTGGCTTCGTCCATGTAGGGCGTGGAGACCAGGAGAGTGATGCCAGCCGCCCGCAGCCGGCCGAGCATTTCCCAGAGCTCCCGCCGAGAAACCGCGTCGATGCCGGTGGTGGGCTCGTCGAGGAAGAGCACCCGCGGCCGGTGGATCAAGGCGCAACACAGCGCGAGCTTCTGCTTCATGCCGCCGGAGAGGGCGCCCGCGCGGCGCTTCTCGAAGGGCTCGAGCTGGAGGTAGAGATCATCCACCAGGCCGCGGTTCTCTGCCACCGAGGCGCCGAAGATGGTGGCGAAGAAGTCCAGGTTCTCGCGCACCGAGAGGTCCTGGTAGAGCGAGAAGCGGCCCGGCATATAGCCCACGCGGCGGCGGAGCTCGCGAAAGTCCTTCACCACGTCGAGGCCGTCCACCCGGGCGCTGCCGGCGTCCGGCAGCAGCAGCGAGACCAGGAGGCGCATCAGGGTGGTCTTGCCGGCGCCGTCCGGGCCGATCAGGCCGAAGACTTCCCCCGGCGCCACCTCGAAGGAGGTGGGCAAGAGGGCCGGCACGCGGCCGAAGGACTTGGCGAGCCCCTCTACCGAGATCGAGGCCATGCTCAGGCTCCCGCTCCGGTGGCCGGGCGCGCGCCCGGCAGCCTCACCTCGCCGGGCATGCCGATCTTGAGGCGACCCTCCGGGTTCGCCACCCGCACCTTGAAGGCATACACCAGGTCCACGCGGTCTTCGCGGGTCTGCAGCGTCGACGGGGTGAACTCGGCCTGGGAGGAGATCCAGGAGATCTCTCCGGGCAGGCTGAGCTGGGTGGTGGCGCTGCCGTCGATCCGCACCTCCACCTGGGCGCCCAGGGTGATGCGGGCGAGGTCCGCGCCGGTGACGTAAGCCCGCAGCTCGATGGTGCGCAGGTCGGCGATCTCGTAGAGCGGCTGGCCGGCGGCCACGAGTTCGTGGGGCTCGGCGTACACCGCGAGCACGGTTCCGGCGATCGGGTTGGAAATCTTGGCTCGGCCGATCTGGTCATCGAGGCGGGAGAGCTGGGCGGCCAGGGTGTCGAGCTCACGGGCGAGGGTGGTGCGTTGGGTCTCGGCCTGGCGGATCTGGAGGTCGATCACTGCCAGCTCGTGACTGGCGCGGTCCTGCTGCTGGGGTGTGGCGGCCTCGCTGGCCAGCAGGCGGTTCACCCTTGCGAGCTCGGTTTCGGCCAGGCGGCGCTGCTCGGCGAGCACCGCCACCTGCGCCGCCACCTGGGCCGTGCGCGAAGAAACCGCCTCGCGATTGGCGGCGAGCTCGGCACGCTGGAGCTCGAGCGAGGTGGTCTCGATGTGGCCCACCGGAGCGCCGGCCTCGAGGCTCTGCCCCTCCTCCACCGGAAACTCGAGCAGCCGGCCGGGAATCTCCGCCGCCACCTTCACCTTGGTGGCCTCGAAGTTGCCGTAGGCGTCCGCCTGCGGGGCCTTGGGGCCGCAGCCCGCCAGCGCCACCAGGGCGAGCCCGAGAACGAGAGCCCGAGGGCGGGCACGGGGGCCCGCCCCTACCCATTGCCGGTCCGGCGCCGTGTAGGGGCGGCCCTCCGTGGATGCCCGGGGCGGGTGAAGAGCGGCGAGCATCGAGGGGTCGTTCCGGGGGTTCGAATCGCGGGCCATCACGGCTGGCCTCCCAGGGCAGTCGAGAGCTCCTGGCGGGCGCGCACCAGCATCAGGCGGTGCTGCTCGCCGAGCAGCCGAGCGCGGTGCTCGGCGTTCTTTTCGGTGAGGTAGTCGCTCGGGGTGATCACCCCTTCGCGCAACTGGGCTTCGGCCTGGCGAGCCGCGCGCTCGCGCAAGGCCACGATCTCCGCGTCCCCGGCCACCACCGAGGCCAGGGCCTCGATCTGCCGGGCGAGCTGCGCCAGATTCGCCGACAGGCCTTCGAGGAAGCTCTGGCGCTCGAGCTCCACGCTCTGCTGGGCGAGCGCGAGCACCTCGCCCTCGCGCTCGGCCGTGCCCCAATCCCAGGGCATCCAGCGAAGGCGCAACCCGAAGCGGTAGAAGGGCTCCACGTCCTGGGCGGCGAAGTTCTGGTCCGCAGGGCGGCCGGCCCCCAGGTCGAGGAAGGCCGTCACCCGCGGCCTCTTGGGCAGAGTGGCGAGTGCCAGCTGGCGCTCCAGCACTTGTTTCTGCCCTGCCAGCTCCTCGAGCTCCGGCCGGGCGACTCCTTCGCCCTCAGCCGCGGCGCGGGCCGCCCCAACCTCGCCAAGCTCGCGCTCGGCTGGCTGCGGACGCCGCGCTTCGACCCGCTGTCGCTCACCGGCGACAACAAGAGCGTGCTCGCCTTCAACCTCTCGTACCTCTTCGAGGAGCTCTCCATCTTCGAGGAGGCGATGGGTCGTCTTCTCGGGTGGGCTGCCGAGAAGAAGCTCGCGCCGCTGCCGGTGACCACCTACGCGCTCGAGGACGTGGCGCGCGCGCACCAGGCGCTCGAGTCGGGCAAGACGGTGGGCAAGCTCGTCCTCCTGCCCTGACGCGCGCGCTGAACGGCGGGCGCGCGGGGCGCAACTTGGGCTATAGGAGGTCCGTGCCCCTGCTCCGTCGATCGATCGTCGCCGCGCTCGCGGGCGTGCTCGTCACCGCCGCGGCGGCCACGGCGCGC
>CALMKX010000279.1 GCA_937867335.1 uncultured Acidobacteriota bacterium
GGCTCGGCGATCGGCGCCGCCGGGCCGCTGCCTCCCGAGACCGGCGGCAGCAGCGCCACCTCGGCTCCGTCCGCCAGGGCCTGCTGGTGGTCGGCAAGCTCGCCGTCGACGGCGATCGCGAGCTTGCTCCAGAGGGTTGCAAGGCCGGGATGATGCTGGTTGAGGCGGTCCACCAGGTCGGCGACCCGGCTGCCCGCGGGCAGCTCGAGCTCGAGCTGCCCGCGGCCGAGGGCGTCGCCGGCGCTGGCGAAGGCGAGCAGACGGATTTTCATGGCCTCATGCTAGCGCGGCCGGCAGCAGCTCGACTTTGGCGCGATGCCCCGGAGCGGCCGCCAGCCGGGCGTCAAGAGTGAGCAGGGGGGCCGACAGACCTTCGGCGAGGGCGAGGTAGGCGGCGTCGTAGGCGGTGGCGTTCTGGCGCAGCTCCCAGATGCGCGGCAGCAGCAGTTCGTGGGGGTAGCGATGAAGCGGCAGCTCGCCCAGGAGGTCGAGCGCTTCTTTGCCGCGCCGGCTCGAGACTCTGCCGGCCGCCACGCCCCGGCGCAGAGCGTTGGCCACCTCGACATCCAGCAGATGGGGAGCGTGGAGGGTCTCTTGGGGCCGGAACAGCCGCGCGCGCACGCTCCCGGCGAGCGGCGTCGCCAGCACCAGCTCGAGGGCTACCGAGGCGTCGACCACGATCACAGCGCACCCCGCTCTCGGCGGATCAGCTCGGCGCTCGGCGCCCCGAGATCCACCGGCTCGAGAGCGGCGAGGCGGCTCACCAGCTCCTCGGCCGTGGGCCTCTCGGCCAGGCGCCGGACCTCGGCGATCAGGTAGTCCGAAAGCGACATGCCGGCGAGAGCCGCTCTCGCCTTGAGCTTGCGGTGGAGATCGTCCGGGACGTTTCGCAGCTGCACCATCTTCGACATGCTCGCAAGATAAACACATGCGCTCCACATGTCAACTCCTCCTCGGTTGGAGCCGGCGGGTTGCCGGTCTCACTGAGGAGAGGCATTTCGGCCGCCAATCCTTTCGCGGACGGTCCCCTATAATCGCGGGCCGACGAGCTGACGAGGAGAGAGTCTTGGCCCCGATCGAGTCCCGGCTGGTGGCGAACCCGGCCTTCGAGCGCAACGCCGCGTACTGGCGCGGCGAGATGGAAAAGCTGCGAATGGAAGAGGAAGTGCTGCGCCAGGGCGGAGGCGCGTCGGCTCTGGAGCGGCAGAGGGCGCAAGGGAAGATGACCGCCCGCGAGCGGGTGGCAGCCCTCTGCGACCCCGCTACGCCCTTCCTCGAGCTGGGCCTGTGGGTGGCCCACGGCTTCTACAGCGAGTACGGAGGAGCGCCGGCGGCCGGAGTGGTGATGGGAATCGGCCGGATCCATGGCCGGGAAGTGGTGGTGGTGGCCAACGACGCCACCGTGAAGGCGGGAGCGTGGTTCCCCCTCACCTGCAAGAAGGTTCTGAGGGCCCAGGAGATCGCGCTCGAGAACCGCCTGCCGATCGTCTACCTGGTGGACTCGGCGGGCGTCTTCCTGCCCCTCCAGGACGAGATCTTCCCCGACAAGGAGCATTTCGGCCGGGCCTTCTACAACAACGCCCGGCTCTCTGCCGAAGGCGTGTTCCAGATGGCGGCGATCATGGGCCCGTGCGTGGCCGGCGGCGCCTACCTGCCGATCATGAGCGACGAGGCGCACATCGTCGAAGGCACAGGGTCGATCTTCCTCGCCGGCTCGCATCTGGTCAAAGCGGCGATCGGTGAGGTGATCGACAACGAGGAGCTGGGCGGAGCGCTGGTGCAGTGCGACGTCTCCGGCGTGGTGGACCACCGCCATCCGGACGATGCGAGCTGCCTGGCCAAGATCCGCAGCCAGTTCGCCCAACTGGCCCACGGCCCGAGGGCTCCTTTCGCCCGGCAGGAGAGCCGGGAGCCGCTCTTCCCGGTCGAGGAGCTCTACGGCACCCTGCCGGCGGATCGGGCCCGCCCCTACGACACCTACGAGATCCTCGCCCGGCTCCTCGACGCCAGCGACTTCGACGAGTACAAGGCCTCCTACGGCCAGAGCCTGATCTGCGGCACCGGCTGGATCGAAGGCCAGGCCGTGGGGATCGTGGCCAACCAGCGCTCGATCGTCAACCGCCGCACCGGTACGGGAGAGAAGGACCGCGAGCTGCAGATCGGCGGGGTGGTCTACTCCGACTCGGCGGACAAGGCGGCGCGCTTCGTAGAGCTGTGCAACCAGAAGCAGATTCCGCTGCTCTTCCTGCAGGACGTCACCGGCTTCATGGTGGGCTCGAGGGCCGAGCGCGGGGGCATCATCAAAGATGGCGCCAAGCTGGTCAACGCCGTGGCCAATTCCACTGTGCCCAAGCTCACCCTGTTCGTGGGCAACTCCTTCGGCGCCGGCAACTACGCGATGTGCGGCAAGGCCTACGGCGCCCGGTTCTTGTTCGCCTGGCCTTCGGCAGCGATCTCGGTGATGGGGGGCGAGCAGGCCTCGAAGACCCTGCTCGCGATTCAGCTCAAGAACCGTGGCCAGGAGGTGGGGGAGTCGGAGAAGCAGAAGCTGCTCTCCGAGATCCAGGCCCGCTACGCCGCGGCGATGAACCCTCGTTTCGCCGCAGCACGCTTGTGGGTGGATGCGATCATCGATCCGGCCGAGACTCGCGCCGTGCTGGCCCGGGCGCTGCAGCTGGTGGCCTGCAATCCCCACCTGGCGGAGTTCCGCACCGGCGTGCTGCAGACCTGAGCGCCCGATCCCGGGCCGTGAGCGCCTGGCTCAGTTGATGAAGCGGCCTCCCTCGGTGGGGGCGAGCAACAGCCAGGCGTCCGGATGCTCCTCGAGGTAGGCATCGGCGAGCGCCCGATGCTCGGGGTTGAGCGAGAGCGAGAGCAGGTACGCGCCGAGGGGATCGTCGATCTCCAGGGGAACCAAGCGCTCGAGCACCGCGGTGAGGAAACCCTGGGTAGCGAGGCTCGCTTCCCGGCCGGTGAAGCACTCGGCGAACGGCGAAGCGGTGCGCTCGAGCAGGTTGGTGCGGCTCTCCCAGGAGAGGGGTCGCAGTCGGCCGGCGAACTCGTCCACGGTCCATTGCATCTC
Source organism: uncultured Acidobacteriota bacterium (assembly GCA_937867335.1). Taxonomy (GTDB): domain Bacteria; phylum Acidobacteriota; class Thermoanaerobaculia; order Multivoradales; family SZUA-115; genus JAXLQX01. Next base: position 3,083 of record CALMKX010000279.1, read on the forward strand.
TTGATCCAGCTTCTCGTAGAGCATCTCGACCTCCGTGGGTCTTACTCCGCTAGAGTGAGCTCTGTCGCCCTCGACGGGTACACCTTCACGACCTCCCACCTCGACAGCTGCACCTTGCCGGGCGGGAATCCCCTGGGCTTGCTGACATCCCGCGCCCGGCAGACATGAACTTCCACTTTGCCCCCGGCCTCCCGCGCTTTCGAATGCCAGGCCGCCAGCGCCGCCGCCGACTCGAGCACCGACTTCGGCAGCTCCCGGAGGCCTTCCGGGTTCGCCACCACCACGTGACTGCCGGCGTAACCCGCCACGTGGAACCAGAAGTCCTGGGGCTTAGCGAGCTTCAGGCTGAGGGTGTCGTTGTCCTGTTGGGTCTTGCCCACCAGCACTTCGAAGCCCTCGATCCGATAGCTCCGGCAGCCCTTCTCTGAATCCGCCAAGGCCGTGGTTCCTTATTTGCAACTTGTTGGAAAATATGCCACTTCCGTCTGTCCCACGGCCATGCACGGGCAGTGTGCCGTGCTAACCTTACGACCTCTATGAAGACGATTCGGATCGGCAATGGGCAGGGTTTCTGGGGCGACAACGTCGATGCCCCGGTGGAGTTGCTGCGGGGCGGGCCGGTCGATTACATCGGCATGGACTACCTGGCCGAGGTGACGCTTTCGATCATGATGCGGCAGAAGTTGAAGAATCCCCGGCTGGGCTATGCCACGGATTTCATCGACTTCATTCGCCGGGTGCTGCCCGAGCTGGCCGAGAAGAAGGTGCGCATCTTGACCAACGCCGGGGGCTTGAACCCCAAGGGCTGCCGGGAGGAGATCTTCGCGGTCGCCCGTGAGCTCGGCGTTTCGGGCGTGCGGGTGGGGGTGGTGGAGGGGGACGATCTGCTCTCCCGACTGCCGGAGCTGGTGGCGGCCGGGCATCCTCTCGCCAACATGGACACCGGTGAGCCGATCGCACCCTACCTCGATCGCATGACCAGCGCGAACGCTTATCTGGGCGCCCGGCCAGTGGTAGAAGCGCTCGACGGCGGCGCGTTGATCGTGCTCTGCGGCCGCATCACGGACACGGCCTTGGCGCTTGCCCCCTTGATCCATGAGTTCGGCTGGCCCTCGACCGACTGGAACCGGCTGGCTGCCGGCACCGTGGCGGGCCATATCCTTGAGTGCGGCGCACAGGCCACCGGGGGCAACTTCAGTCGATTTTGGCAGGTGCCCGACCTCTGGAACGTCGGTTACCCGATCGCCGAGGCCGCCGAGGACGGCGCCTTCATCATCACCAAGCACCCTGGCACCGGTGGGTTGGTGAGCGTGGACACCGTCTCCGAGCAGCTGGTCTACGAGATGGGGGACCCCACGGCTTACATCACACCGGACGTGATCGCCGATTTCACCTCGATCCAGCTCGCCCAAGCAGGGCCGGATCGCGTGCAGGTGAGCGGCATCGAGGGGCGGCCCAACACGCCTTTTCTCAAGGTTTCGGCCTCCTACCTGGCGGGTTACAAGGCCTCCGGCCAGATCACCCTCTCCGGGCCACGAGCCCTCGAGAAGGCCCGGCTGGCGGCGGAGATCGTCTGGAAGCGGCTCGAGCGCGCAGGCTATGCCTTCGACCCGGAGCACCGCAGCGAAGAGTACCTGGGAGTGGGCGCGTGCTTGCCGGGGGTCTTCGAGGCCCCCTCGGAACCGCCCGAGGTGGTGCTTCGCCTCGGGGTGAGAGATCCGAGCGCCGAGCGGGTGGAGCGCTTCGGCAAGGAGATCGCGCCGCTGGTCACCGCCGGCCCTCCGGGGGTGACCGGTTTCGCCGGTGGCCGCCCCAAGGCGCAGCCCATCGTGGCCTACTGGCCGGCGCTCCTGGCGCGGGAAGAAGTCGAGTCGCGCATCAAGGTCAGTGTGGAGGAGGTCTGAGCGTGGAGCAAGCCGCGTCGAGGAGCGATCGAGCCTGGTATTTCAGCCTGGTGGGCGGGTTGCTGCCGATCCTGCTGAGCGGTTTCCTGGCGAGCGGTGCGGCCGACCGCCTCGATTTCGCCCTCTGGGCCCTGGTGGCGGGAGCCGCCTGGGCCGCCGCGCTGCGCCAGAGCTTCGACCATCCGCGGGCCGCCGTGCGCCTGGGCGCGCCGGCCCTCGTCGCGGCGTTGGCCGTGGCGAGCTTCGCCTGGCTGGCCGTTCGCCACCAGGAGGATCTACGGCTGGGCATCCAGGCTCTGCTGCCCGTGGGAGGGGCTCCGTGAGAATCGCGCTTTCGGCCATCGCTCATGCCCGTTCCGGCGACAAGGGCGACGCCTCGAACGTCGGCCTGATCGCCGACTCGCCCGAGCTCTACCCGGTGATCCGCCAGGAAGTCACCCCGGAGCGGGTGAAGGAGCACTTCCGCCGGCTGGTGCGGGGCAGGGTGGAGCGCTTCGAGGTGCCGAACCTCCTGGCGCTCAACTTCATCCTGCACGACTCGCTGGGCGGCGGCGGCACCGAGAGCCTGATCAACGACGCTCAGGGCAAGACCCACGGCCAAGGCCTCCTCGAGCTCGAGATCGAAGTTCCTGAAGCGTTGCTGCCGCGGCGCTAGGCGGCGCGGTTCGCGGCCAGAAAGGCCTGGAAGCTCGCCAGGTGGCGGGCGGTCGCTTCCTGCCCCAAGACCGCCACCAGCTCGAAGAGGCCAGGGCCACCCGTCGCCGCGGTCAAGGCCATGCGGGTGGGGTGGATCAACACCGCGGCCTTCACTCCCAGCTCCTCGGCGAGTCCTCGCACGGTGGCGTCGATCGCCTCGGTCTCGAAGCTCGGCAGCGCGGCCAGGCGCCGGCCGAGCTCCGTGAGGCGAGCATCGAGTTCGGCGTCCGCCAGGAACTTGCGGCAGTCCTCGAGGGGATAGTCGAGCCGCTCGGCGAAGTAGGGGCCGAAGCAGCCGGCGAGCTCGCGCAGGGTGCGCGCCCGTGGGCGGTAGAGGTCCACCACCGCCGCCAGCCGCTCTGGCTGGGAGGTCGGCACCCCCGCCTCCTCGAGGAAGGGCAAGAGCTGGGGCAGCAGCTCGGCGAACGGCAGCGACATCAAGTACTGGCTGTTCATCCACAGCAGCTTCTCGCGGTCGAACACCGCCGCCGAGGCGTTGAGACCCTCGACCGAGAAGAGCGCGATCATCTCCCGCCGGCGCAGCAGCTCGCGGTCTTCCCCCGGAGCCCAGCCGAGCAGGGCCAGGAAGTTGTAGAGAGCCTGCGAGAGGATGCCCTCGTTGCGGAATTCCTCCACGGAGGTCGAGCCGATGCGCTTGGACAGGCGCTTGCGGTCGGTGCCGAGGATCAGCGGCAGATGGCCGAAGGCGGGCAGCGGCGCTCCCAGCGCTTCGAACAGCCGGACGTGCTTGGGGGTGTTCGAGAGGTGATCGTCCCCGCGCAGCACGTGGGTGATCGCCATGTCGATGTCGTCCACCACCACCGAGAGGTGATAGGTGGGCGAGCCGTCCGAGCGCAGCAGGATGAAGTCGTCCAGGGCGTCGGGCGGGAACTCTACGTCGCCGCGCACCATGTCCCGCACCTCGATGGGAGCGTCCGGCATGCGCAGCCGCACCACGAAGGGCGTGCCTGCCGCCAGCCGGGCCTCGATCTCTGTCTTCGAGAGATGGGCGCAGGTGCGCGGGTAACGGAAGGTCAGCCCCTGGCTCTGGGCTTCGGCGCGCTGGGCGTCGAGCGTCTCGGTGGTGCAGAAGCAGCGGTAGGCCTTGTCGGCCTCGAGCAACTCGAGCGCCCGCTCGGTGTGGCGGGGCAGGCGCTCGCTCTGGAGAAACGGCCCCTCGTCCCACTCGATGCCGATCCAGGCCAGGGCGGACTGGATCTGGTGGGTCATGGCCTCGTCGGAACGGGCCTTGTCGGTGTCCTCGATGCGCAGCACGAAGCTGCCGCCCAGGCTCTGTCGCAGCAGGTCGTTGTAGATCGCGGTGCGGGCGCCGCCCACGTGGAGAAAGCCGGTCGGCGAAGGAGCGAAGCGCACCCGCACTGGGCCGGAGAGTGCGGTTTTCATGGCGGCGGAAGCTATCACAGCCCCTGCCGGGGCTAGCCGGCGCGTTGCTCGTGCGGGGCGGAGCTCGACGGCCGGAGCGAATCGGCCAGGGCTTGACGCAGGGCGCCGAGGTGCTCCAGGCCGTTCGGATAGGAGAGGCGATAGACCGGTACGGCCGAGGCCACCTGTGCCGCCCAATCGAGGTGAGCCGCGAGCAGGGCGGGAGGAAACAGCCGGCCCACCATCGTGTGCTCGACCAGCGTCGCCACGGCCTCGGAGCCGGCGAGGCGGTGGACCGCGATGCCGCCGTCCCCGCGCCGCCGCTCGAGCTGGTAGAACCCACGCAGGGGCAGGCGCTCGGGCGTTTCGAGCGGCTCCTCTCCGAGCTTGAGCTGAGGGAAGCGCAGGCGAGCCTCCACCCGGGTGCCGGCCAGGGTCACGGGCACCAGGTCGTCCGCCAGGCGCCGCC
>CALMKX010000280.1 GCA_937867335.1 uncultured Acidobacteriota bacterium
CTCTTCAAGCGCATCCTGCCGCTCGGCCTCGCGCTGGGCTGGCCTCGGCATGCCTCCGAGACGAGCCGAGTGGCCCGGGCGGAGGCTCCGGCAGCGCAAATTCCGGCACCGCAGATGCCGGCGACAGCTCCGAACGTCTCGCCCTCGGCCCTGCCCCAGGAGGAGCCGGAGGCTCACCGCCGACCACGCCGGGCCGCTTCTCGAGCCCCCAGGCCCCAGCCCGGGGCGGAGCCCAGAGCGGGCCTTCGACAGTTCAGCTTCGAAACGCCAGGGGGAACCCGGGTGGTCTGGGTTCTCAACCCCGATCTCGACCTTTCCGCAGGGAGAACAAGATGAGTCCTTCGCCCGACCGTCGTCGTCGCAACCAGCTCCTCGCCCGTGTGGCCCTGGTGGCTCTGGCTCTGGCAGCATGGAGCCGGGCCGCCCTGGCCGGCGATCCCCAGATCTTCAGCCGTGGCTATCTGCTTCGCTACATCACTCTCCACGAGGCCGAAGCGCTGGCCTGGAAGCTCTGCCCGCCCAATGCCGGTATCGATTGCGTGGTGGAGAGCGCCGAGAGCACGTCCGAGGCCCGCTTCATCCGCCTGCGGGCCGACGCCGCAACCCATGCCAAGCTGGCCCAGGTGCTCCTCGAGCAGGATTCCCTGCCGCGCACCATGTCCTTCCAGGTGCTGCTGGTGCTGGCCGACCAGGGGCCAGGCAGCACCGAGGCCGCGCTGCCGGGTGGCGCGGCCCGGGCGATCGCCGACCTCAAGGGCTTCTTGCCCTACACCCGCTATCGGACGCTCGACAGTTCGTGGGTGCGCACCGGCCGCCAGAGCCAGACGCTGATGCAGGGGCCGGGGGGGGCGCCGGTCGAAGTGGTGCTGACGGTGGGGGAGCGAGTGGCCGACCAGGTTTCGATCAGCGAGTTCCAGGTGTTGGCCCGACCCCGGGCCGACAGTGCGGGCGCCGCTCCGCCTCCGCCCAAACAGCTCATCCGCACTCAGTTCGGCCTTCGGCTGGGCGAGACCGTAGTGGTGGGAACCTCCAAGCTGGACGGAGCTGGGGAAGCCCTGATCGCCCTGGTCACCGCCGTCAACTAGGCCTCACCGAGCGGTGCGCAGCAACTCCTCGCCGCCCCTCTGGCGGCGGGGCGGCCGGCCGATATACTACGCGGCCGTATGCAGGGCTCTCACCCCACCTGGATCGTCACCGGCGGCGCTGGCTTCATCGGTTCCAACTTCGTTCACCTGGCCCTCGGCGAAACGCCGGCTCGGGTGGTGGTGGTGGACAAGCTCACCTACGCCGGCAGCCTCGAGAACCTCCGCGAGTGCTCCGAAGGCCCGCGTTACCGCTTCGTCGAGGCGGACATCGCCGACGGCGCGGCCATGCGCCGCCTCCTGGCCGAGGAGCGGCCGAGCGCGATCTTGAACTTCGCTGCGGAAAGCCACGTCGATCGCTCGATCGACACGCCGGGTGCTTTCGTGCAGACCAACATCGTCGGCACCTACGAGCTGCTCGAAGCGAGCCGGGGCTACTTGCCCACCCTCTCCGAGGAGGAAAGAGGCCGCTTCCGCTTCCTCCACGTCTCGACCGACGAGGTCTACGGCTCCCTCGGCCCGACGGGCTTCTTCACCGAGGAGAGCCCCTACGCGCCCAACTCGCCCTACGCCGCTTCCAAGGCCGCCGCCGACCACCTGGTGCGTGCCTACGGCAAGACCTTCGGCGTGCCGGTGCTGCTCACCAACTGCTCGAACAACTACGGCCCGCGCCAGTTCCCGGAGAAGCTGCTGCCGCTGATGATCCTGAACGCCGTGGACGCCCGGCCCTTGCCGGTCTACGGCGACGGCTCGAACGTGCGGGACTGGCTCTACGTGGAGGACCACTGCCGCGGCCTGCTCGCGGTGCTCGAGCGCGGCCTGCCCGGGGAGAAATACAACCTGGGAGGCGGCGCCGAGCGCACCAATCTGGAGATCGTGGAGGCCCTCTGCGATCAGGTGGAGCGCCGCGTGCCGGCCGCCGGCAACCAGGCGCTCCAGGCCCGCGGGCTCACCTCCTACCGCCAGCTGATCACTTTCGTGGCCGATCGCCCCGGGCACGACCACCGCTATGCCATCGACGCCGGCAAGATCGAGCGCGAGCTCGGCTGGCGGCCCCAACATCCCTTCGAAGAAGGCCTGGCGGCCACCGTGGCCTGGTACCTCGAACACCGCGGCTGGGTGCGGGCGGTGGAGGTCGGGGGCTACCAGCGCCAGCGCCTGGGCCTCGCGGGCTGAAGGAGCAGAGGGCATGAACTTCCGCACCACGGAGCTGCCCGGCGTGATCCTGGTGGAGCCAGACGTCTTCCGGGATCACCGCGGCTTTTTCCTCGAGACCTACCACGCTGGCAAGTATGCCGCCGGCGGCATCGGCGCCCCCTTCGTGCAGGACAACCACTCGCGCTCCACCAAGGGAACCTTGCGCGGACTCCACGCTCAGATCACCCACCCGCAGGGCAAGCTGGTGCGCTGCGTGGAAGGGGAGATCTGGGACGTCGCCGTGGACATCCGGCGAGGCTCTCCCACGTTCGGCCGCTGGTTCGGCGCCACGCTCTCGAGCGAGAACTTCCACCAGCTCTACGTGCCGCCGGGCTTCGTCCACGGCTTCTGTGTGCTCTCGGAGTCGGCCCAGGTGGAGTACAAGTGCACTGCCCTCTACCAGCCGAGCGACGAGCTGGTGATCCAGTGGAACGAGCCGGCGATCGGCATCCCCTGGCCGGTCGCCGAGCCCGTGCTCTCGGCCCGAGACCAGGCCGGGCTCACCCTGGCCCAGGCGGCCGAGCGCCTGCCACGTTTCGAGGAGGCAGCCCCCTGAGCCCGTCTCGGCTGCCGCTTCGAGGGGGCGAGGGGGCCTAGGTGGCGATCGAGTTCCCCCCTTCCTTCTGGGAGAACTGCTGGACGCACCGCCGCGGCGTGGCGGGGGACCTGCGCTGCGCCATCCTGGCCGCCGGGCTTGGCCGGCGGATGGACCCGCTCACCGCCCGCCACCTGCCCAAGCCCCTCTTCCCCCTGGGCGGCAAGGTGCCGATGGCGGAGGTGTGGGTGCGGCGCCTGGTCGAGAGTGGCATCACCGATATCTCGATGAACCTCTGCGTGCTCGCCGAGACGATCCGCCGCCACTTCCGCGACGGCTCGAAGTTCGCGGCACGGATCGGCTACGTCAACGAGGACGAGCCCACGGGCACCCTCGGAGGAGCCTGCAAGCAGGCCCTGGGGCACACCGCCCGGCGAGTCCTGGCCAACGAGCCGATGCCCAGCTTCGAACCGTTCCGGGGCTCCACCTTGATCGTGCCCTCGGGGGATATCGTCACCAACTTCGGCTCCGAGATGCTGGAGGAGATGTACCAGCTGCATCGCGAGCGCGGCTCGGCGTTCACCTTGATCGTGGTGCCGGTGCCCTGGGAGCGCCGCAAGGACTACGGCACCGTGGTCTTCTCCCACCCCGAGGAGCGCGGCGGCATGCTGTCGCGTTTCGGCCGCATCGCCGAGTTCCGCGAGAAGGACCCGCATTCCCCCAGCAACCTCAACAACGCCTCGATCTACATGATCGAGATGGACCTGATCCGCGCCCTGGACCCCCTGCGCACCGCGGCCGATCCCAACCTCGCCGAGCCGTTCTACGACTTCGGCAAGCACGCCTTCGCGGCCCTCCTGGGCCAGCTGCCCTACGTCTCCCTGCCCAAGGGCTACGAGCTCTGGGGCCTGCAATACGACGGCCGCTGGTTCGACGTCGGCCAGAAGCGGGACTACCTGCGGGTGAACGAATACCTGCTCGACGGCGACCTCGACATCACCCTGCCCTACGAGAAGCTGCCCTGGGGTTACCTCGGCACCAACGTCACGATCGACCTCTCGCGGGTGACCATCCGGCCGCCGGTCTTGATCGGCAACCACTGCATCCTGGAGCCCGGCGTGGAGCTCGGGCCCTATGCCGTGATCGGCGACGGCTGGATCCTCGAAGACGGCGTGACGGTCCGCCACAGCGTGCTGTGGGAGCGCTACTCCTTCTTCGGCGACGACGGCCGGGAGATCTCCGCCGGCGATCGCCAGCTGGTGGACCGCCACGAGGTCCGCCGTGGGGTGACCATCGAGGAGTCGATCGTGGTGGGCGGCGCCATTCGGCACGACGTCCGCGAGCAGACGGTCGACGTCGGCGAGGACGGCCGCCTCGGCCTGCTGCCGATCGACTACGTGCCCGATGGCCCCCGGGCCTGATCCCGCCGCCTCCGCCGGCCCGCCGATCCTCTAAGATCGAAGTCGCAGCTCGGACCTTCGGCCCCGTTCGGGGCAAGGAGACACACGATGAGATTCAAAGCCTTCGCGGCCTTCGGCCTGGCCGCCGCCCTCTCGGTGGCGGCGGCAGGCGCCGAGGCCACCAAGCCCCCCGCCCTCTCGTTGCCGGACCTCGCCGGGAAGACCGTGAACTTGAGCGACTTCCAGGGCAAGAGCCCGGTTCTGGTGGTGTTCTACCGCGGCTACTGGTGACCGTACTGCGTGGAGCAGTTGCTCCAACTCGAGCGCCTCAAGAAGACCTTCCTCCAAGACATCACCATCCTCGCCATCTCTCCGGACACGCCTGAGAAGACCCGGGAGTTCCTCGCCAAGGTGGAGTCCAGCCGGGGCGTGCACCTCTCCCACCTGTTCCTGTCGGACCCGGAAATGAAGTTCGCCGACGCCTACGGCATCCGCAACACCGCCGCTCCCAGGCCACTGCCACACCCCACCAGCGTGCTGGTGAATCGAGACGGCCTCGAAGTCTGGCGCTTCACGGAGAAGGACTACACGCGCCGCCCCACGGACGACGAGCTCAAGGCCGCCGTGGCCAAGCTCAAGCCCTAGCCATCCAGCCGGGAGCCACGGGCGCTGCCTGTGGCTCCGGTTCTTGGCCCGCTAGCCGCCGATGTGCGACATCTCCACCTTCGGCCGGGCTGCGAGGGTGGCGAAGCGGATCTCGGAGTAGCGGTCGCTTCGTGCTCGCCAGATCTCCGCCAGCCGAGTTTCGAGCTCGGAATCGCTGGCCCCGGCCCGCAGCAGGGCTCGGAGGTCGTGGCCTTCGGAAGCGAAGAGACAGGTGTAGACCTTGCCCTCCGAGGACAGGCGGGCGCGCGAGCAGTCGCCACAGAAGGGCTCGGTCACCGAGGCGATGATGCCGATTTCGCCGCTGCCGTCGGCCAGGCGCCAGCGGCGGGCCACTTCGCCGCGGTAGTTGGCGGCGAGCGGCGCCAGCGGCAGCTCGCGGCCCACGATCTCGAGGATCTCCCGGGCCGGTACCACTTGCTCCGGCTGCCAGGAGTTGGTGTTGCCCACGTCCATGTACTCGATGAAGCGAACCACCACGCCGGTGCCGCGGAAGAAGCGCACCAGGTCTACCAGGGTGTGGTCGTTGACGCCGCGGATTACCACCGCGTTCACCTTGATCGGCGTCAGGCCCAGGCGCCTGGCTTCTTCGATACCGGCGAGCACCGGGCCCGGCGAGGCGCCCACGTCGTTCATGCGCCGGAAAACCTCCTCGTCCAGGGAGTCGAGGCTCACGGTCACCCGCTTGAGCCCGGCGCGCATCAGGTTCGCCGCTTCGCGGGCGAGCAGCATGCCATTGGTGGTGAGGGTCAAGTCCTCGAGGCCCGGCAGGGCGGCCAGGCGAGCGATGAGCACGGGCAGGTCGCGACGCAGCAGGGGCTCGCCGCCGGTCAGGCGGATCTTGCGCACCCCCATGCGCACGAAGGCGGCGGCCAGTCGTTCGATCTCCTCGTAGCTGAGCAGCTGGCTACGCTCGAGAAAGCCGAAGCCCGGGCCGAAGATCTCCTTGGGCATGCAGTAGGGGCAGCGGAAGCTGCAGCGGTCGGTGACCGAGATACGCAGGTCGGCAAGCGGCCGCTCGAGGCGATCCAGCAACGGCATGGGCGGATGATAGCAACCCGCGCCGGGTGGCTCGATCGAGAAAAGGGGCTGTTGCGCTCGGAGAAGGGAGGGAAAGCGCTGTGGTGAGTGGGACGAGCCCACCACAGCGCGGAGGAGGGGCCGGCGACTCAGTGCGGAGCGTTGCCGCTACCGCCTGTTGTCCTCCGGCATACGCAGTTGGAGAGCTGCGTGGGGGAAAAGCGGGGGAGGGGGGATATTTGGGTGAGAATGTCCCGGAACTTGTTCATTTTCGTGGTGCTCGTATTGATGCCGTTCCTCGGAGTCATCATCCAAAAGCCAGCGCTGGCTTCTGCCAACCACTCGACCGTCTGGATGTATATATATCTATATCAAGTTCTACCGCGTGCGTCAAGATCCTAGGCTCGTCTCGAGCCTGCCCAAGCGAACCGGTGCTGTGTACCCGCGAGAACCTACCGAGGGGAGCCGTGTCGCTTTTCGATGCCGAGGAGTTTACCAGCAAACAGCGCAAAAAGCGCAGCCACAAGGGATGAGAGGGCGCCCATCTTGGCGGCGTCCTGAATATTTCCCGGTGGAAAGGCCACGGTAGCGACGAAAAGAGCCACGGTGAAGCCGATGGCGGCGGTGATTCCCACGGCCAGGAGCTCCTTGGGCTTGAGGCCGCCGGGCATGCCGAAACGCAGCACGCGGGCGGCAAAGAGGCCGAAGCAGAAGATGCCCAGGGGCTTGCCGATCAGGAGGCCGGAGAGCACCAGGCCGGTGGCCGGGCCAGCGGCCGCGAAGACGACTCCGGCGTTGAGGATGCCGAAGAAGGCCAGGATCAGCTCGACGGGGCGCTCCCAGAAGGCCTCGAAGGCGGAGAGGGTGTCTTTCCTGGCGAGCTTGTGCCAGTCGAAGAGACCGAGGTCGGACTTGGCGTGGGGCATGGTGGGGATGATCGGCAGCAGGCCCAGGGCCGGATGGATGCCGGCCTGGGCGAAGCCGATCCAGGAGAGGGTTCCGGCGCCCAGGATGTAGGGCCAGAAGCTGTGCACCCGGAAACGCCTGAGTACGATGCCGAACCCTACCCCGGCTACGACGAGGAGGAGCCAGAGCGGGGCCAGGGGCTTCTGGGGGTAGAAAATGGCCAGGATCACCAGGCCGATGGCGTCGTCCGCGATGGCCAGGAGGAGCAGGAAGGGGATGGCCGGGTGCCCGCCCCCGAAAACCACCCGGGCCACCATGTAGCTGAAGGCGATATCCGTGGCGCAGGGCACGGCCCAGCCTCGCCCGAGGCTGCCGAGGTCGCCCAACCAGGCGGCGCCCGCCAGGAACACGACCGCCGGCATCACCACTCCACCCAGGGTGGCGATCAGCGGAGTGGCCGCCTCGCGGGGCTTGTTGAGCGGGCCTCCGGGCAGGAAGGCCTCCCAGACTTCTTTGCCCGCGATGGCGAAGAAGAAGGCCATCAGGATCTCGTTGACCAGGTAGTGGAGATCGATCAGCTTGTCGGCCCCGTGCTCGGTGCCGAACCAGGGATTGGCGAGGATCGGCAGGTGCAGCAGGCCCTCGTAGCCGAGGTGGTCGAGGTTCGCCCAGGCCAAGCCGATCGCGGCTCCGAGCGGTAGGAGGAGCGAGTTTTCGAGCAGGAAATCGATGGGCGCAAAGCGCCGCTGGCGCGGGGAGCTCATGACGAAGAACCTCGGAGGCTAGCGGGCGACGGCTGCGGGAGCGCCCTCTCTGCCGCCAGGGTCGGGCGGCAGCACGATGATCACTTCTTTCGGCTTGGCCATCCAGAGCACTTCACGGGCCAGCCGTTCGAGGGTAACGGGGTCTTTGTCCAGGAGCTCGACTCGCCCTTCGAGGTCGCGAATGGCCGCCTTCTCCTGGGCGATCCGTGCCTCGAGGCGCTCTTCCTGAGCCCTGAGAGCGGCGAAGTCCCGGTAGCTCTTGAGAGCGGCGATACCCAGCGTGGCGAGCGCCGTGGTCAAGGCGATCGCCAGCAAGGCGCGGAAGCGGCGGTTGTCGCTCACGGAGTTCCCGGAGTCCCTCAGCGGCTCGCCCGCGGGAACGCGGTGGCGCCGGCGTAGCTGGCGGCGCCGTTCAAGTCCTCTTCGATGGCCAGGAGACGGTTGTACTTGGCCACACGGTCGCTGCGACAGGGGGCCCCGGTCTTGATCTGGCCCGCGCGGGTGCCCACGGCGAGGTCGGCGATGGTGGTGTCGGAGGTCTCGCCGGAGCGGTGGCTGATGATGTTGGCGTAGGCGTTGCGCCGGGCGAGGTCCACGGCTTCGAGGGTCTCGGTCAAGGTGCCGATCTGGTTGAGCTTCACCAGGAGGGCGTTGGCCACGCCGGCCTCGATGCCGCGGGCGAGAATGTCGGGGTTGGTGACGAAGAGGTCGTCGCCCACCAGCTGCACCCGGGCTCCGAGTTCGTCGGTCAGGAGCTTCCAGCCGCGCCAGTCGTTCTCGGCCAGGCCGTCTTCGATCGACACCAGGGGGTAGCTGGCGGTCCAGTCGCGGTAGAGGGCGATCAGGTCTTCGCTCGAGAGGCCGTTGCGGCCCTCTCCGGACAGGGAGTAGGTGACGTGGTCGCCGTTGGTTTCGGTGGCGAACTCGCTCGCCGCGACGTCGAGGGCCAGGGCCACCTGGGTGCCAGGCTGGTAGCCGGCTTGGTCGATGGCCTGCATCAGCAGGTCGAGAGCCTCGCGGTTGCTCGCCAGGTTGGGAGCGAAGCCGCCTTCGTCGCCCACGCCGGTCGAAAGCCCACGCTTCTTGAGCACAGACTTCAGGGAGTGGTAGATCTCGGCGCCCGCCCGCAGGGCTTCGCTGAAGCGGGGGAAGCCCAGGGGTACGAGCATGAACTCCTGGATGTCCACGGAGTTGTCGGCGTGGGCGCCGCCGTTGAGCACGTTCAAGAGGGGCACTGGCAGCACGGTGCCGGCCGGGCCGCCGAGGTAGGCGTAGAGCTCGAGGCCGGAAGCTTCGGCGGCTGCCTTGGCGATGGCGAGGGAGACGCCGAGGATGGCGTTGGCGCCGAGGCGGCCTTTGTTGTCGGTGCCGTCGAGCTCGATCAGGGCGCGGTCGATCATAGCCTGATCGCGAGAGTCGACACCCTCGAGCTCGGGAGCGATCTCCTTGTTGACGTTCTCGACCGCCTTGCTCACACCCTTGCCGAGGTAACGGCTGCCGCCGTCGCGGAGCTCGAGGGCCTCGCGGGATCCGGTGGAGGCGCCAGAGGGTACGCCGGCGGTACCGATGGCCCCACCCTCGAGCAGGCATTCCACCTCGAGGGTGGGGTTGCCCCGCGAGTCCAGGATCTCCCGGGCGTGGAGCTCTTCGATGGCGAACATTGCGGCCTCCTCCCGACTCAGCTGTGCTGCTTCGCGGGCCGATTTTATCTGTAAAGCCTGGAAATTCCACAATCTACGCGGTTTCGAGAGGTGCCACCGCCGAGGGACAGTCCCCTGCGGTCGCCGGCCTCGACCCCTTGACTTCCTTCTGACAACGAAGGATCGTTGCCCGCCATGGGTTTGTTCTCGCGTTCTCCGAAGGGCCCCGCGAAACTCCACATCGGCTCAGGTGACAAGCGGCTCGAGGGTTGGGTCAACATCGACCTCAAGCCTCTGCCGGGAGTGGATGTGGTGGCGGACGTCACCCGCGGCCTGCAGTTCTCGGACGCGGAGGCCGTTTTCGCCGAGCATTTCCTCGAGCATCTGCGGGTGGACGATGCGGTGCGTTTCCTGGCCGAGTGCCACCGGGTGCTGGCGCCGGGAGGGGCGGTGCGCATCTCGACCCCCAACCTCGAGTGGGTGTGGATCACCCACTACGCGCTCGAGGGCACCCGCGAGGAGAAGTGGGCGCGGGCGGTGCGGCTCAACCGGGCCTTCCACGGCTGGGGCCATCGCTTCGTGTGGAACCAGGACTCGCTCGCCCTCGCCCTCCACGCCTGCGGCTTCACCGAGCCGCGCTGGTGTCGTTACGGCGAGAGCGAGCTGGCGGTGTTCCAGGGCCTCGAGCGCCATGAGACCTACCACGACACCCACGCTTGCCCGCATGTGATCATCGCCGAGGCCCGGAAAGTCGAGGCCCGGCCGCAAGAGCTCGCCTCGCTGCTCGAGTACCTGAACGAAGAGTTCCTCCGCCATCTCGCCGGCTAGGCCGGGCTCGGGCATGAACGAGCTGCGACGGAGCCTCACGGCCGAGCTGTCGCTGCTGGCGGTGGCGGCGCTCTGGGGCGGCTCGTTCGTGCTGGTGCACGACGCCCTCGCCCAGATCTCGCCGCTCGAGTTCCTGGCCATCCGCTTCACCTTGGCCACCCTGGTGGTGGGCTTTGTGTTCCGCCGCCAGTTGCTCCGGTTCAGCTGGGCAGGCTGGAAGGCGGGCCTCGCGATGGGTGCGGCTCTCACCGCCGGCTTCCTGCTCCAGACCGAGGGGCTGCGCGTCACCACGGCCTCGAACGCCGGCTTCATCACCGGCCTCTTCGTGGTGATCACGCCGCTTCTCGGAGCACTGCTCCTCCGCTCGCCGGTTTCCTGGGAGGCCTGGGTGGGAGCGGCCCTGGCGGCTCTGGGGCTGTACCTGTTGAGCGGTGCGAGCGGGGATTGGAACCGCGGCGATCTCCTGGAGCTCGGCTGCGCCCTGGCCTTCGCTTGCCACATCCTGCTCACCGACCGCATGGTGCGCCGCCACCCGCCGGGCGGCCTCTTGGTGGTGCAGCTGGGCACCCTCGCCCTGGTAGCCGTGGCGGGGAGTCTCGCCTCGGGAGGTCTCGCACTGCCCCGAGCGCCGCAGGTGTGGGTCGCCCTCGCCTACACCTCCGTTCTCTCCACGGCCGGGGCTTTCTTCGTCCAGACCTGGGCGCAGCTGCATACCACGCCGGCGCGTACCGCCCTGATCCTCACCGCCGAGCCGGTCTTCGCCGGCCTCTTCGCTTTCGCCTTCGGGGGCGAGCGACTTTCACCGGCAGGGCTGGTGGGGGCCGGGCTGATCGTGGTGGCGATGGCTGGCGTCGAGCTGGTGCGCCTGCGGCGCGAGGCTCGGGAGGCGCCGCCACACTCCTCCTAGCCTGGCCGCGGGCAGGGTGAAGTGATTTCTTGCTAAAAGACACCTCTCTCCTTGAGAGGGCTTCGCCGAGCCGTGGAAGGCGCCACGGATCGACGTGCGGGCCCGGACTTCGAGGGGAGGATCCATGAGACGACCAAGCCACGGCAAGCGAGTGCTGTGGGGAGTGGCGGC
>CALMKX010000281.1 GCA_937867335.1 uncultured Acidobacteriota bacterium
GCCTCGGCCGGACGAAGCCCGGCGAGCTTGATGCGACCGGCATAGGGGACCTGGATGGTGCCGGCCTTGTCCACTTCCTGCTCGGGGAGCGTAATCGTCCGCGACCCGCTTGCAGCGACGCCGCCTGACAGACTGGCGGTCGAGAACAGCCCCCCGGAACCTGCTTCCCAGATCGTGACGGTGACGGTGTCGCCAAGGCCGATCCGCACGTCGGCGGCTGTCTTGCCGTCCCGGAAGGAACGAGACACATAGTTGACCGGGATTTCCAACGGCACATAGCCTTTGCGGACAAGCTTTATGACCAGTTCGTGATCGAAATCAAAACGGTCGCATTGGAAATCGAGACCGAAGAGGCAGTCGCGATGAAAGACCTTGAACATGGTGAACGGGTCGGTCATCTTCTGGCGGTACAGGACGTTCATCAGGGCGGTGAAGAAGATGTGCCCGAAATTGAGCGCGGCGATGAGCAGCCCCGGCAGGAGCGCCGAGGCGGTGAGCACGGCCGTCGGCCGCCCGGGTGCCGCGAGCATGGCGGGGAGCTGCTCGGCGCACTGTTCGCGCGAAACGAACGTCCACGAGGCATCGGAGACGAAGGTGGCGCCAGCCGCGCGAATGCGGTCGCGCATCATCGAAAGGATGTCGCGCTGGGTGCCGCCGAGGCCGGGGATCAGGCCGAGCTGCACCTCGGGCAGGCCGAGCTGGGTGGCGGCAGCCGAGCTCGCCACCCGGAACCGGCAGGCGAGCGCCAGCTCCAGGCCACCGCCCAGGCAAGCGCCGTGGATGGCGGCCACCGTGGGCAGCTCCAGGCGCTCGAGGCGGCGGGTGAGGGCGTGGCCGGCGCTGAGCAGGGAAGCGAGCGAGCTCGCATCCTCGAGCCGGGAAAGCTCGTCGAGGTCGGCGCCGGCCACGAAGCCGGTGCTCTTGCCGGAGAGGATCACCAGCCCTCTCGGCCGGTTTCGCTCTACCTCGGCAAGCCAGGTCTCGAACCAGCCGATCAGCCGGCTCGAGAGGGTGTTGACCTTGGCTTCGGGGTCGTCCAGCACCAGCCAGGCGATGCCGGCGCGCTCGAGAAGCCGGCCAGGGGGAGTGGCGGCTGGGGCGGAGGGCGGTATCACGTGGGGCGACGGGATGTCTCGGGAGGGAAATCCCGCGAGTGCCTAGATTGTAGCCGGGAGCGAGCTCAGCGCAGCCAGCGGAAGAACTCGGCCGCCGCTCGGGCGGGGTTGCCGGTGAGCGCCCGCAAACCTTCCTCCGGCACCCAATCCGCCGGCAGATAGCTGCTGTAGGGGCGGGTGAGGAAGCGGCGGTCGAGCAGGGCGATCACGCCCCGATCCTCCGCCGAGCGGATCAGCCGGCCGGCCGCCTGCACCACGCGCGTCATGCCAGGGACCACGAAGGCGTATTCGAAGCCCCGCTCGAAGCGCTCCTCGTAGTAGTCCCGCAGGAGCTGCTGCTCGAGGGTGAGGGCGGGCAGGCAGGGGCCCACCACCGCCACTCCACGGAGCATGTCGCCGGGGTAGTCCACCCCTTCGGCGAACACTCCTCCAGCCACAGCCAGAAGCAGGATGTCCCCGAAGACGGCCTGGCGCAGATGCTCGAGGATCTCCTCGCGGGCCTGATCGCTGTCGGCGCGCCCCTGCACCAAGAGCCGCTTGGCCGTGGGCGGCATCCGCGAGGCCACTTCGGCCAGGAACTGGTAGCTGGGGAACAAGCCCAGGCAGTTGCCCGGCACAGCGTCGGCAAAGGCCGCCAGGTGCTCGGCGATCACCCCGAAGTTGGCCTCGCGTTCCTGGTAGCGGGTGGCCACCGCCGGGTCGATGACGATCCGCCGGTTCTCGAGGGGAAACGGGCAAGGCACCGAGACGGCGGCCGTGCGACCGGCCTCGAAGCCCAGGAGGTCGCGATAGAAGTCGGGAGGCGAGAGCGTGGCCGAGAGACCGATCACCGAATGGGCCTTGTTGATCACCTTGCCGAGGAAGCGGCTGGGGTCCCGGCAAAGGATCTTGATGCGCCGATCTTCCCCTTCCCTCTCGAGGTAATGGCTGAAGCTCGAGTCCGACACCAACAGACCCTCGAGGAAGCGCTGGAACGCGAAGTAGAGCTCCACGAAGGGATCCTCGGGGGCGAAGCTACGGGTCTCGCGTCGGTGCTCCAGGTAGTCCACGAAGGCGTCGTCGAAAAGCGGCCGCAGGCGCCAGAGGTCTTCCTCCGGCAGGGCTCCCTCCCGGGCCACCGGGGCGCCGGGGCGTGCGAGGCCGTCGAGGTCCTCCAGGGCCTCGTCCACCGCGGCCTCGATGAGCTCGGCCAGCCGCCCGGCCAGTGCGCTGATGCGCAGGTGGATCAGCTCGCCGCCCAGGCCGATGGCGTCGGCCACTCTTCGCACCTGGCGGCTGGCCAGGCTGGGGCTGTAGTAGCCCCGGCCGCGGTCCACCAGGTTGTGGACCTCGTCGAGGATCAGGATCGCATCCGAGAGGTCCCCCTCGGGCCCGAACTCGGAGAGCGCCACGTGGGGCTCGAAGGCGTAGTTGTAGTCCCCCACCACCACCTCGGCCCGGCCGGCGAGTTCGAGGCTCACTTCGAAGGGGCATACCTCGAGCTCTTTCGAGCGGCGGAAGATGTCGTCCGGCTCGAGCTGGGCCTGCTCGTCGAGCAGGCGATCGAGGATTCCGGTCGAGAGCACCTTCAACGCGTAGTCGCGGGCGAAGCGGCAGTACTCCTCGTGGCAGAGCAGCTGGTCGTTGGCGCACATCTTGGCTTTGGCCCGGAGCCGCAGCGAGTGGAAGGCACGCTCCTGGTTGAGCAACTTCAGCACCTTGTTCGCCATGTCCTGCTGCAGGGTCTTGGCGGTGAGCACGTAGAGCCGCTTGCTCGTACGCAGGGCGTAGGCGAGGGCCGGGAAGAGCGCCGCCACGGTCTTGCCGATGCCGGTGGGCGCCTCGATCAGCACATGTTCCCGGTGAGCGAGGGCGGTTTCCACCGCGGCCAGGATCTCCTGCTGGCCGGGGCGCAGCTCGGCATACGGGAAGCTCAGCCGCTCGCCGGCTTCGCGGCGGGCGAGGCTTCTGGCCAGCTCTTCCTCGGCGCCCCGCACCAGGGCGCCGGCCCGGCGCAACACCTCGCTCTCGATCGCCTCGAGGTCGACCACCAGGCTGGCGCGGTCCGTCGCCTCGCCACCGATCTCGATCAACACCAGCTCGGCGCCGACTTCCACGCCGTCGCGGTGGGCGAGCATCCAGGCGTAGATCTGCGCCTGCCGCTCGTAGAGCTCGCGCACACCGGGCGAGAGCTCGGCGCCCCGGCGCACGGATTTGATCTCCTCCACCACCAGCCGACCCTCGGCGTCCCGGCGCAGGCCGTCGATGCGCCCGAGCACCCGGATCTCCCAGCCGCGGTGGTGGAAGCTGTGGCTGACCACCACCTCACGCTGGTAGGTGGGGTCCTCGGCGAGGGAACGCTCCTGGTAGCGGCTGTGGATGGCCTGGCCCAGCCACAGCCGCTCGTAGCCGCCGCGCTGGGCGAAGCCGATCGAGCGCAGTAGCCGCTGCTCGACCAGGTCGGCCACGCCGAGCTCGATCGACAGCCGCTCGAAGTCGAAGCGAGGGGCCATGGGGGAAGAGCCTACACGCCGCCCTCGGTCCGGGCCAAGACGGAAAAGCCCGCTGCCGGAGCGGGCAGCGGGCTTTTCGCCGGTCGAAGCGGTGGGGCTCGGCGTCTAGGTGCCGGGCTCGTAGTGGAGCTGCGGGCTGTGGCGCGCGCGGTTCAGGAAGCGAGAGATCTCCTGGGCCAGGGTGACGTTGGCGGCCTCGAGCTCGGCAGCCTTCTGGAAGATCATCAGCGCCGCCAGGGCTTCGCTATGGATGTCCTTCGACTCGAAGATCGGGGCGATCTCGAGCGCCAGCTGGCGCGTTTCGCCGGTACGTCCCTGGCGCAGATAGAGCGCCGCGAGCTCGAGCGAGAAGAAGGCTGCCTCATAGCCGATGCCCTCTTCGAGGAAGCCGTCGATGGCCTCGCGCAAGCACTTCTCGCCGAGCTTGAAGTCGCCCAGCTCGGTCATGATGGCGCCCTCGACACCGGTCAGGCGCACGCGATCGATCCGGCTGCCGTACTGCTCGGCCAGGCGGCGGGTCTCGGGCAGCAAGTCGAGGGCTTCGCGGCTGCGTCCAGCCTGGTGCAGAGCCTGGGTACGCTGGTGCTGGATGTTGAGCGCCAGCCGGGGCTCCCGCTCGATGTCGATCAGCGGCACCACGCGCTCGAGCAGGTCGCTGCTCTCGGCGATGTGGTCCATCTCGAAGAGCACCAGGGTCTTTTTGAACAGCACGCGACCCACCCGGTGGCGGTCGCCCACCTCGGCGTAGGATGCCGCCGCTTCGTGCAGCAGGCCGATGGCCTTGTCGTAGCGCTGCTGCAAGCGGCAGCAGGTGGCGTAGAGATCGCTCACCTCGGCCCGCACCAGAGGATCTCCGGTGCCGCGGTCGACGTAGAAGCGCGCGGTGTGGAACGCGTGGTCCGCCGCCCGGAAATCCGAACGAATGCGGCGGCAGTTGGCGTAATAGGCCCACGCCAGGCCGAAGAGGTCGTTGATGGTGGGCGTCGGCGCCTCTTCCTGGGACATCCGATCCGTCAGCACCAGGGCGAATTCGGCGACTTCCTCGGCATAGGGCGCGTCCTGAGCCCAGGTGGCCCGGCAGCCGGTGAGGATCTCGTCGACCAGAGCGCGGTTGGGCTGTACCCGGCCGGACTCGATCGCCTCGATCTTGTCTTCGAAAGGCATGGCCATGAGCTCATGGGCTTGTTGGCGTGCCTCGGCCTTCTGTTCGCGAAGCTCGGCGGCTGTGGCGCGGAGCACGTCGCGGGCACGCGCGAGCGACTCGGCGTACATCTCCGGCTCGAATTGCGCCGGCTTACGCCCGGGCTCCTTCATCCACTGTTCGATCTGGGCGGCAGCCCCCGGTCGCTGGCGGGCCGCGCGCTCCCAGCAGTGATCGCAGGCGCGCAAATGAACCAGCGCTTCCTTCCTCGTCGCCTCGGGGAGATCCGAGTCGAGCAAGCGCTGAAGCGTTCTGCGGTCGAGATGAGTGGTGGTCATCGCAGCATCACCTCACGCATGAAACAAGGCAAAACGGGACGGCCATCCGATGGGAAGCCCGCCCCTCCTCCGTCACGGACTGTTTGCTACTCGCTAGCGGTCGCACCTACCGTCCGGGTCCGAGCAGGTGCCACCATTGACGGTCGCGCCGCCGCCGGTGTGGCTGCCGGTTCCCGATGCCTCCAACACAGGCACACGTGCCCCTGAATCGGAAGGCGTCGAAACTCCGTTGTTTCCTGTCAGCAGATTTGCCAGCTCGGTCCAGACCCCGCTCAACCACGCGACGATCCCATCGACGTTTCCGACCAGAGTTCCTCCTGCCGCCGGGCGAGCCCAGGCGGTCGCGGCGAACGGGCTGGTCAGAAGCGCTGCCAGCAAGACTACGGCTGCACCCTTACAAAGAGCCTTACGGTTCATCCCTGCCTCCTAACGCAGTCGATCAACAAGATAGACACCGGGCCTCGCATGAGGCCGGACTACAGGTGTTGCCCAGAAGGAATTCCTTCTCCCGTCGCGCTAGAACTCGGCTCCTGTCCCCTAATGCAGCAACCGGGAGTTAGCGTGACATCTTAGTGAAGGGTTGAGAAAAAGCGAAGCCGAGGCGGGGGCGGGAAGGCCCGGGGTAAGGGAAGGGAAACTCGCGACCGAGGCCCGGGCAAGGTACAACTCCGCCTTCAGAGTTCCGTAGAATAGCCGCTGAACCTACCTCAGCAGCCGGAGTTTCCGTCTGTTGCGAGATTGGAGGACCGCATGCGTACCGGGCTCGGGATACTTCTCGGCCTCGTCTTGATGGTCGGGCCGGGAGCGACCCTGGCCGCCGAACCGACGGCACCCGCCGCCGAGGCGAACCATCCCAAGGCGAAGGGAAGCGAGGAGAAGAAGAAAGACGAAGGCAAGAGCAAGGAGAAGCAGAAGGGCGAGAAGGGCAAGAAGGAAGAGAAGAAGGACGAAGGCCCCTTCACCTCCGGTACCTTCAGCGGCCTCTCCCTGCGCGGCATCGGCCCGGCGCTGACCTCGGGCCGCATCGTCGACCTCGCTGTCGATCCCGTGAATCCCAAAATCTGGTTCGTGGCGGCCGCCTCGAGCGGCGTGTGGAAGACCACCAACGCGGGCACCACCTGGACGCCCCTCTTCGATGGCCAGGGCTCCTACTCGATCGGCACGGTGGTGATCGACAGCAAGAATCCCCAGGTGGTCTGGGTGGGAAGCGGTGAGAACAACAGCCAGCGCAGCGTCTCCTACGGAGATGGTGTTTACCGCAGCCTCGACGGCGGCAAGAGCTGGGAGAACCTCGGGCTCAAGGAATCCGAGCACATCGGCAGGATCGCCATCGACCCGCGCGACAGCAAGACGGTGTGGGTGGCGGCCCAGGGCCCGCTCTGGCGCGACGGCGGCGACCGCGGCCTGTACAAGACCAGCGACGCCGGCAAGACCTGGAAGAAGGTACTGGACGTCAGCGCCAAGACCGGTATCACCGACGTGGTGCTCGATCCGCGAGACCCGGACACCGTCTACGCCGCGGCTTACCAGCGGCGCCGGCACGTTTGGACCCTGATCAACGGCGGGCCGGAATCGGCGATCTACAAATCCACCGACGGCGGTGCCAACTGGCGCAAGCTCAGCTCCGGCCTGCCGAGCGTCGAGATGGGCCGCATCGGCCTGGCGATCTCGCCCCAGAACCCCGACGTCCTCTACGCCATCATCGAAGCCCAGGAGGATGCGGGCGGCTTCTTCCGTTCGTCGAATCGCGGCGAGACCTGGGACAAGATGGGCAGCTTCGTCAGCTCGAGCCCCCAGTACTACCAGGAGATCTTCACCGACCCCAACGTCTTCGACCGGGTCTACACCGTGGACGTCTTCTTCCAGGTCTCGGACGACGGCGGCAAGACCTTCAAACCGGCCGGCGAGCGCTTCAAACACGTGGACAACCACGTGGTGTGGGTGGACCCCAAGGACAGCGACCACCTGCTGGTGGGTTGCGACGGCGGCCTGTTCCAGAGCTTCGATCGCGCCAAGACCTGGAACTTCGTGGCCAACCTGCCGATCACCCAGTTCTACCGCGTGGCCACCGACAACGCGCTGCCCTTCTACGGCGTCTACGGTGGCACCCAGGACAACTTCAGCCTCGGCGGCCCGTCGCGCAACAACTCCGGCAACGGCCTCACCAACGCTGACTGGTTCGTCACCCAGGGCGGCGACGGTTTCGTCTCCCGGGCCGATCCGGAAGATCCCAACATCCTCTACGCCGAGGCCCAGTACGGCGGCCTGGTGCGCTTCGACCGCAAGAACGGCGAGCAGCTCGACATCCAACCCCAGCCCACCACCCCGGGCGAGAGCCTGCGCTGGAACTGGGATTCGCCCCTGCTGATCAGCGCCCACTCTCATACCCGGCTCTATTTCGCGGCCCAGAAGCTCTTCCGCAGCGACGACCGCGGCGATACCTGGAAAGAAATCTCCGGAGATCTCAGCCGCCAGATCGACCGCAACCAGCTCGAGGTGATGGGCAAGGTGTGGAGCATCGACGCGGTGGCGAAGAACGCTTCCACGTCCTTCTACGGCAACATCGTCTCGCTCGCCGAGTCGCCCAAGCAGGAGACGCTGCTCTACGTGGGCACCGACGACGGGCTGGTCCAGGTCACCGAGGACGGCGGCACTTCCTGGCGCAAGCAGGAGAGCTTCCCGGGCATCCCGGACAAGACCTACGTCTCGGAGCTCCAGGCCTCGAGCCACGACTCGAACGTGGTCTACGCCGCCTTCGACAACCACAAGCAGGGCGACTTCAAGCCCTATCTGCTCAAGAGCTCGGACCGCGGCAAGACCTGGACCTCGATCGCCGGCAACCTGCCCGAACGGGGCTCGGTCTACGCCCTGGCCGAGGACGACGTGAACCCCAACCTGCTGTTCGCAGGCACCGAGTTCGGCCTCTACTTCACCCTGGACGGCGGCAAGAAGTGGCTGCAGCTCAAGGGCGGGCTGCCACCCACGGCGGTGCGCGACATCGAGATCCAGCACCGCGAGCACGACCTGGTGCTGGCCACCTTCGGTCGCGGCTTCTACATCCTCGACGACTACACCCCGCTGCGGGGAGCCGAAGAGAAGGCGCTCGACCAGGCGGCGATCCTGTTCCCGGTGAAGGACGCCTGGATGTACATCGAGAGCCTCCGCCTCGGCCTGCCCAAGCAGGGCTTCCAGGGTCATAGCTACTTCAGCGCTGCCAACCCGCCCTTCGGCGCGATCTTCACCTACTACCTCAAGGAGTCGAGCAAGACCCGCAAGGACCAGCGCCAGGAGGCCGAGAAGAAGACCGAAGAGGGCGGCGGCAAGATCTCCTATCCGAGCTGGGATGCCCTGCGAGCGGAGGAGCGAGAGGAAGCGCCCACCGTGGTGCTCACCGTGCGCGACGAAGAGGGCAACGTGGTGCGGCGGCTCACCGGCTCGGCCGACAAGGGTTTCCACCGGGTGGCCTGGGATCTGCGCTACCCCTCCGCCGAGCCCACCAACTTGGTCGAGCGCTCCGGGGACAACCCCTTCGCCTCGGATCCCACCGGCCCGATGGCCGCCCCGGGCAAGTACACGGTGTCGCTCGAGCGGCGGGTCGACGGCAAGCTCGAGGCCCTCGCGGCACCTCAGAGCTTCGAAGCGGTGCCCCTCGGCAACGCCACGCTGCCGGCCAAGGACCGCGCCGAGGTGCTCGCCTTCCAGCAGAAGACGGCGCGCCTGGAGCGGGCGGTGATGGGTGCGGTGCGGGTGCTCGGAGAAACCAAGGAGCGCCTGGACCACCTGAAGAAGGCCCTGCTCGACACTCCGGGAGCGGCTCCGGAGCTGGGCAACCGAGTTCGAGAGTTCACCACTCGCCTGGCGGATCTCGAGATCAAGCTCACCGGGGATTCCACCCTGGGTTCGCACAACGAGCCCACCCCACCGGCGATCGTCGATCGAGTGCAGGGGGTGATCGGCGGGCATTGGGGCACCACCTCGGGCCCCACGTCCACCCATCGCAAGGCCTATCAGCTGGCGGCGCAGGATTTCGCGCCCGTGCTCGAGGCCCTGCGCCAGCTGTCGCAGGTGGATCTCGGCCGGCTCGAGGCCGATGCCGAGGCAGCCGGCGCGCCCTGGACGCCGGGTCGCTTCCCCACCTGGAAGCCCGAGTAGTCGGCAGGCCGAGCCGAGGTGGCCTCGGGCGAGCGGAAAGCTCGCCCCGGGGCCGCCTCAGGCGGTCAGGTTCTCGGGGTTCAAGGCAGCGAGCTCGGGCAGCACGAACAGGCCGTCCTTGCGTACCAGGCGGTCGTCGAACCAGATCTCCCCGCCGCCGTGCTCGCGGTTCATCATCAGCACCAGATCCCAGTGCACCTGGCTGCGGTTGCCGTTCCAGGCTTCCTGGTAGGCGTTGCCGGGGGTGAAGTGGATGCTGCCGGCGATCTTCTCGTCGAACAGGATGTCCTTCATCGGCGCGGTGATGTAAGGGTTGAAGCCGATCGCGAACTCGCCCACGTAGCGGGCTCCCTCGTCGCTGTCGAGCACCTCGTTGAGGTGGGCCGAGTTGGTGCTCTCGGCCTCGACCACCTTGCCTGCCTCGAAGCGCAGGCGTACCTGCTCGTGGCTCACCCCCCGGTAGATGGTGGGGGCGTTGAAGTGGATGGTGCCAAAGACGCTGTCGCGCACGGGAGCGGTGTAGACCTCGCCGTCCGGGATGTTGTGCTTGCCGTCGCAGGGCACCGCAGGAATGCCCCGGATGCTGAAGCGGAGGTCGGTGCCGGGGGCCACCAGCCGCACTCGGTCGGTGGTCTCCATCAGCTGCTTCAAGGGCTGGAGGGCCCTGGACATCCGGGCGTAGTCGAGCGTACAGACGCGGAAGAAGAACTCCTCGAAGGACTCGGTCGAAGCGTTGGCGAGCTGGGCCATCGACGGCGAGGGCCAGCGCAGCACCACCCAGCGGGTGTGCTTGATCCGCAGGTCGAGGTGCACGCGCTGGAAGACGATCTGTTCGTAGAGCGCCATCTTCTCGCGCGGCACATCGGAGAGCTCGGCCACGTTGTCGCCGCCCCGCACGCCGATGTAGGCCTGCACCTGGGACATCACGGCCGCCTCGGCCGAAGCCATCAGCTCCAGCTGTTCGCGGGTGGCCAAGCGCATCAGCTGGCGGGTGACCGGCTGGCTCTTGAGCTGGACGATCGGGGTCGCCCCCACCCGGGCAACGGTCGCCACCAGTGCGTTGACGAAGGCGTTGGGAACATCGAAGGCTTCGATCAGCACCTTCTCTCCCGGCTTCAGGCCACAGGAGTAGGTGACCAGCGTCTCGGCCAGCTTGTCGAATCGTGGGTCGGGCATGATGGGGTTCCTTCGAGCGAAACGAGGTTGTTCGGGCGGCGGCAATGTTACACGCCCCCGGCGGCTGGCGAGGAGCTCGAGCGAGGTAACATGCCCTCCTCGATTCGGGAGGACATTCGATCATGAGGTTGCCAAGCCTGTTCTGTCTCACCCTGGCCGTCTGGCTGTCGCCGGCGGCCCGCGCCGAGGAGCCGACCCTCGGCCGGCGGCCGATCACCGCGCCAGACCTCTGGGCGATGGAGAGGGTAGGCACTCCGGCCACTTCGCCGGACGGTCAGTGGGTGGCCTACACGGTCACCACCTATTCGGTGGACGACAACAAGGGCAACTCGGACCTCTGGCTCGCCAAGGCGGACGCCGGCGAGCCTCCGCGGCGCCTCACCTGGAACAAGGGCAGCGACAGCGCGCCCGTCTTCAGCCCGGACGGCAAGCGACTGGCCTTCCTCTCGAAGCGCGGCGACGGCCCGGCGCAGATCTTCGTTCTGCCGGTCGACGGCGCCGGCGAGGCCGAGCCGGTGACCGATCTGCCCGTGGCTCCCGGCGAGCTCCGCTGGTTTCCGGACGGCCAGCGCATCGGCTTCCTCGCCTCCACCTGGCCGGACCTGAACGACGACTGGAAGGCCGTGAAGGATCGGCTCGACGGTCAGGACAAGGACAAGACCCACGCCAAGATCTCCGAGACCCGCGTGCTGCGCTACTGGGACGAGTACCGCACCGACGGCCAGGTGGCCCACGTCTTCACGCTGGATCTCGGAAGCCGGAAAGCGACCGATCTCACCCCCGGCTCCCGGCGCCTCCTCTCCTTCGATGGCCTCGGCGATTGGGATCTGGCGCCGGACGGCAAGGAGGCGGTGTTCGCCGCCAACAGCACCGAGCCGCCGTACCAGACGCTCAACTCCGACCTCTACCGCCTGG
The DNA here is from genome assembly GCA_937867335.1 of uncultured Acidobacteriota bacterium. Classification (GTDB taxonomy): domain Bacteria; phylum Acidobacteriota; class Thermoanaerobaculia; order Multivoradales; family SZUA-115; genus JAXLQX01. The sequence continues at coordinate 11,330 of CALMKX010000281.1, forward strand.
CGATCGACGACGACGGCCGGGGCGGCGAGGTCCAGAACCTGACCGCCGGCAACCCGGCGGACGATGTCCGGCCGCGCTACTCGCCGGACGGTCGTTTCGTGGTCTACGGCCGCAACCGGCGCGCCGATCATCCCGCCGACTTTCTCCGCCTGGCGCGCTACGAGCGGGCGACCGGCACTAGCGTGGAGATCGCCCCCGCCTGGGACGGCCACACTTCGAGCTGGACCCTCTCGCCGGACGGCGGCACCGTCTACTTCCACGGCGAAGCCCGCGGCCGCGTACACCTCTGGCGAGTCCCCGTGGCGGGCGGAGTGCCCGAGGTGGTGGTGCGCGGCGGCACTCTGGCCGGGGTCGAGGCGCGGGCGGTTTCCGGCGGCACCCGGCTGGTGTTCCGGCGCGAGTCGCTCACCGAGCCGGCGAACCTCGCCGTGCTCGACCCGGGCGCTACCGAGCCCCGGCAGCTCACCCACCTCAACCAGGCCCTGCTCGCCCAGCTCGACCTCGGCACGGTCTCCGAGATGGACTTCGTGGGTGGCCGGGGTGAAAAGGTGCACCTCTGGCTGCTGCTGCCTCCCGGCTTCGACCCGGGCCGCAAATGGCCGTTGCTGCAGATGATTCACGGCGGCCCGTTCGGGGCCTTCAACGACGAGTTCCACTACCGCTGGAACGCGGCGCTTTTCGCTTCCCGGGGCTACGTGGTGGCGATGGTCAACTTCCACGGCTCCACCGGCTACGGCCAGGCCTTCGCGGATTCGATCGTCGGCTTCCACGGCGAAGCGCCGTTCGAGGACATCGTCAAGGCCACCCAGCAGCTGGTCGGTCGGGGCTACATCGACGCCAAGCGCATGGCCGCGGCCGGCGGCTCCTACGGCGGCTACATGGTGTGCTGGCTCTTGGGCCATACCGACCTCTTCTCGGCGCTGATCGACCACGCCGGGGTCTACGACCTGATGGCCCAGTTCGCCTCCGATGGCACCTGGGGCCGGCCCCAGGCCTACGGCGCCGCTCCCTGGGTGGACCCGGCCCGCATCGACCGCTACTCGCCCAGCCGCTTCGCCGCGGCGTTCCACACCCCCACGCTGATCCTCCACGGCGAGAAGGACTATCGAGTGCCGGTCTCGCAGGGCATCAACCTCTTCGGCGTGCTGCAGGCGAAGGGAGTGCCGTCGAGGATCGTGGTGTTTCCCGACGAGAACCACTGGATCCTGAAGCCGCAGGCGGCGCTTCTGTGGTGGCAGGAAGTGTTCGCCTGGCTCGAGCGCTACGCGCCGCCGGGCGGGCGATGAGGCTCAGGATTCGCCGCTGAAGACCTTCTTCCAGTAGCCCTGCTCGGCTCCGGAAGGCGTCGGCTTCTCCTCGCCTTGTGGGGCCCCTCGTCGCTTGCGGCCGCCGGCGGCGCGGGCCAAGAGCGAGCTCGCCGGCAACAGCCGAGCGCCCAGGTCCCGCGCACCCCGGGCGAGGGCGGCGTCGTCGGTGACCACGGTCCAGCCGCGGGCTTCCTTCTCGAGCAGGCGGAGGATCGTCTCGTCCGCCGTCAGTGGGGCGGCGAAGCGCACTTCCAGCGGGCCATAGCGCTCGGCGACGTCCGCCTGCCGCGGGCCGTCGAAGACCAGGATCACCCGTGCCCGTGAGCGCGCCCAGGGCAGCAGCCAGCGCACCACGGCGGGGGCGTCCCGCGAGCCGGCGAGGCCCCC
>CALMKX010000282.1 GCA_937867335.1 uncultured Acidobacteriota bacterium
GGCCCCCGAGAGCGGGCAGCGAGCCCCCCGGCTCGGCCGGGTCCTTGGCGCGGGCGGGATCGGCCTTCGCGGGCTCGCTCGGCGCCCCGCTTCCTTCGACCACGCTGCGCTGCCCGCGGGCCACTTTCACCACCTTGCCGGAGACCTTGCCGAGGAAGGTCACCGTGCCCTCGAACACCGTCACCTCGGTTCGGCCGAGGCTCACGTCCACCCGGAAATCCGTGCCCTTGACGCCGATCACCCCGGTGGGGGTGTCGACCTCGAGCTCACCGCCGAAGAGAGAGCCCACCGCCAGCCGGAGGCTCCCCACCAGCAGGGACAAGCGCGACTTGCCGGGACGGTTCTTCTGCAGGAAGAGCTCGTCGAGCACCACCCGGGTGGCCGCCCCCAGCGAGAGAGTGCCGCTTTCTCCCAGGCTCATGCGGGTGCCGGAATCTGCCAGGGTCGCCACCTGGTGGCGCAGCACCAGCGGATCGCCTACCGCGAGGGCCACCGTGGGCTGCTCGGGGGCGGCGCCCAGCACCTGGTTGCGCACGTAGGTCACCTTGCCGACCGGCGGGGGAGGCTTCGGCGCCTGGGCGAGGCTCGCCAGAGCGAGCAGCAGGGACGCGAGGAGGAGCGAGCGGCGTGGGCGTCTCATGGTCGGCTAGAACCCCCGGTAGTAGAGGGCCGTGATGGCGTGCACCGCCACCAGCACCAGGAGCGCCAGGGACGCGGGCACGTGCACCCACAGCCACACCTCGAGCCAGTTGCGGTAGAACTGCTGCGCCTCCAGGCTCTCGAGCAGCTCCTGGTGTTGCCGCGACAGCACCAGGAGGGCGCGCAGCGAATCCCGTTCGGGCGGCGGCACTTCCCCCAGCTTGCGCGACCACGCGTGCTCTCCCGCCTCGGCCCGGCGGGGCCGGCCGGCCAGGAGGCGCCAGCCGGCGAAGCGCCCCGGCGTGGCCTCGTCGAGCAGGCCCTGGAACACCCGCTGGAAAGCCGGCGAGCGCCCCGAGGCCAACAGGGCCATGGCCTGGGCCTGCTGGTTGAGCTGGGCCGAAGCCTCGGCCGGGGTTCGCCGGCTGGAAGCGGCGGTCAAGAAGCGAGGCAGCAGGGCGTAGAGGAAGGCGCCCACCAGGCCGCTCGCCACCACCAGGGCCATCACCCCGAGGGTGGTCAAGGCGAGGCGATCCTGGAACCGCCAGCCGGTGTGGAAGAGCACCGCGAGGAGCACCAGGAGCCCCAGCCAGAGATGCACCTGGAGCCAGCCCTCGAGCTTGCCCAGGCGGGAGCGGTAGGCCCGCTTGCGCCAGCCGAAAGCGACGAGGGCGAGGATCAAGAGCGTGGCGAGGATGCCCCACGCGAGCCCTCCCGGCGAGCCACCATGCGAGGCGGGCTCGAGCCGCCGCTGGAGCAGCCAGGCCGCCACCGCCAGCCCGAGAAGGGCCAGGCCCCCAAACCGCCAGCGGCGCGCCGCGGAGCCGCCGAGGAAGCTCATCCCCGCCCTCCCGGCCGGTCCACCAGGCGTTCCACGGTTTCCCGGTACGTGCGCGGGTCGAGCCTGAGAGCCGCGCCGGTGGGGCAGCTCGCCACGCAGGCCGGCCCGCTCGGCAGCCCGGAGCAGAGGTCGCATTTCACCGCCACCTCGCGCTCCGAAGCCGGAGCCGTGGCGCCGAAGAGCCGTGCCAGGAAGCCGGCGAGGCCGCCCTCCCTGGGCCGGGGATGGACCATGAAGATGTTGCCGTAGGGGCAGTTCCGGGCGCAGTTGCCGCAGCCGATGCAGTTGCTCTTGATGGACACCTCGCCGCGGGCGTTGCGCACGATGGCGTCCGGCGGGCAATCCAGCATGCAGAGCGGGTCCGCGCATTGCCAGCAGGAGTTGGGCACCAGCAGGTTGGCGAGCTCGATGCCGGAGAGCGACAGCCGGGCTTGGCCGTCCGCGTGCACGCTCTCGCAGGCCCGCACGCAGTTGTTGCAGCGCACGCATTTGTGGTTGTCGATCAAGAGGGCGTCGGTGCCCATCACCACTTCGTGGCGGATCAGGTCGTGCAGCACTTCGCCGGCCCGTGGCGTGGCATCGAGCACCAGGTTCGCCAACCGCAGGGGCTCGAGGCGTGCTTCGAGGTCTGCCCGGGCTTCCGGGTGGCGAGCGAGGAAGGCGTCGCAGTCCGCCTTCGAGAGGCGGATCAGCTCGCTCGGGAAGATGGCGGAGACGGTGGCCGTGCGCCGGGTGCCGTCGAGCAAGGCCGTCTCGCCGAAGCTGTTGCCGGCCACCAGGTAGGCCACCACGATCTCGCGGTCCCCGGAGCGCTTGGCGATGCGCAGCATGCCGCTGCGGATGAGGTAGAAGGCGTCGCCGGGGTCCCCTTCGCGGAACAACGTCGCGCCGCGATCCGGCCGCTCCACCGTGGCTTTGCCCACCAGCTCCCAGAGTTGGCTCTCCGGCGTGTTGGGGAAGAGATCCCGCTCGAAGGCCCGCACCAGGAAGGCCTGGTCCACCATCCGCCGGGCCCCGGGCGAGCTCGCGAGCAGGCGGAGCATCGCCTTGCGAGGTATCTCGACCAGCCGCACTGCGCCCTGGGCCCGGGCCGTTGCGTTGCGCCGCCGCCCGGAGATCAGCCCCATCTCGCCGAAGAAGTTGCCGGCCGAGAGGGTGGCCAGCGGCTTTTCGGCGCCGCCTCCTTCGGGCACGGCGGAAATCGCCACCTTGCCCTCGGTGATCACCAGGAAGGTGCTGGTGTAGTCGTTCTGGGCGAGGATTTCCTCGCCGTCACCGTAGCTCTTCACCTCGGCCGCCAGGAAGAGCTCCCGCAGAAGGCCCGGGTCCGCCTCGGCGAAGAGGGGGATCTCGTCCTGCAGGGATTCGATCCGCTCCGCCGCCTTGCCCGTCCAGAAGGGCAGGCGCGCCACCAGCACCGCCTCGTCCGCGGGGTCGATCGGGCGGCCGAGGATGTGCTCCACCACCTCGTAGCCTTGGTTGATCGCGAGCTTGATCAGGTCTTGCCCGGCCACGGCACCGATCAAGTACAGCCCGGGCACGCTGGACTGGTATCGCGAGTCCACCACCGGGCGGGCGTCCCGCCCCTCGCCGCGGAAGGCGACTCCCCAGGACTCCAGCTGCCTGCGGGGCGGATCCGCGCCGATCTTGACGAAGACCCTCCGGGCCGCCACCACCACCTCGCCCTCCGGGGTCTTGAGCCGGGCCTCCTCGGCCTTGAGCTCCGCCACCTGGCTGCTGAAGAACACCTTCAACCGGCCGCCGGCGGCAAGCGAGAGCACCTGCTGTTCCAGGCTCTCCTTGGCCCGCACGATCTCGGCCGCGCGCACCACCAGGCTCACCCGGTTGGCCGGAGCCAGGGCCAGGGCGATCTCGAGCGCCGAGTCCCCGGCGCCCACCACCAGGATGTCCTCTCCCTGGTGGGCCTTCGGGTCGGCGAGGCGAGTGGCCACGTGGGAAAGGTCCTCCCCGGGCACCCCGAGGCGCCGGGGGTTGCCCTGGGTGCCCAGGGCGAGCACCACGTGGCGGGCCTCGAGTTCCTCGCCCTGGCTGGTGGTGAGCAGGAAGGGCCATTCCGGGTCGGCACGCCGCACCAGCCCGGAGAGCTCTGAGCCGAAGGAGATCGCGAGCCCCTGCTGGGCCGCCGAGCGCTGCCAGGCCTCGAGGACCGACTCGCGGGAGCCGGCCACGAAGGGCAGCTCGCTGCGCGCCGGCACCAGCGCCGGCTCGGCCATCACCGGCTTGCCGGCCTGGTAGCAGAAGACCGTATCGGCCAGGTGGCTGCTGCGCTCGAGCAGCCGATAGGCCACGCCGAGAGCCCGCGCGTGTGCCGCGGCGGCGAGCCCTCCCGGCCCCGCGCCCACGATCACCAGCTCGTAGCGGCCTTCGGTCAAAGCGGTCCTCCTGGAAGACAGGAACCCGAGCCGGCGCCACCGTTACCGCGGCCAGGAGCGCCGAACTTCGCCTGTTCGTCCTCGAATCGAAAATTTTGCTAACTGATTGTTCGACGAGAGTTCGACGGTGTCAACCTAGGCCTCCCGGGTTTCCGGCTCCACCGGTGGGGAGAAGAGGCGGCTCTTGATAGGCTGATCTCGGTTTTCTCGCCAATCGTCCGAGAGGAGGAATCATGTCCAGAGCAGCTTTCCGCGGCTTCTGCCTCGGCGCTCTCCTGCTGGCGCCGAGGGCGACCCAGGCTCAGCTTTCGGAGCCGGCCTTCCTGGTGGCGGCCAACTCGGTGGTGATCGGGCCGGTGACCTCGGTGCGAGCGGACGGGCTGGGCGCGACCGTGGTGGTGGACACCGCCGACGGCAAATTCGCCCTCACCGTCTTCTCCGACGGCCGCCTCACCAACGAGGTCGAAAACAGCCTGCCGCATGAGTTGTTCTACTCGGGAACCGGCTGCACGGGCACGGCCTACGTCTTCTCCTCGTTCCTGACCTTCCAGCCCCTCACAGAGGTCGCGGTGAATCGCCAGACCGGCGACATCTACATCGGCGGGCCCGTAAGAGGGTCCAACATCCCTTACCAGAGCTTCCTGCGCGAAGACGGCACTTGTACCAACAGCGCTACCACGCTCTCCCACGGCCGTGAGCTGGCCGCCACGCTGAACTTCAACACCACCTTCCCGGCGCCCCGGCACCTGCAGTTCGCCCCCCAGGGCTTGACCGGCTCGGTACCCGCGGTTTCGCCCCTCGGCCTCGCCGTGCTCGCGACTCTCCTGGCGCTGGCCTCGCTCAGGCTGCTGCGCCGGCGCCGGGCCTAGCGGCTGGCCGATCCTTCAGCTGTGCCGGCGGGGGCTGCCCCAGAGAGGGAAGCCCTTCTCGTCGCGCAGCACCAGGGTGGAAGTGCCACGCTTGATCTCACGGGCGAGGATCGCCAGGTTGCGGTCGCAGCGAACCCGCGACCCCAGGACCTCGAGCGCGTCGCCCACGCTGAAGACGAAACCCTCTTGCCGCACGTAGCGCAGCGGCGCCACATGGACTTCGATGGCCGGGCTGCCATCGAGGGGCCGGAAGAGGAAGTGCAGGCCCTTCGAGCCGAGCGGGCTGGTGAGCTCGAGCAGCTGGACCACGGTGCCGGAAAGCCGCACCTCGGTGGCGAGCTCGTAGTTGGGCATGCCCGGCAGGCAGGGATGAGCCTCGCCGGGAGCCCCGGTTTGAGCGGCGACGGGCAGAGCCAGCAGCAGGGTGCCAAGGAGAATGAGCCAGAACCCGATTCTACCCATGTACATGGCGTTGCTCCTTTCCTCGAGAGCGCGCTGTCGACTCCAGTTAGCGCTTCTTCCTGGGGCGGAGAAACACCCGCCGAGGTGGCGCCCGAGCTACCCCTCGGGGTGAGGGGAGGCAGGGCCGAGGCTCGGCCGGCCACGGCTTCGCGACCGCAATACCAGGGCCCCTAGAACCAGGAGGCCGAGCATCGACACGCCCAGCCCAGCCGAGAGGCCGGGGGGCCAGTAGCTCGTCTCGATCACCACGCGACCGGCCGGTACTTCGATGGCCCGAAAGGCGAAGTTCGCAGCGAGAAAGCGCGCCGGCTGGCCGTTTACGCGGACCGTCCAGCCGGGCATTGAGCTCTCGGAGCAGTAGACCAACCCTCGCCGCGGGGCTTCGAGCTCCAGGCGGTAGCCGTTGCGGTGGAATTCGGCTACCCGCACCGGCGGATCCTCCGGCAGGTTGGGCGTGGAGGCGAAGCCCAGCTCCTCTTCCAGCAGGAGCTCGCGGGTGGGCTTGTTCCTGCCCACCAGGCGCAGGGCCGTGAGGCCGTCCGTCTTGGCGTACTCGCTGGTGAAGAAGTAGCGAGGGTTGCCGCTGCGCCGGAAGATGCGCACGAAGCCGTCCTGGTAGACGGTGGCATAGCCGCGGGCCTCGGCTTCGGCGACTATCTCGTGGCGATCCTCCCGGATCGACAGCAGCTCGATGTCGGCCCGGTCGAGGGCTTCCTCCCGGGGCAACCGCACGGCTTCCCGCAAGAAGTAGTAGCTGCGCCGGTTGGCGTACAGGCCGTAGAAGCGCGTCACCCGGGTGGAGTTGAACGTGGAGAGGGAGTCCAGGCTCATCACCTGGAAGACCGAGCCGGCGTTCGCCTCGAAGCTCGAGGCGTTGAACACCCGGCCCAGCCCGGCTTCCTTCTGGAGCACCTCGACATACGGCGGCGGGTGGCGCCAGACGTCGAAGCGCTTGGGCCGGGGATAGGCGGTGTTGGCCACCGCCTCGGCCACGAAGAGCAGCCCGAGCATCGCCGGCAGCCGGGTTCGGGCCCAGCCCTGCCGGAGATGGCTTCGGAGCAAGAGCGCTCCGGCGGCGACGCAAAGAGAAGCCAGAGCCCCCCAGCCGAGCCACCAGCGCTCGGCGAGCGGGTGGCGCGGCGCTCCCAGGCTCCAGCCATAGACCAGCAAGGTGGCCAGCCACACCCCACCGCCCAGGGCCACGAAACGCGCCCGGCGCGGCGGCACCTCTCCGCGCTCCAGCGTGTCCCAGCCCAGGCCGGCGAGAAGGGCCAAGAGGAAGGCGAGCGGCAGGCCGAAGTAGGAGGCGAAGTGAATGCTCTGGAGGACGGGCAGGCGGCCGAGCGAGGCGATGGGCTCGACCCCGAGGATCTTGAGCAACACCACCGCGGCGCTGGCCGCGACCAGCGAGTAGAACTGCCGGCGCCGGCCCTCGCCCCCCCGCGCCAGGCCGGCCAGGAGCAATGGAACCAGGCCGAGATAGGGCAGCTCGCGCAGCAGCGGGTCCGGATCCGGCACCGGGGGATCGGTGTAGACCTTGCCACCGCCGGCAAGGGTGGGCGAGGCGAGCTGCAGCAGGGTGGCGAGAGGGAGCTTCTCCATGCCGCTCCGTGAGTAGGCCTCGCCCACATGGGTGGCGGTACGGACCAGGCTCGCGAACGGCAGGTAGTAGAAGCCCACCAGGGCGAGCCCCAGGGCCGCGGCACCCGCCCAGGCGAGCCAGCGCCTGGCCCAGGAACCGGCGGCCTCCGCTGGCTTCGACATCACCAGCGCATAAGCCGCCGCCAGGCCGAACACCGCCACCAGCACCGGCGGGAAGCTCGCCATGGAAACCGCCGCGTAGCCGGCGGCGAGAACGGCCGCCCGCCCGGGGCTCGGGCGCTCGAAGAAGCGGCCCGTCAGCCAGAGGGCGAAGGGCAGGGTGGCGGTGGTCTGGCCGATGAAAGAGCCGACATTCTGGGCGAGGGCGCCCGAGAAAGCGAAGGCCGCCCCGCCGAAGACGGCCCCGCGGAAGCCCACGCCGTGGTCGCGCAGCAGTCGATAGGTGAACCAGGCCGCGCCGAGCAGGGTGAGCAGGGCGTAGACGTTGCGCAGCAACACCGTGTTGCCGAGCAGGAGCATCAGCAGGTAGGGCGGAAACAACGGTGCCGGCATCAGGTTGGCCATCGCGGGCGTGCCGGCGCCGTCGTACGGGTCCCACCAGGGCAGCTCGCCCTCGGCGAGGCCGCGGCGGAACGCCTCGGCCCCGGGCTCCCACTGCCACCAGGCACCGCCCGGGTCGTGGAAGTTGGCGAACAGCGAGAGGCCCGCGGAGGTCCATTTTCGATGGGGCACGAAGCCCGCTCCGTAGCTGGTGGCGATGCCCCTCTCGTCCATGGGGTTGCGGCTGTTGGTGTAGACCAGCGAGCGGCCCCGGAAGACCACGTTGGCGTAGGCCAGCATCAGGAGACCGGCGAGAACGGCCAAGGCGAGCCAGCCCTCGCGCCTGCCTTGCCGGACGGACGTCGAGTCAGCTGGGCTCAGGGGGAGGGCTCGCGAGGGTTCGGCTGGGCACATTTCGAGTGCAGGGGGAATGGCCAACGGTGACGCGCCGCCGCGCCCATCCGTAGATTGTGCCGAACGAGGAACTCGCTCATCACTCAGGCAGGCACCCGCGCCTCACCGCGCGGCTGCGAATCTTAGACGAGTCAGCTTGAGTAGAATGCCGCCCCTCTCCGAGCGAGAGGAGTCCAAGGAGCCGGGTGTGAGTCGCATCGCTGTCATCGGAGGCGGGCCGGCCGGACTGGGCCTGGCCCACGAGCTGGTGGGGGCCGGCCACCAGGTGACTCTCTTCGAGGCCGCCGCCGAACTCGGCGGGCTGGCCCGTTCGTTCGAGCTCGGGCCGATCCGGATCGAGCGCTACTACCATTTCCTCTGCGCGGACGATCACGGCTATTTCCGCAAGCTCGCCGAGCTCGGTCTCGGCGAGCGCCTGCGCTGGCAGCCCACGCGGATGGGCTTCTTCTACCACGGCCGGCTCTATCCGTTCAGCTCTCCGCTCGACTTGCTGCGGTTCAGCGGCATCTCGCTCGCTTCCCGGCTGCGCTATGGCGCGGCGGTGCTCTACTGCTCGCGAATCCGCGACTGGCGGCGGCTGGACGGTCGAGCCGCGGAGCCCTGGCTCATCCGCCTGCTGGGCCGGGAGGGCTACGTCGCCACCTGGCTTCCCCTGTTGCAGGTGAAGTTCAACCAGCACCATCCCGAGATCTCGGCGGCCTGGGTCTGGCATCGCATCTTCCGCGTGGCTCGATCGAGGAAGACGCCCTTCCACGGCGAGCGGCTGGGGCATCTGGTGGGCGGCTCGGATACGCTGATCGACGCTCTCGAAGCCGATCTCCAGCGGCGCGGCGCCGAGCTGCGGCGCAGCCGCCCGGTGGCGCGTTTGCGCGTCGAGAACGGCGCCGTCCGCGGCCTGACGCTCGCGGATGGATCCGCGCAGGACTTCGACCGCGTGGCCGTGGCCGCACCGCTGCCGCAGTTCCTGCGCCTGGCGGGCGACGCCTTGCCCCGGGCGTACCGCCAGGGCCTCGAGGCGATCGAGTTCCTGGGCGTGGTGTGCGTGGTGCTGCGTCTCCGGACCTCGATCTCCGAGAACTACTGGCTGAACGTCAATGACCCGGCAATCGCCTGGAACGGCTGCATCGAATACACCCGGCTCAACCCCGAGGCGACGCCGGACGGCTCGACCATCCTCTACATCCCCTTCTACTTGCCCCGAGACCATCCGCGCTTCGCCCAGCCACATGACGAACTGATCGAGGAATGCTTGGCGGATCTCGGGCGGATCCGCCCCGGGCTCGACCGTAGCGCGCTGATCGACGCCGCCGTGTCGCGGGACCCGTACGCGCAGGTGGTGTGCCCTGCCGGCTTCGCCGACCAGGTTCCCCACCACCGAACGCCGGTGGCCGGCCTCTACCTGGTGGAGTCGAGCCAGCTCTACCCGAGCGACCGCACCATCAGCGGCACGCTCGACCTCGCGGCTGCGACCGCTCGGGTGATCGCCGAGGACGAGGCTTCCGCCCTCCGGCAGGGCTAGCCCTCGTCTTCCTGCTCGCCGCCTTCTCCGCCTCCCGGGCTTGCGGCTCCGCCCATGCCGATCTCCGGATGGCGGATCGCGCCGCCCAGGCCGGCGGCATGGAACAGAAGGCCACTCGTGACCATGCCGGCGGCGAGGATCGCCGCCCACAGCCAGGCCGGCACCTTGCGCTCGCCGCGGCTCAAGAGCAGGCCGAGGGCGGCGAGCACGCCGGTTGCAAGGAAGGCGATCCTCGCCGTCTCGGCGGCCTCCTCGTGCTCGTGGACCAGCTTGTGGCTCACGCCGGCGAGACCTTCCACGGCCTCCTCGGAGTTCTCGCCGGTCCAGAACGCGGCGATCGACGCCAAGGTCGCCAGGACCAGCAGCACCAGGCCGGCACGCTTGAGGTCCCGGCTCTTGGCGAGGAGTCCCCAGCCGAGAAGCGCCACTCCCAGCGGGGTGGCGATCACTGGAGCATGGTTGAGCGCCAGGTGCAGATGGGGCCAGTTCCAGGGCATGACTCTTCTCCTTTGGTCTCGTCGACAGCCGATCCTATCCACTGGGCGGCTCTTCGGCGCTTGTGGCGAGCCGGGTGGATGACCGAGAATGGGACGCCATGCGAATCAAGCCGATTGCCGCTCTTGCCATGGTGGTGGGCCTCGCCGCCTTGATCGGATTCGCCGACTACGCCTTTCGGGGTGGCCTGGGCAGCGCGAGCTTCCAGCGCGTGAGCCCGGGGCGGGACGGGATGGTCCGCCTCGCCGTGGGCAGCCTCTCGCCACTCGGAGTCTCCTTCTACCGCTTCCTCAACGCTGGCAACCAGGAAGTGCGCTTCTTCGTCGCCCGCGACGAAGGGGGTCAGCTGCAGGTGGCCTTCGACGCCAACGAGCAGTGCGCCAAGTGGCAGCGGGGCTACCGGCACGAGGGCGAGTGGGTGGTGTGCAACAAATGCGACAAGGCCTTCCGCATCCGCGAAGTGAACGCCGGCGGCGGAGGTTGCAAGCCGATTCCGCTGCCTTTCCGGGTGGAAGGCAGCGATCTCGTACTGACGGAGAGCGACATCCTGGCCGGTTGGAGGCTGTTCCGCTGAGCGGCCGCCGGACCGCTTGCCGAATCACCCTCGCAAGGCTCGAGCACTCCCTGCTAGAATCCAGCGCCAAGCCTCGGGTGTCGTCTCGAAATACCGGCGGTCGACGCCCGTAGCGCCTTCTCAAGTCTCAATACCGAAGAGGTCGAACCGTGGGTTTCGCGGACTTGATGTTGCACGAGGAAGACTCCCGCCGCTTGCGGGAAGTGCTGGGGCGTCTCCGGCAGGATTCCAACAGCCGGGCCGTCTTCCTGGTGGACAAGAACGGCCAGCAGATCGCCAACGCCGGAGATGTCGAGCAGTTCGACACCACGTCGCTGGCCTCCCTGACCGCGGGCAACGTCGCCGCCACCGACGGGCTGGCGAAGCTGATCGGCGAGCGGGAGTTTTCCGTTCTCTTCCACGAAGGCCAGCAGGACCACATCCACATCTCCATCGTCGCCAAGCGGGCGATCCTGGTGGTGATTTTCGACGAGCGCAGCTCGCTCGGCCTGGTTCGCCTGCGGGTGAAGCGGGCGAGCGCCGAGCTCGACCAGGTCTTCGAAGCCATGATTCATCGCTCCGCCGCTCCGAGTAGCGCCGGGGAAGTCAGCCCGTTCTCGGAGATCACCGACGAGGACATCGACGCGTTGTTCAGCGAATAGACAGCTCCGGCGGAACGGGATCGAGACCAGCTCAGTCCTGCCAAGGATCGGCGTCCAGCTTACGACATGACCTTCATCAACTACGCCACAAAGGAAATAAACTGCAAGATCGTCTATTACGGGCCGGGTCTGTGCGGTAAGACGACGAATCTGCAGTACATCTACGCCAAGACCTCTCCCGAGGCTCGCGGCAAGATGATCTCGCTCGCGACCGAAGCGGATCGCACGCTTTTCTTCGACTTCCTGCCGCTCGACCTCGGCACGATCCGCGGCTTCACCACGCGCTTCCACCTCTACACGGTACCCGGCCAGGTGTTCTACGACGCCAGCCGCAAGCTGATCTTGAAGGGTGTGGATGGCGTGGTGTTCGTGGCCGATAGCCAGCCGGAGCGAATGGAAGCCAACATCGAGTCGATCCGCAACCTCGAGGCCAACCTGAAGGAGCACGGCCTCGACCTGATGAGCATCCCGTACGCCCTGCAGTTCAACAAGCGGGACTTGCCCAACGTCATCTCGACGGAAGAGATGTATCGGGTGCTCAACTACAAGCGAGAGCCCACCTTCGAAGCCGTGGCCACCACCGGGGTGGGAGTCTTCGATACCCTGAAAGCGGTGGCCAAGCAGATTCTGATCGAGCTGCGCAAGAAGTAGCGCTCGGCGACGGCAACCGGACTTCCTGGTGCCCATTTCAGAGACCCTTTGGCAGGGTGCGATCACCGCGATCGGCGGCGGTAGCGGCCTTTCCGTGCTGCTGCGCGGCCTCAAGCGCTGGGTGGCTCCGGAGCGCTTGAGGGCGGTGGTGACCGTCACCGACGACGGCGGTTCCTCCGGGCGCCTCCGGCGAGAGTTCGGGGTGCTTCCCCCCGGAGACATCCGCAACTGCCTGGCGGCCTTGGCCGACGACGAGGATCTCCTCACCCGGCTCTTCCAGTACCGCTTCATGGGCGGCGACGGCCTGGCCGGGCATTCCTTCGGCAACCTCTTCCTCACCGCCCTGACCGGCATCACCGGCGATTTCTACCAGGCGATCCTGACCGCCGAGTCGGTGCTCTCGGTACGGGGCAAGATCCTGCCCGCCACGCTGACCGACGTCCGCCTGAAGGCTCGGAGCCACTCGGGAAAAACCTACGAGGGCGAATCCGCCGTGGGGCTCGCCACCGAGTCGATCGCCGAACTCGAGCTCGAGCCGGCCCGCCCGGCCGCCTTCCCGGCGGCGGTGGAGGCGATCGCCTCGGCGGAGCTGGTGGTGCTCGGGCCGGGCTCTCTCTACACCTCGATCCTGCCCAATCTGCTGATTCCGGCCCTGCGCAACACCCTCGAGCAGAGCCGGGCGAGAGTGGTCCTGGTGCTCAACCTGATGACTCAGCCCGGCGAGACCCTCGGCATGAGCGGCCTCGACCATCTGCTCGCCCTCGAGCGGCACGCGGGTCGCGGCATCGTGGACGTGGTGCTGGCCAACTCGCGGGCGCTCCCGGCCGACCGACTCGACCTCTACCGCGCCAGCGGCGCCGAGCCAGTGGAGGTGGATCGCCGGGCGATCGAGGGCCGGGGCGTCGAGCTGGTGGCAGCGGATCTGCTCGCCGAAGAAGAGTTGCTCCGACACGATCCGGAACGGCTCGCCTGCGCGGTGCTGGCTCTCGCCCGGGGAGAGAGGCCGGCATGAGCCCCAGGCAGCGCGTTGCGGTGATTCTCGCTGCCGGCAAGGGCACCCGGATGCGCTCCGAGCGGCCCAAAGTGCTGCACGAGGTGGCCGGCCGGCCGATGCTCGCCTGGGTGGTCGACACCGCCCGCGCCGCCGGCTGCCAGCGGGTGGTGGTGGTGGTCGGCCACGGCGCCGAGGCGGTACGGGAGGCCTTCGCCGCGGAGAGTCTTGGCTGGGTGGAGCAGCGCGAGCAGAAGGGCACCGGCCACGCCCTGGCGCAAGTGGCCGCCAGCGTACCGGAGGGCTCGTTGCTGCTGGTGCTCTCCGGGGACGTGCCGCTGGTCACCGCCGGCACTCTCGCCCGGCTGGCCGAAGCGGCCGAGGGGAGCTGGGGGGCTCTGGCTGTGGCCGAACTCGCCGAGCCCGGAGCGCTCGGGAGGGTGATCCGCCATCGGGACGGCCGGCTCGAGCGGATCGTCGAGGCTCGGGACGCCAGACCGGAGGAGCTTCCCATCCGCCAGGTGAATGCCGGCCTCTACGCCCTGCCGGCGCCGGAGATCTTCGCCTACCTCGACCGGCTCTCCCCGGCGAACGCCCAGGGCGAGCTCTACTTGACCGACGCGGTGGGCGCGGCCGCTGCCCGCGAGGGCGTGGCCGTCGTGGAACTCGCCGACGCCGACGAGGCTCTGGGCATCAACAGCCGCGCCGACCTCGCCCTCGTGCACGAGCGGCTGCTGGCCCGCAAGTCGGCCGAGCTGATGGCCTCGGGGGTGACACTCCTGCGGCCCGAGACCGCGACCGTGGAGCCCACGGTACGTGTCGCAGCGGACACAGTGATCCACCCGGGGGTGTCGCTGCTCGGCCACAGCGAAGTGGGCCGAGCCGTGGTGATCCACGCCGGCGCCTGGCTACGCGACTGCCGCGTGGGCGAGGGCTCGGTGATCGGCGCCGGCGCCGTGCTCGACGGCGTCGAGCTACCGCCCGGCAGCCGGGTGCCAGCGCTTTCCCGGCTGGGCGGCTAGCCGCCGCGAGCCACCAGGCATTTCTCTTGCTCGGCAAGGCGCGCCCACCGAGCTTGGCGGGCAGCAAGGAGACTCCAGACTATGTGCGGCATTGTTGGCTACATCGGTGAGCGCGAGGTGGTTCCCCTCTTGATGGAAGGGCTGCGGCGGCTGGAGTATCGAGGCTACGACTCGGCCGGCGTGGTGGTGCGCATCAACGGCCATCTGGACACCCGCAAGGCCGAGGGCAAGCTCGATCGCCTGGTCGAGAAGCTCGCCCGCCAACCCCTGGCCGGGCGGTACGGCCTCGGCCACACCCGCTGGGCCACCCATGGACCACCCTCCGAGCGCAACGCCCACCCGATGGTGGACATGAAGCGGCAGCTGGCGGTGATCCACAACGGCATCGTCGAGAACTTCCTGCCGATCAAGAAACGCCTGCAAAACGAGGACTGGACCTTCACCTCTGACACCGACACCGAGGTGGTGGCCAACCTGATCTCCTCCTACCTGAACGGCGATCTGCGCGCCGCCGTGGAGCGCGCCCGTCGCGAGCTCGCGGGGCTTTTCGCCTTTGCCGTGCTCAGCACCCACGAGGACGCCATCGTGATGGTGCGCTCGGGGCCGCCGCTCGCGGTAGGGCTCGGCCACGACGAGCAGTTCCTGGCCTCGGACCCCTCGGCCATCCTGCCCTACACCAAAGATGTGGTTTTCCTCGAGAACGGCGACCTCGCCCGCCTCACCCGCCAGGGGCTCGAGATCTGGGACCGCGACAGCCAGCCGATCACCCGGGCCACCCACCGCCTCAACTGGGATCCCATCCAGATCGAGAAGGGCGGCTACAAGCACTTCATGGCCAAGGAGATCCACGAGCAGCCCCAGGCCATCCAGGACACCTTCGCCGGCCGCGTGGACTTCGCCACCGGTGAAGTCGAACTCGACTCCCTGGGGCTTTCGCGCGAGGAGCTCGCAGGCCTCGAGCGGATCCACATCCTGGCCTGCGGCACCTCGCTCCACGCCGGCCTGGTGGGCAAGTTCCTGATCGAGGAGCTGGCCCGGATCCCAGTGGAAGTAGATTTCGGCTCGGAGTACCGCTATCGGGATCCGATCGTCGACTCCCGGGTGCTGGCCCTGGGCATCACCCAGTCCGGCGAGACCGCCGACACGCTCTCGGCCATGGAGGCCGCCCGCGAGCGGGGCGGCCGGCTGATCACCCTGTGCAACGTGCCCGGCAGCCAGGCGACCCGCGTCAGCGAAGGGGTGATCTACACCCACGCCGGCCCGGAAATCGGCGTGGCCTCCACCAAGGCCTTCACCACCCAGCTGGTGGCCCTCTATCTGCTGGCCCTCCACCTCCGCCAGGCTCGGGGACTGGGCGTGGACCCGGCGCTCACCGCCGCTCTCGCCCACCTGCCGCAGGCGGTGGACGAGGCCGTGCAGCTCGAGGAGCAGGTGGAGGAGATCGCCCGCCGCTACTGTCGCTCCGAGAACTTCCTCTACCTGGGCCGGGGCATCAACTACCCGATCGCCCTCGAAGGGGCGCTCAAGCTGAAGGAAATCTCCTACATCCACGCCGAGGGCTACACCGCGGGCGAGATGAAGCATGGGCCGATCGCCCTGATCGACGAGGAGATGCCGGTGGTGGCGATCGCCACCGGCGAGCGGGTGTTCGACAAGGTGATCTCCAACATGCAGGAGGTCAAGGCCCGGGACGGCCGGGTGATCGCCATCACCGACCGCGATCCGGCCGAACTCGGCGGCCTGGCCGATCAGGTGGTGCGGGCGCCGCGGGTGAGCGAGCTGCTGCAGCCGGTGGTCAACGTCGTCCCGCTGCAGTTCCTCGCCTACGCCATCGGCGTGCGCCGCGGCTGCGACGTCGACCAGCCGCGCAACCTGGCCAAGAGCGTCACGGTGGAATGAGCGCTTGAAGGCCGGTCGGAACTCTCAGCCTTCCACCCGACCGGCATCCTCCGGCTGGGCCGGCGGCTCTTCGATCGGCTGCGGCTGGGCGATCCAGTAACCCTGCACGTAATCCAGCTGGACCTCGAGCAAGGCCGAGAGGATGGCCTCGCTCTCCACGCCTTCGCCGATCACCTCCAGCCCCAGCTCGTGGCCGATCTGGTTGATCGACCGCACCAGGGTGCGGTGCATCGGCGTGGTCTCGATGCCGTGGATGAACTCGGCCGAGATCTTGAGGTAATCCACCGGCAGGTTCTTCAGGTAGGCGAAGGAAGACAGCCCGCTGCCGAAGTCGTCGAGCACGAAGCGCACGCCCCGGCCCCGCAGCTCGTGGATGAAGCGGAGCGCTCCGTCCAGATTGGCGATCGCTGCCGTCTCGGTGACTTCGAAGAGGATGCGCGAGGGCTCGACGGCGGTCGCCTCGAGGGTGGCCACCACGTATTTCAGGAAGGCCTCGTCGGCCAGCGTCTCGCCCGAGAGGTTGATCGCCAGGCGATCGATCTGCTGGCCGCCCACCACCACTCCCTGGGAGAGCATCTTGAGGCTCTTCGCCACCACCCAGCGGTCGATCGAGGAGATCAACCGGTAACGCTCGGCGGCCGGCACGAAGGTGCGGGGCAGCACCAGCTCGCCGTCCTCCCCGACCATCCGGATCAGCACCTCGCCGAGCGTGCCTTCGTCGGCGCGGCGTGGGTCGAGGGGCTGGATCGGCTGGCAGTAGAGCCGGAAACTGTCGGTCTCGAGTGCGCGGTAGATGCGGTGGATCCAGTCCATCTGCAGATAGCGGTGGGCGAGCTGCGGATCCTCGGCCCGGTACTCGTGGATGCGGTTGCGGCCGCTCTCCTTGGCCACCATGCAGGCGATGTCCGAAGCGATCATCAGGCTCGAGGGGGTGTCGCCGGTGCGGGCAGCCACCAGGCCGATGTTGGCCTGCACTTCGTAGACGCGGTCCTGCCAGCTGAAGCGATAGTCGAGCAGGGCCTCCTTGAGGCTCTCCGCCACGTCCTGGGCCTCGGCGGCGCTCAGGCGCTCGACCACGAAGCCGAACTCTTCGGGGCCCAGACGCGCCAGATGGAAGCGATCCCCGGCCCAGGAAGCGAGGTGTCGGGCCGCGCCGCGGATCATCTCGTCGCCGGCCAGGTGGCCGCAGGTGTCGTTGACCACCTTGAGCCGCGAGAGATCCACCTGGAGCACCACCAACGTCTCTCCCGTGGCGGCCGAGCGCTCGAGCGAGCGGGCCAGCCGGCGCTCGAACGCGGAGCGGTTGGGCAGCCCGGTGAGCCCGTCGTGAGTGGAGAGCTGGTGCATCTCGCGCTCGATGTCGCGCACCGCCGAGATGTCCTTGAAGGCCAGCACCGCGCCCACCATCTCGCCATCCGGAGCAAGGATGGGCGCCGCGGAGTCCCGCACGGCGTACTCCGAGCCGTCTCGCTTCACCAGCAAGCGCTGGCCGGGCAGCATCACCGGCCGGCGCTCGCGCAGGCAGCGCGCCACGGGGTGGATCAACGGCGCGCGGGAGCTCTCGTCCACCACGTGGTAGATCTTCTCGAGAGGTTGGCCGATCGCCTGAGCCGAGGAGAAGCCGGTCAATCGCTCGGCGACCGGGTTCAGATACTCCACGATGCCGCTCGAATCGGTGCGGATCACCCCGTCGTCGATCGAAGCGAGGGTGGTCTGGGCCCAGCCCTGCTCCCGGCGCAGGGCATCCTCCACGCGGATCCGCTCGGTAACGTCAAGGGCGATGCCGATGGTGCCCGCGATCGTGCCCTCGTGGTCGCGCAGCGGCTCGACGTGCACCTGGTAGGCGTTGCCGGCCCATTGCATCTGGTAGGAGACCGAGCTGCCGGCAAGTGCCCTCTCATGGGACTGGAGGGCCTCGCTCTTGCCCATGGGGTCGTTCAAGTAGTCCCTGAGCTGCTGGCCCGACACCGCATTGGGCTCGGTGTTGAGCGCCGCGAGGCCGGCCCCGACGCTGGAGGTGAAGCGTAGCTCCGGGTCCGTGGTCCAGAGGATGGCCGGCATCTGCTCGACCATCAGCCGCAGCCGCTCGCTCGAGGCCCGGAGGGCGAGCTCGGCCTCCTTGCGCTCGGTGATGTCGAGCGAGACGCCGATCAGCCGCACCACCCAGCCGGCTTCGTCGCGGATCGCCCGGCCGCGGGCCGAGAACCAACGTACCTGACCCGCCACGGACACGGCCCGGTGCTCCACCCGGAAGTCCCGGTTCTCGCGGATGGCGGCCCGCACCGCCGCGCGGGTCCGCTCGCGGTCGTCCGGGTGCAGCCATCGCTCGAGGAAGGCCTTGCTGTCGGTGGCGAGTTCCTCGGCGGGGATGCCCAAGAGCTCGGCACTGCCCTCGGCGAACACCATCTCGTCGCTCAGCAGGTTCCAGTCCCAGGCCACCAGGCCGGCGCTCTTGTTGGCGAGCTCCAATCGCTCGCGGCTTACCCGCAGGGCCAGCTCGGCCTCCTTGCGATCGGTGATATCGAAAGCCGAGGCGAGCACTGCCGGCTGGCCGTCGAGCAGGATGCGGGTGGCAGCGAAGTCCACCCAGCGCTCTTGGCCGTCGCTGGTGAGCAGAATCAGCTCGAAGCGACCTGGAACCGGCCCGCCTTGAAGCGAGGCCTCACGCCGCCGGTCGAGCTCCTCCCGGAAGTCCGGATGGGCGAGCTCCAGCCAGTCCATGCCCAGCAGCTCGCTCGGCGGGTAGCCCGAGAGCTGGGCGAAGGCCGGGTTGACGTAGAGGATCTCCTGGCGGAACACCACGATGGCCGCCGCCGTCGACTCGGCGAGAGCCCGGAACGACGGCTCGTCGTCGAGCTGAGCAACGCCTCCGCGGTCGTCCGCACCGAACGCCGGGTACGCCAACTTTCGAATGGCGGGCGGCTGCATCCGCTCGGAGTACCTCGCCGGAAGGCCTGAAGAACCGTTAGAGTGCGACGGATCGCATCGAAGTTCCACCATTATACGGAAGAAATCGACACCTTTTGTCGCCTTGGGGTGCGAGAGCCGCTCGCTCGACCCATCGCTGTCGACACTACAATCAGCAGCCCATGCCCGACACACCTGCGGAACCCCTGCTTTCCTGGCGTCCTGAGTTCCCGGTGGTGGACCGGTTCCTCTATCTCAACCACGCCGCCATCAGCCCGCCCCCTCGCCGGGCCACCGAAGCTCAATGCGCTCTCGCTCGCTTCCTGAGCGAAACCGGCGACCGCTACTGGGAAGACCGCGAAGCCCATGCCGAAGTGGTGCGCGCCCGCGCAGCGCAGCTCCTCGGCGCGCGCTTCCCCCACGAAGTCGCCTTCGTGGCCAACACCGCGGAGGGGTTGTCCCTGGTCGCCATGGGTTTGGCCTGGCAGGCCGGGGACAACATCGTGGGCGCCGGCGCCGAATACCCGTCGAATGTCTACCCCTGGCTGATGCTCGGCGAGCGCGGGGTGGAATACCGAGCCGTGCCCGAACGCGGCGGGCGGATCGACCCCGAGGAGCTCCTCGCCGCCTGCGACGAGCGCACGCGCTTGCTCGTCCTCTCCTGGGTGCAGTACGCGAGCGGCTTCCGGGCGGACCTCGCCGCGATCGGCCAGGAATGCCGGCGGCGGGAGATCCTCTTCGTGGTGGACGTGATCCAGGGCCTGGGCGCTCTGCCCCTGGATGTCGAGGCCTGCGCCGTGGATGTGGCGGCAGGCGCGGGGCACAAATGGCTGCTCGGGCCGGAAGGCATGGGCCTGCTCTACGTCTCGGACCGCCTCCGCGGGCGTCTGCGGCCCACTCGGGCCGGTTGGCGCTCGGTGGCGCATCGGCTGGACTTCGGCCGCATCGAGCTTCTGTGGGAGAGCGGCGCTCGAGCCTTCGAATGTGGCTCGTTGAATCACCTGGGCATCCGTCTACTGGGCGAGTCGATCACCCTGCTCGGCGAGATCGGGATCGCCCGGATCGAACCCCGGGTGATCGCTCTCGCCCGGCGCGCGGCGGAAGGGATGGCCGCGCTCGGGCTCGAGGTGGTCGGCGGCGTGGAAGGGGTTCGCTCCGGCATCGTCTGCGCACGCCACCCGAGCCGGCCGGTGGCTCCCTGGGTGGCCGAGCTCGAGCGCCGGGACATCGTGGTTGCCGAAAGGCTCGGGAGGCTGCGGGTTTCCCCCAACTTCTACAACACCGAAGACGAGGTCGACTGCTTCCTGGCGACCCTCGGAGAGCTCGTACCCTGAGGCCCGAGTCGCCATCGGGCGACGGGAGACCACCATTGGGCGATCGAGCGCTTCCCTGGCCACGACCTCTCGCTAGCCTCTCTCCCGGCGGCTCGCCGTGAACCCTCGAGCCGCGGGAGGAACGAACATGGACTCGTCGCAAGGACCGATTCTCTCCGAGTCGAGCCGCCGGCCGCCGAACTACTCGCGGCTCGCCTGGGGCCTGGTGCTGGTGATCCTGGGCTGCCTGCTGCTGGTGGGCAGGTTCCAGCTGATGGAAGTGGACAACTGGCTGCGCTGGACGCCCCTCGTGGTGGTGGGCATCGGGCTCTTCTCTCTGGCCCAGGCCGGTTCGCCCGGGCAGGTACGCTCCGGCCTGTGGATGATCGGCATCGGTGTCTGGCTCCTGGTGAGCCTCTTCCACTTCTATGGATTGAGCTTCAACAACTCCTGGCCCTTCTGGCCGCTCTACGCCGGTCTGGTGACCCTCCTGGCCCCGGGACGCAAGGAGACACGCTGGGACGCCGTGTGGCCCATCGCTATCGGCCTCTGGCTCTTCGCCAACGTCTTCGGCTGGCTGGGGCTGAGGTGGAGCACGTCGTGGCCCGTATTGGTGATTCTCAGCGGCATCCTGCTGGTGATGCGCGGTCTGGGACTTCGCCCGCACCGTTCTGGCCGCTCGGGCTCCGGGCGCGAGGAGGTGTCGTCGTGAACCAGCTCCGAGACTCGAAGTCGTACTCGTTCTCCCGGCTCTTTGCCGGAGTGCTGGTGATCGCCGTCGGCTTGATCTTCCTGCTCGAGAACCTGCAGCTGCTGGAGGCCGCCAAGGCGCTGCGCTTCTGGCCGGTGGCCTTGATCGTGATCGGTACGGCGAAGATCTTCGACGCGCGGGGAAGCCGGGGCTTCGGCGTGGTGCTGGCGGCCGTGGGCACCTGGCTGCTGCTCGAGAACTTCGGGCTAGTGACTCTGAGCTTCGCCCAGCTCTGGCCCGTGGTCTTGATCGCGGTAGGCGGGCTACTGATCCGCCGGGCGTTTCTGGCCCCCCTGGGCCGGGCCGGCTGGGCGGAGCAGAGCACCTTCACGCGGGCTGCCGGCTTTCTCTCCGGGAATCGGGTGACCAACAGCAGCCCGGAGTTCCGCGGCGGCGAGGCGACCGCGATCCTCGGCGGCTGCGAGCTCGACTTGCGCGGCGCTTCGACCGGGGGAGCGCCGGCGGTGCTCGACGTCTTCGCCTTCTGGGGCGGAATGAGCATCTACGTGCCCAAGGACTGGACCGTCACCAGCCGGGTGACTCCGTTGCTGGGCGGTTACGTGGACAAGACGGAACCCTCGGCGGTGGCCACCGGGCAGAACCTCACGGTGCGGGGTGTGGTGATCATGGGCGGGATCGAAGTGAGCAACGGGCCCACGGTCGAACACGAAGACGACTGAGGCCCTAGGCTCTCGGATCATGTACAGCCCCTTCGCCCAGCCACGTCTCACGTTCCTCTACCTGGGGGCCTGGTGGCTGGCGTCGGGGCTGGTGTTGGTAGCACTGCTGGCCCCCCAGGGGGCAGGAATCCTCGCGGCATCGACCCTGGCAGCTTCCATGGCCGGCCTGTCCGCGCTGCTCTCCCTGGTGGTCTACTACCCTTGCCGGGCCCTGCCACCCTCCTCGGCCAACGCCGGGAAGCTGCTCCTCGCCCACGGAGCAGGGGCCGCCCTGTCGAGCAGCCTCTGGCTCGCGGCGGGCGAGCTCCTCAGCCGCGGTCTCGCCGGCTGGAGGCCGCTGTTGCCGGCCCGGATGCTCTTTCTCGA
The DNA here is from genome assembly GCA_937867335.1 of uncultured Acidobacteriota bacterium. Taxonomy (GTDB): domain Bacteria; phylum Acidobacteriota; class Thermoanaerobaculia; order Multivoradales; family SZUA-115; genus JAXLQX01. The sequence continues at coordinate 21,570 of CALMKX010000282.1, forward strand.
GCACCAGGCCCTGCTCGCCGTGGTAGGGCTGCTTTTCTATCTGGCCGCCGCGCTGGTTCATTCCTTCGCCCTGGTCTTCGAGGAGACCCAGCGCACCCGCACCCGCGAGCTCTCGCTCGAGGTGAAGGCTCGAGACGCCGAGCTCGCGGCCCTGCGGGCGCAGATCGACCCGCATTTCCTGTTCAACAGCCTGCACTCGCTCGCCGCCCTTTGCGGCTCGGATCCCAAGGCCGCCCGGGCCATGGCCATTCGCCTTGCCGATTTCTTCCGTGCCCGCCTGGGCGCCGCGCGACAGAAGCTGGTGCCCCTGGGCGAGGAGCTCGAGCTGGCGAGCGCTTACCTCGAGGTAGAGCGGGTGCGCTTCGGCGAGCGCCTAAGCTGGCGGCTCGAGGCCCTCCCCGAGGCCCGCCAGGCGCTGGTGCCACCCCTCTTGCTCCAGCCCCTGGTGGAAAACGCCGTACGCCACGGCATCGCCCCGCGGGTGGAGGGCGGGGAGATTCTGATCAGCGCCGCACGGGAAGACACCCAACTCGAGATCGCGGTGGTCAATCCGGTCGACGAGGCCAGCCCCCGGCGCCCCGGGGCCGGTGTGGGTCTCAGCTTGGTGAGAGACCGCCTCCGCCTCTCTTTCGGCCGGCAGGCCCGCCTCGAGACCGCGGCCGAGAACCAGGAGTTCCGGGTTCGGCTGGTGGTGCCGCTCAGTGGAGAGAACCCCTCATGAAGGTGATGATCGTCGACGACGAGGCACCGGCCCGGGCACTCCTGGCCGAGTATCTCGAAGCCCATCCGGACTGCCAGCTGGTTGCCCAGGCGGCCCAGGGCCTGGAGGCCGTGGAGCTCGCCGAGCGCCACCGACCTGACTTGATGCTGCTCGACATCCAGATGCCCGGCCTCGACGGCTTCGAGGTGATCGAGGCGCTCGAGCACCGGCCGCTGGTGGTGTTCACCACCGCCTACGACGAGTACGCCCTCAAGGCTTTCGAGGTGGGTGCGGTGGACTACCTGCTCAAGCCGTTCTCCGAGGAGCGCTTCGCCCAGGCCATGGAACGGGCCGCCGAGCGCCTGGCCCGGGGCGATCACCCCGCCCTGGACTCCATCGTGGCCGCTGCCCGACGCGGCCGCAGCCCCCTCTCCCGCGTGCTGCTCCGGCACGAGGGGCGGCTCTACGTGCTGCCGACCGAGCGCATCGACTACATCGAGGCCCGCGGCGACTACGCCAGCTTCCATGTGGGCAAGGAAGCGCTCGCCAAGCAGCAATCCCTGGGCGAGCTCGAGGAGCTGCTCGACCCGCGCCAGTTCGCGCGCATCCACCGCTCCTACCTGCTGAACCTCTCGCGCCTGGCCCGGTTCGAGCTGTACGCCAAGGACAGCCGGGTGGCCATCCTCAAAGACGGCACCCGCCTGCCGGTTTCCCGCGCCGGCTACGCCCGGGTGCGGGAGCTGGCCGGCTAGCCGGCAGCCCGGGCCCCGGCTCGATTCACCACGTTGCCGTGCTTCTCGGCCGAGCGGCGCTATGATCGCCTCCGAGCATGACCTCCACCCGCAGCCCGATGCACCCTCTGCTGGCCACGGCCTGCCTGGTGGTGATCCTCGCCGGCCTCAAGGCAGCGGAGAAGTTCTTCGTGCCGGTGCTGTTCGCCCTCTTCGTAGCGGTGCTCTTCCTGCCGGTGCTTTCCTGGCTGCGAGCCAAGCGGGTGCCGAATGCCTTGGCCCTGCTGCTCACCCTGGTCTTGGTGGCGGCCATTCTCCTGGGGCTCGCGTATGTGATGGTGTTGTCGGTGGAGCGAGTGGCCGACCTCGTTCCCCGCTACCAGGCTCAGTTCGAGGATCTCCAGGCCACGCTCGGCCCCGCTGCCGCCCGGCTCGGCTTCGACGTCTCCCGGGAGAGCCTGGCCAAGAAGCTCGATCCGGAACGGCTGATCCCGCTGGCCACTCGCGCCCTCTCGGGAGTGACGGCGCTCGCCTGGTTCTTGCTGCTGGTGCTGCTTCTGGTGGTCTTCACTTTCGTCGAAAGCCGAGTCTTTCCCCACAAGCTCCGGGCCGCGCTCGAAGAGGCTCGACCTGGCGAGGCAGTGTCCGACGACACCCTTCCCGACGAGGCCGAGCGGGTGGTGGAGCGCTTCGCCCGCATCACGGACGACATCCAGCGCTACCTGGTGATCAAGACCGCGGTGAGCGTGGCGATGGGCGTGGTGGTCGGCGTCTGGCTGTGGGCGGTGGGAGTGGACTTGCCTCTGCTCTGGGGTCTTCTCGCCTTCCTGCTCAACTACATCCCGAACATCGGCTCGGTGGCCGCAGCCGTGCCGCCGGCCGTGCTGGCTCTGGTCCAGCTCGGCACCGGCGGGGCAGTGGCGGTGCTCGCCGGCTTCCTCTTGGCGAATCTGGTGATCGGCAACATCGTCGAGCCCAACCTGATGGGCCGGAGCCTGGGCCTCTCGCCCTTGGTGGTGCTGCTGTCCCTGGTGTTCTGGGGCTGGCTGTGGGGCATGATCGGCACCCTTCTCGCCGTGCCGCTCGCGATGATCCTCAAGATCCTGGTGGAAAACAGCCCCAACCTCTCTTGGATCGCCCGCCTTATGGACGCCCGGCCTCACCCCGAACCCGCCCCCAAGGAGCCCTGAGCTCGGCGCGCTCACCCCTGCGAGCCCGGTGATTGACCAAAGGGGACCGCTACGGTACCCTTTTGCAGGGGGCCCTGGATGATCCGCATCACCCGCCTGACCGACTACGGAATCGTGCTGCTGTCGCAGATGGCCATGGAGCCGGAGCGGCGTTTCAACGCGCCAGACCTGGCCGCCGAGACGCGATTGCCCCAGCCGATGGTGAGCAAGATCTTGAAGATGCTGGCCCGCTCGGGCCTGCTGCTCTCGCACCGGGGCGTGCACGGCGGCTACTCGCTCGCCCGACCGGCCGAGCAGATCGACATGGCCCAGATCATCACGGCGCTCGAGGGCCCCATCGCCGTCACCGAATGCAATGAGGACCTGCCGGGCAGCTGTCTGCAGGAGGCCTCCTGCCCGGTGCGGGGCAACTGGCTGCGCATCAACCGCGCCATCCGAGACGCTCTGGCCGAGATCACTCTCGCCGAGATGAGCCGGCCAGCCTCGCTGCGCCTGGTCTCTCTCGGTGGCCGCAGGTAGCTGGCTGGCCCCACTCCAGGACCGGGAAGCGGCAGAGCTTGCCGCAACGAAAGACGATTCAGGAAGGAACGCGACATGGCAACCACCGAAACCAGCGCCCTCGAGCAGCTCGCCGAACGCGACTACGAGTGGGGTTTCGTCACCGAGATCGAGCAAGAGACCTTCGCTCCAGGGCTTTCGGAGGACGTGATCCGGCGGATCTCGGCCAAGAAGGAGGAGCCGAGCTGGATGCTCGAGTGGCGGCTCCGGGCCTTCCAGCACTGGCAGACCCTGGCGGAGCCGCGCTGGGCGAACATCCACTACGAGCCGATCGACTACCAGGCGATCGTCTACTACGCCGCCCCGAAGTCGATGAAGGACCGCCCGAAGAGCCTGGACGAAGTGGATCCCGAGCTGCTTGAAACTTACGCCAAGCTGGGCATTCCGCTGCGCGAGCAGGAGCTCCTGGCCGGTGTGGCGGTGGACGCGGTGTTCGACAGCGTGTCCGTGGCCACCACCTTCAAGCAGAAGCTGGCCGAGGCCGGCGTGATCTTCTGCTCGATGTCCGAAGCGATCTCCGAGCACTCCGAACTGGTGCAGAAGTACCTCGGTTCGGTGGTGCCCTACAGCGACAATTTCTTCGCCACGCTCAACTCGGCGGTGTTCTCGGACGGCTCGTTCGTCTACGTGCCCAAAGGGGTACGCTGCCCGATGGAACTCTCCACCTACTTCCGCATCAACGCCCAGAACACCGGACAGTTCGAGCGCACCCTGATCATCGCCGATGAAGGCGCGTACGTCAGCTACCTCGAAGGCTGCACCGCGCCCAAGCGCGACGAGAACCAGCTGCACGCCGCGGTGGTGGAACTGGTGGCCCTCGAGGGTGCCACCATCAAGTACTCCACCGTCCAGAACTGGTACCCGGGCGACAAGGAAACCGGCAAGGGCGGCATCTATAACTTCGTCACCAAGCGCGGGAAGTGCGACGGCCGCAAGGCGAAGATCTCCTGGACCCAGGTGGAGACCGGCTCGGCGATCACCTGGAAGTATCCGAGCGTGATCTTGAAAGGTGACGAGTCGGTGGGCGAGTTCTACTCGGTGGCTTTGGCCAAAGGCTACCAGCAGGCCGATACCGGCACCAAGATGATCCACATCGGCAAGAACACCCGCAGCACCATCGTTTCGAAGGGCATTTCCGCCGGCTTCGGCCAGAACACCTACCGCGGCCAGGTGAAGATCCTCAAAGGTGCCGACGGCGCCCGCAACTTCTCGCAATGCGACTCGATGCTGATCGGCGACCAGTGCGGAGCCCACACCTTCCCTTACATCGATGTGCAGAATCCCACGGCCCGGATGGAGCACGAGGCCACGACTTCGAAGATCGGCGAGGATCAGATCTTCTACTGCAACGCCCGTGGCATTTCCACCGAGGACGCCGTGTCCATGATTGTCAATGGTTTTTGTAAAGAGGTCTTCCGTGAGCTCCCCATGGAGTTCGCTGTCGAGGCGCAGAAGCTGCTCGAGGTCAACCTCGAAGGCAGCGTGGGCTAGCGGAAGAAGGAGGAGCGACTTTCCATGCTCGAGATTCGCGATCTCAAGGTTTCTATCGACGACAAGGCGATCCTCAAGGGGATCGACCTCACGATCAGGCCGGGCGAAGTGCACGCCATCATGGGCCCGAACGGCTCCGGCAAGAGCACCCTGGCTCAGGTGATGGCCGGCAAGGAGGATTACCAGGTCACTGACGGGAGCATCCGCTTCCTGGGTCAGGACTTGACCGAGCTCGACCCGGAGGATCGCGCCCGCGAAGGGCTGTTCCTCGCCTTCCAATATCCGGTGGAGATCCCCGGCGTTTCCAACACCTACTTCCTGAAAGCGGCGCTCAACGCCATCCGCAAGCATCGCGGCTTGCCGGAAATCGACGCCGTGGACTTCCTCTCCCTGGTGCGCCAGAAGATGAAACTGGTGAAGATGGACGAGGCGCTGCTGCATCGCCCGGTGAACGAGGGCTTTTCCGGCGGCGAGAAGAAGCGCAACGAGATCTTCCACATGGCGGTGCTCGAGCCGCGCCTGGCCGTGCTCGACGAGACCGACTCCGGCCTCGACATCGATGCGCTCAAGATCGTGGCGGACGGCGTCAACGCTCTGCGTAGCCCGGATCGCTCCTTCCTGGTGATCACTCATTACCAGCGCTTGCTGAACTTCATCGTGCCGGACTTCGTCCACGTCCTGCTCAACGGCCGCATCGTCCGCTCGGGTGGCAAGGAACTCGCCCTGGAGCTGGAAGAGAAGGGCTACTCCTGGCTGGAAGAGGAAGTGGCGGCTTCCGCCACTGCGTGAGATTGCCATGACGACGACCGCCACCCTCGAAGAAGGCGCGAGCGCCGCGACGGCCTACGCGGAGGATTTCGAACACTTCACGGCCGAGCACCGCGGCGAGCCCGCTTTTCTCTCGTCTCTGCGGCACGCGGCTTTCGATCGCTTCGTCGCTCTCGGTTTTCCCACCACCGACCAGGAGGATTGGCGCTTCACCAACGTCGCACCGATCGCTCGCGGCCGGTTCCACCGGGCTGCGGGCTTGCCCAAGGTGAGCGCCGAAGCGGTAAGGCAGCACTTCCATCCCGACAGCCACCGGCTGGTGTTCCTCGACGGCGTCTTCGCTCCGGAGTTCTCGGAGCTTTCCGCCCTGCCGAGCGGCGTGCGGGTTCAGAGCTTCGGGGAGGTCCTGCGCACCGAGCCGGGCCGGCTGGAAGGCGTTTTCGCCCGCCACGCCCGCTTCGAGGAGCATCCCTTCGTGGCGCTGTCCACGGCGTTCGCCAGCGACGGCGCGGTGGTCGAGATGGCCCGCGGAGCCCTGCTCGAAAAGCCGCTCCAGCTGCTTTACCTCGGCACAGCGTCCGAGACGGTTCGGGTCTCCTACCCGCGCAACCTGGTGCGGGCCGGCGAGGCGTCCCAGCTGACATTGATCGAAACCTACGCCAGCCTGGCTGAGAGGGCTTCCTGGAGCGCGCCGGTCACCGAGATCTGGACCGGCTCTGGAGCGGTGGTGGATCACTACAAGCTGCAGAAGGAGTCGACTGCGGCCTTCCACACCGCCACCCTGCAGTTCTACCAGGAGCGCTCGAGCAACCTTTTCTCGCATTCCATCTCGGTGGGCGGCGCCCTGGTTCGCAACGACGTCAACGCCGTGCTCGACGGCGAGGGCGCGGAATGCACCTTGAACGGTCTCTATGTGCTGCGCGGCAGCCAGTTCCTCGATAACCACATGCGGGTGGACCACTCCAAGCCCCACTGTTCGAGTTTCGAGCTGTTCAAGGGCATCCTCGACGAGAAGGCTCGGGCGGTGTTCAACGGCCGCATCTTCGTGGCCAAGGGCGCTCAGAAGACAGATGCCAAGCAATCCAGCCGCAACCTGCTGCTGTCGCGCCAGGCGCTGGTCAACGCCAACCCCCAGCTCGAGATCTTCGCCGACGACGTCAAGTGCACCCACGGTTCTACAGTGGGTCAGCTCGACGAAGAGGCGATTTTCTACCTGCGCTCCCGTGGCATCGGCGAGGACGCGGCGCGAAGCCTGCTGATCTACGCCTTCGCGGCCGATATCGTGGAGCGACTCAAGCCCGAGGCCCTGCGCCACGAGGTGGAGGAGTTCCTTTTCCATCGTCTGCCCAAGGGCGAAGTGGTGCGGCAGGCGGTATGAGCCAAGCCGGCACGGCGACCGTCGGCACGAGCCTCGTCCAGCGCTGGCGGGCCGATTTTCCGGCCCTCGGCTTCCACGGCTCGAGCCTCGCTTACCTCGACAACGCCGCCACCGCCCAGAAGCCGGCAGCGGTGATCGACGCCGTAGCCGCCCACGATCGCCAGGGCACGGCCAACATCCATCGCGGCGTCTATCGCCTGGCCGCCGAGACCACGGCGGCCTACGAGGCGGCCCGGGGCCGGGTGGCGAGCTTCCTCGGGGCCAAGGCAGAGGAGATCGTCTTCACCCGCGGCACCACCGAGGCCATCAACCTGGTGGCCGCGAGCTTCCTGCGCCCGCGCCTGGCCGGAGCCCGGCTCGAGCGCAACGTTCTCATCACCGAGATGGAGCACCACGCCAACATCGTCCCCTGGCAGCTCGTGCTCGAAGAGCTCGGCGGCCGCCTGTTGGTGGCGCCGATCGACGATCGCGGCGAGGTGGTGCTCGAGGAGTGGCAGCGGCTGCTCCGCGAGGGTGTGGCCCTCGCTGCCTTCTCGCACGCTTCGAACGTAATGGGGACGGTGAACCCGGCCGAGAAAATGGTGGAACTCGCCCACGCCCAGGGCGTGCCGGTGTTGGTGGACGGTGCCCAGGCCGTACCGCATTTCGCGGTCGACGTCCGCCGGCTCTGCTGCGATTTCTACTGCTTCTCGGGCCACAAGCTCTTCGCCCCCACCGGTGTCGGCGTGCTCTACGCCCGCCGGGAGCTCCTGGCCGAAATGCCCCCCTACCAGGCCGGCGGGAACATGATCGCTTCGGTCTCTTTCGCCGGTTCGACATTCGCCGAGCCCCCGGCCCGCTTCGAAGCCGGAACGCCGAACATCAGTGGCGTCCTCGGCCTGGCCGCGGCCCTCGACTACCTCGCGGAGCTCGATGGGGCAGCAGTGGCCGAACAGGAGGCGGCGCTCTGCCGCTATGCCCTGGCGGGCCTGGAGGCTGAGCCGGAACTCTCTCTGCTCGGCTCGCCCGGCCGCCGGGTGCCGGTGTTCTCGTTCACCAGCTCGCTCGCCCACCCGCACGACGTGGCCACCGTGCTCGACTCCGTGGGGGTCGCTGTGCGGGCCGGCCATCACTGTGCCCAGCCGTTGCTCGAGCGGCTGGGAGTGCCCGCCGCCGTTCGGGCGTCGCTCGCCTTCTACAATACCTTCGACGAGGTGGACCGCCTTTTCGCCGGCCTGGCTCGAGTGCGGGAGATTTTCGGATGAGCGAGCTCAGAGAGCTGTACCAGGAGATCATCCTCGACCACACCAAGAGGCCGAGGAACTTCGGGCCGCTCGCTTCCGCGAACCGCAGAGCCCGAGGCGCGAACCCGCTCTGCGGCGACCGCGTGGAGGTCTTCCTCGACCTCGAAGGTGACGTGGTGAAGGGGGTGAGCTTCGAGGGGGCCGGCTGCGCGCTCTCGACCGCCTCGGCGTCGATGATGACCGAGATGGTGCAAGGCAAGAGCCGGGCCGAAATCGAGCACCTCTTCGAGGCCTTTCATGAGCTCGTCACCGGGGATCCTTCGCGACCCGGCGAGGCTCCGCCCGAGCTGGGCAAGCTCGAGGTCTTTTCGGGAGTACGGGAGTTCCCCGTGCGCGTGAAGTGCGCCACTCTGCCCTGGCACACGCTCAAGGCCGCCCTCCACCAAGCAGCAACACCGGTCAGCACCGAGTAGGACCCGTCCAGCCCGTCGAACGTTCGGTTCAAGAAACTGCACCTTCGCGTGTCCAAGGGAGCGGACACCGGTGGGCCCACCTCGCCGAAAAGGCCGTCCTGGCGCTCTCAGAAGGCCGTTCGGCCCAAGGGGATGAGTTGCAGGCATTCCGCTTGCGCTGCCACCGGGCAGGAGGTGCGCGATGCGACGCCAGAAGATCCGCTCCGTGACCATTCCCGAGCCCTGCACCGAACCCTGGGAAAAGATGGCGACTCTCGACGGAGATCGCCGGTTCTGCGAGCACTGCCAGCACGAGGTGATCGACTTCAGTCGCGCCTCGGACGGCGAGATTCTCGCCACCCTGAGCCGGGCATCCGGCCGGGTCTGCGGCCGGCTCACCCAGACGCAGCTCAACCGACTGCGCAGCATCTCACCCCCTCAGAGCTCCCGGCCCGCCGCTGCCCTGGTTGCGGCGAGCCTGGTGGCGGCCGCGCTGACGCAGGTTGGGTCGGGCGCAGCCCACATGGGAGTATGGGACGCGTGTTGCGATGGATGACTGCCGGT
>CALMKX010000283.1 GCA_937867335.1 uncultured Acidobacteriota bacterium
GGGTCCAGCAGGCGCTCGAGCTCCAGGCGGGTGGTGCACACACCCCGGCGCCCCGCCCACTCGCGGATCGCCGCCGGCACTCGCTCCTCCTCGAGCAGCAGCTCCCGCGGCCGCAGCACTTCGAGGTCGTCCACAGCGGCCTGCGGCGTGCCCCAGCGGCGCACGGCGAAATGCCCGGTCGAGACCTCGAGCAGAGCGACTGCGCCCTCCTCGCCGCGCCAGATCACGGTCGCGAGGAGGCTTTCTTCCTTACCCTCGAGCAGAGCCGGATCCGAAACCGTGCCGGGAGTGACAATGCGGGTCACCTCCCGCTTCACCAGCCCCTTGGCCTCCTTGGGATCCTCCACCTGGTCGCAGAGCACCACCCGCAGGCCGGCCGCGAGGAGCTTGCCGAGGTAGCTCTCCACGGCGTGGAAGGGCACCCCGCACATCGGCACCTCGTTCTCGCTGCCCTTGTGCCGCGAGGTCAGAACCACCTCGAGGATCGGCGCCGCCCGCCGGGCATCCTCGAAGAACAGCTCGAAGAAATCCCCCATGCGGTAGAGCACCACCGCATCCGGATGCGCGGCCTTCACCTCCAGGTAGTGCCGCAACATCGGCGTCAGGCTGGCGAGTTCGGACACGAGCCGGGAGCATAGCAAGGGCCGGCCGCTGGAGCTCAGAAGGAGACAGCGATCAGCCGGCCCGCCGGATCTCCGGTACTTCGACCACCCGCGCACCGCTCTTCGGCGGGTGATCTACAGCCTCGGCCAGGGCGGTCACCATCTGGCGGAGAGTGACCAGGCCGAGGCGGCGGGCGGTGGCTCGGGTGGATGGCAAGGCTTCCCACAGCCAGTAGAGCGGCAGGAGGGCATACGGCCAGCGGTGCCCTGGGCCCAGCACGTACCAGGGACGCAAGATAGTGGCGGGCAGACCGGAAGCCCTGAGGCGCTCCTCGGCCTCGGCTCGGGCCGCTACATAGGCCCGCATCGCCGGCGCCGGCATGGCCACACTCAAGTAGACGAAATGGGTCACTCGAGCTTCCTTCGCCACCTCGATCGAGGCAAGCGCCGAGGCGAGGTCGATCTCGCGGAACTGCCGAGCCTTGGCAGGGCTCGGCTTCGCCACCCCCACGAGCTGCACGAAAATACAATCGGCTGGCACCTGGTCCGCGAAGCTCGCAGCGTCGAGAGCGTTGCCCGGAATCGCCTCCGCTCCAGGAGGAATCCGGGCCTCGGAGCCCGGGCGGACGAGAGCCTTCACGCGGTATCCACGAGCCAACAGCTCGGGAATCAGCCGCCGGCCCAGGTAGCCAGTGCCGCCGGTCACGAAGACGGATCGCTGGCTCATGCGAACGCTACGACGCGAGCGGTGACCTGGATGAAAGAGCGATTCGCCGGTGCCGAGATCCGGCGAGCCCGGCGCCCACGGATCTGCTATAACTCCGGCACGATGTCCGATCGCAAGTATCGCCAGAGCGGCTACCAGGATGACGGCTCCCGCGGCGAGCGGCCTCGCGAGAACCGGCCACCGGCCGAACGTAAGGAAGGCCCTCGCGGGCGGGGGCTCGGCGCCCCCACCGAGACGGTTTTCCGCTGTGTCGCCTGTGGCGCCAAGCAGCCCTCGCCGCCCGCCGCCGAAGCCTACGGTGCTAGCTGCTGGAAGTGCCAGGCGCCCCTTCATACCTGCTCGCACTGCTCGGCCTTCGACACCTCCACGTTCCGCGAGTGCAGGAAGACCCTCCCTGCCCGGGTGGTGAAGAAGACTCTCGCCAACCAATGCGCGCTCTTCGAGCCCAAGCTCTCGGTGGAGTTCGCCCAGGAGCAGGCGCCGGAAAAACCGAGCGACGCCAAGGCCGCTTTCGACGCCCTGTTCAAGTTCTGACCAGCGCTTCTTCGCCCGCAACCCCAAGGGCTGCGGCTCGTACCAGGTCCCGTACCAACCATCCAGAGGAGCCTTCACTCGTGAAACCTCTCTGCTTGCTTTGTTCCGCCTTTACCCTGTCGCTCATCCTGAGCGGCTCTGCCCCCGCGCTCGCAGGCTCGGCGGCGGAGCGAGCCATACTGCCTCCCGTCCAGCCTTGGAATGGTGCCAGCCGATTGTTGGAGGCTCCGGCTTCCGACCCCTGGCGCACTCCGGCGGAGGCCTCAAGCTTCCGCACTACTCCAAGCTACGACGAGACGGTCGCCTACTTGCACCGCCTGGCTTCAGCCTCAAAGAAGCTCAGCCTGGTCTCCCTCGGCAAGAGCAGCGAGGGTCGGGAGATCTGGATGGCCGTCGTCACCGCCGGAGGGGACCCTTCTCCAGCCAGCCTCGCCGCCTCCGGCAAACCGACTCTGCTCGCCCAGGCCGGCATCCACGCCGGCGAGATCGACGGCAAGGACGCCGGCCTCATGCTGCTCCGCGACCTGGTGGTCAACGGCAGGAAGAGCGCCCTTCTCGACCGCACGAATTTCCTCTTCGTGCCGATTCTCAACACCGACGGTCACGAGCGCGTCTCGCCTTTCGGCCGAGTGAACCAGCGAGGCCCGGAGCGAATGGGCTGGCGCACTACGGCTCGCAATCTCAACTTGAACCGGGACTACGCCAAGCTCGACAGCCCCGAGGTGTGGGCCCTGGTGGGGGCGATCAGCCGCTACCAGCCGGACCTCTACCTCGATCTCCACGTTACCGACGGCGCCGACTACCAGTACGACATCACCTACGGCTGGAACGGCACCCAGGCCTACTCCCCGGCGATCGCCGGCTGGTTGGACAGAGTGCTGGGCCCGGCCTTCGACCGGGATCTCAAGGCCGCCGGGCACATTCCGGGCCCCCTCGTCTTCCTCGCCGACGAGGCCGACCCCACCCAGGGCAACTTCCACGGCGTACCCCAGCTGCGCTTCTCGAACGGCTACGGCTCGGCAAGGCATCTGGCTGCCGTCCTGGTGGAGAACCACTCGCTCAAGCCGTACGAGCAGCGGGTGCTGGGCACCTACGTGCTGCTCGAGTCGGCCTTGCGAGCCCTCGGTGCCGAGGGCGCCGCGCTACGCGAGGCCACGGCGAGCGACCGCGGGCGCAGGCCTTCGAGCCTGCCGGTGACTTTCAAGCGAGCCGAGGGCGAGGCGCCGAAGGTGCCGTTCCTTGCGATCGAGGCGCGCAAAGAGAAGTCCGCCATCTCCGGCGAGGAGAAGACCGTCTACACCGGCAAGCCACTCGAGCTCTCGGTGCCCAACATCGAGATCAACGTGCCCGATCAGAGCGTGCGCCGCCCTCGAGCCTACTGGGTGCCAGCCACTTATCCGGAGGTCATCGATCGGCTCGCGGCACACGGCATCCGCATGGAGCGTCTCGATCAGCCTCGCCGAGTGAAGGTGGAAATGTACCGGCTGGTCGACCCCAAACTGGACCCTGATCCCTTCGAAGGCCACATGCACCTGGTAGCTGGTACCCGTACCGAGAGCCGCGAGGAGCTCTACCCAGCAGGCTCGGTGCGAGTGCCGACGGACCAGCCGTTGGGCGACCTCGCCGCGCTCCTGCTGGAGCCCGCATCGGCAGATTCTTTCCTCCAGTGGGGTTTTTTCCTCGAGATTCTTCAGCGTACCGAGTACGTGGAAGGCTACGTCATCGAGCCGATGGCCGAGGCGATGCTCGCCGAAGACCCAGCCCTGGCCGCGGAGTTCCAGAAGAAGCTCAGCGAAGACGCTGCCTTCGCCGCCGACCCCCAAGCCCGGCGGCGCTGGTTCTACGAGCGAACCCCGTTTGCGGACGAGCGCTACCGGCTCTACCCGGTGGGCTGCGAGGTGGCCCCGGCAAGATAGACGACCGAAGGTACCTTTCCGCCACACGGGCCGAAGTAGCCCGAACTAGAGGGCTGGGGCATCATCCTGGGACAGGAGGCAGCGCCGGCGGAAAGCTCCAGGGCGGAAACCGTACTGTTCGATCACCCGCGCGCAGCCGCGCCGAAGCAGCGCGGAAGGCCATGACGAACTCGCGATAGCTCTGCCTCAAGGCCTCCCGGATCTCTCTCCTGAAGGAATGCACCAGCGGAGCGGCACGCCGGGCGGGTCGTGGACTCCGACCGCTCCAAGCTTGACTGAGAATGCGCGCCTTGCCAGCGACTTTCTTCCGTTCCCATGCGCGAGCCACCCGATAGCCCTCGACGATTTCCGCAAGAAGGCAGCGGACCCTCTCCCGATACTCGCTCGCTGATAGAGAACGCTAGCAGGGCAGCGGAGAGAAGACCAGCTCTTCTCGGCAGGAAAACTCCGAGCCACCAGCCTCACGGGCAGCGCGCTTTGCTCGATACTGGGCTGTGCGATCGATCCAGCAACCGAGCAGCCTCTCCCCCTTCAACAGCGCCCCGGAGCAATGCACTCCGGGCCATTGCTCCGGCTCCTCCACCAGGTGTTCCTTACAGCCGTGGGAGAGCATGTAGCGCAACCTTGCCACCTGGGCGGCCTCCTCCGTGCTCACTTCGATCGATTGGTAGCGCCGATCCCAGACATGGTCGCTCCATCGACGAAGGCGGCAGACCTCGCGAGCGAGCCTCGAGTTCAAATGATTCATGAACCGAGCGAGCTGCTGCGGACTCTCGGGAGAGAGCAGCAAGTGGTAATGGTTGGACAAGAAGACGCAGCCATGGACAGCCATTCCGTGGAGCCGCTGGGCTCGCCCGAGGGCTCCGATGATCACTTCGTTGAGCTCACGACCCGGCCTCAAGAGGAACCTGCCCTGAGTCGTCCGGACCGTGACCTCGACCAGAGAACCAGGGGTGAAATAGCGAAGTCGTCGTGCCATGCCCTAGTAAGAGGGAAAACCGGCCCGAAATCTCTCGCTTGGGGCTGGAATTCTCAAGACGGCCCTCTCACACTGGGTCTCTCGATCGCAGAACTACCGAGCCAGCGAGGCTGCCTCTCGTCTAGGTGCCAGCCTCTTGGTCAAGCGGAGGGCGCACGGTTCGCCGACGGCCGCGGCGAGCTCCCTGCGGCTGCGCTCTCCAGCCGATGGCAACTCCGTCGCCCTACTCCGGGTTGACGTCGTGGACCCCGACCGGTCCTCCGCCTCCCGTTTGAGCCGAGCAGCTGGAGTCGGCATTGGCCCGCATGAAGAAGGGGTCGGAGAGGAACTCGGTCGCCGAGACACGCCGCACGTCCACGATGTGCCGGCGCTGGTCGCAGTCCGAACTCCACTGGCCGTTCCCACCAGCGCTGGTGCCAGCCACCGCGGTGTCGGCCGTGTCTGCGCCGTGGCTTTGGCTGCTGCCCATGGTGACCGCCCAGGCTCCCGCTTCGCTGCAGATAAGCGCCTTGCCCCCTTGGAAGCACTCTGCCGGCTGCTTCAGCCGGGCCTGGTGCTCGGACCAGCAGTTGTCGGTCTGGCTCAGTACGAAACCACGGCTCGAGTCGTAGCCACAGCTGGCTGACGCTCGGCAGGAGCTGCCCGTGGCTCCGGACCAGTCGTCGTGGTCGTAGCTGATCGGTGCCGTAGGGTTGCCATCCGGGCCTCTCACCACGTAGTGGCCGTGCACATAGCGATGGCTGGTGCCCGGCACCACCTGCACCAGCAGTCTGCTGGTGGCGCCGAAGATCACGGTGCGGTGGTCTCCGTAATCGATGCCGTTCATCACCGGATAGGTCTCCCCGCAACCGCAGTGGTCCGAGAGCACGAAGTCCAACATGCAGTTGGGGAATCCACCACCGAGCTGCTCGCTGCCACCTCCTCCTCCAGCGGCGCCTACTGCCGCCGTGCCGCTGTTCTGGGAGCAGAGCTCCATGCCCTGGAAGCTGTCGTCGTCCTCGAGCCAGGGGCATTCGCCGATCGAGACCCCGCCGCCGTCGCAAGGAACAGCATGCGGCGTGCAGTTGAAGTCGCCGGAGAAGCTCCGGTAGTCGAGACCGCGGATCTTCGCTGCGGCTCGGTGGGCAAGCAGGGTCGAGCAAGTCGAGAGGCAGAGCGCACGGTCTTCCTCGCTGCCGAAGAAGCTGCCGTTGCAATGAGACGGATGCACCACGCAATGGCCCATGCTGGGCCCGCCGTAGGGATCCGTACAGCTGGTGCAAGTGGCGTAGTTGCCCGCGTCGCAAGGGTGCTCAACGCCCGCGGTGTCCATCCAGGTGATGTCGTCCACCCTCACCGTGTCGGCGTGGCAGTTGGGTCCCTGGGTGGAGCAAGGCCCTAGCTTCTGGCAGATGCAGTCGCAACCCACGCTGTCAGGCGGGGCCTGGCTGCAAAAGACCTGGTACTGGTCCGAGGGGCACACCAGCGCCGCTTGACGCTCGCAGGACTCGACCATGCTTGTCGGGCCAGGGTCCTCCGGAGGGGGGCAACCCTTGCAGAGCCGGCAGGCCTCGGTGTTCGGGCCCGTTCCCTCACCCGGGATGCAGGCGGCCGCGCACTGATACTTGGACATGAGCTCGATCAACGTGATGGTGTCGCACTCGGCCGAGCTCACCTCGGCCGCGCGACCCCGAAGGTGGGCACAGGTGTCGATCTTGACGCCGAAGTCGCCGTTGCTGATATTGCCCACGTTCAGCTGACAGATGATCCCCGGCAAGGCGCGTGCTCGAACGCTGCCGTTGCCAGAAGCCCAGGCCCAGTCGCCGGTGCCGCTCTGCTGGCCGGAATCGTCTCGGCAGCCGCAGCCGATGACTTCGGCCGTAGTGCCACCCTCGACATCGACCGCGGCGGTACAGGCCACCTCGGCGACCGCTTCGGCGCGGACAGGAGAAAAAGCAGGGAGTACGCCCAGCGCCAAAAGGACCGTCAATCGGAGTCGACGGCGACAACCGCCCCACATCCTCTGCACCATGGGATTCCTCGCTCGGCTAGAAGGTTGGCTTCCTCCCATGAGTGCACGCTCGAGGCGATTCCGGGACCCCAGCGGCTCCGATACTGCAGGTGCCAGCCGATTGTTGTCGGGCTTCTGGGAGCCGCCTCGACTCCGTAGCTCCAGGCGTGAAAGAGCCTTGCCTGGAGTATTCTCTGGTTCCATGACTCCTCCTGACAGCGACTTTCGCAGCCAGTTCCTCCACCACTGCCGCCGTGAAGCCGAGTCCTACCGTGGCCTCGCCGAGCGCGCTCTTGTCCAGGTTTCGGACGCAGAGTTCTTCGCCTCTCTCGAAACTGAAACCAACAGCCTGGCTGTGCAGGTGAAGCATCTGGGCGGCAACCTGCGCTCTCGCTGGCGAGACTTCCTCACCACAGACGGCGAGAAAGCGGATCGCGATCGGGATTCAGAGTTCATCATCACCCCCGAGGACGCCCGAGCCTCGCTGATGGCGCTCTGGGCAGCCGGCTGGGGCGAGCTCGCCGGCACGCTCGAGGCCTTGCGACCGGAGGACCTCAGCGCCACTGTGGTGATCCGCTCCGAGCCGCATGCCGCGGTGCAGGCAATCCTGCGCCAGCTCGCCCATACCGCTTACCACGTGGGACAGATCGTGCAGCTCGCTCGGCATTGGCGCGGCGACTCCTGGCAGACTCTCTCGGTTCCGCGAGGCGGCTCCGAAGAATTCAACCGCCGGATGCGCGAGCGCTTCGCCGGCACCAGCTCTACCTAGGCGCTCGGCGATGGCGACTCCGCTGCTCTCCGACGAGGAGCTGCTGGCCCGGCTGGTGGCCTTCGACACTACCAGCAGCAAGTCCACGCGGCCGGCGGTGGATTTCCTCGCCAACTACCTCGACCGCCCCGGCCTGCGCCTCGATCGCCGGCCTTACCCTCAGGGCGACAAGGAGAACTTCGTGGTCGAGGTAGGGCCGGAGGTCAGTCCCGATCGCCGGGGCCTGGTGGTCTCGGGCCATCTGGACGTGGTACCGCCCGGGGACGGCTGGTCCTGCGAGCCCTTTGCCCTGACCGACCAGGGCGATCGCTGGCTCGGCCGCGGCACAGCCGACATGAAGGGCTTCGTGGCCCTCGCCGTCAATGCCCTCGCCCGGCGCTCGGGCAGCAGCCTCGCTTCCCCTCTGGTGGGAGTCTTCACTTGCGACGAGGAAGTCGGCTGCCTGGGGGCGGGGCATCTGGCGGACACCTGGCCGCCCGGCCGCTTGCTCCCCCGCGAAACACTGATCGGTGAGCCCACGTTGCTCGAGGCGCTCACCGCCCACAAGGGGCATCTCCGGCTGAAGCTCCAGTTCGAAGGCGTTTCGGCCCACAGCGGCTACCCTCATCTCGGTGTTAACGCCATCGAGCCCGCGGCCCTTGCCGTTGCTGCTCTCGCTTCCCTGCGAGCCGAGCTCGCCGAGGAGCGCCCGCCAGGAAGCGAGCTCTTCCCCGACACTCCCTACGTGGCCTTGAACGTCGCCACCATCTCGGGAGGCAGCGCCATCAACATGGTCCCCGACCGCTGCGAAGTGGGCATCGGGCTCCGCTTGCTACCGGGCATGACCGCAGAGCCCTGGGTGGAGAGGGTGCGTCAGGCGGTGAGCGGCGTGCTGCCACCAAGAGGCTGGCACCTGGACGTAGTGGGGGTAACGCCGCCGATGTGGACGCCCCCGGAGGCTCCGCTCTTCGCCACCCTCTGCCAGGAAACCGGCCAACGAGGCCTGCGTGCCGCCTCCTACGCCACCGACGGCGGCCAGCTCGCGCGCCTCGGCCTCGACACCGTGATCTGCGGACCTGGCACCATCGAGGCGGCCCACAAGCCGGACGAATACCTGGAGAAGGCCCAGTTCGCCGCCGGCCGCAACCTCCTCGACCGCCTGATCTCCCGCTTCTGCGAGATCGCAGCATGACCCACCAGGTCGTTGCTGCCGAGCTGACCTGGACCGGCGCCCGCTTCGAGCGCAGCCGGCAAGTGGTGGTCGACGAGACCGGGCGGATCGCTGCTCTCGGCGCCCTGGGTCTCTCTCCCACCGTCCGACTCGAGCACTGCGCCCTTCTGCCCGGCATGGTGAACGCCCACTCCCACGCTTTTCAACGCGGGCTGCGCGGCCGCGGTGAGAGCTTCCCGACGGGCGCCGGCAGCTTCTGGTCTTGGCGCGAGGCCATGTACGAGCTCGCCGCGGAGCTTTCGGTCGAGAGCGTACGCGAGCTCAGCCGCCAGGCTTTTTCTGAGATGCGCCGCGCCGGCATCACCACGGTCGGAGAGTTCCACTACCTGCATCACCGCCAAGGCCATGACTTCGCCTTCGACCGGGCCGTTATCGAGGCCGCCGCCGAGGCAGACATCCGCCTGGTGCTGCTCCAGGCCTACTACCGCACCGGTGGCATCGGCAAGCCGCTCGCGCCGCGCCAGCTGCACTTCGAGACCCCGGACCTCTCGAGCTACTTCGACCAGCTCGAGCACTTGGGCGAGCGTCTCGATCCCGGCCGGGCGAGCCTTGGCGTGGTGGCGCACAGCCTGCGGGCCGCGAACCCCGAGGAAGTCCAGCTCCTCTACCACGAGGCTTGCCGGCGCAAGCTCCCCTTCCATCTCCACGTCGAGGAGCAGCGCCAGGAGATCGCGGATTCGCTGGCTGCCTACGGGGCCGGCCCCCTGGCTCTACTCAACCGGAGCCTGGCCATCTCGGGCACGGTGACCGCGGTGCACTGCACGCACTCTCGGCCGGAGGATCTCGCTCCCTATCTCGCAGCCGGCGGCCGCATCTGCCTCTGCCCCACCACTGAAGCCAACCTGGGAGACGGCATCCCGGATCTCCCCGCCATGGCGCCCTGGCGGCATCAGCTCTGCCTCGGAACGGACTCGAACGCCCGAATCTCGATGCTCGAGGAGATGCGCTGGCTCGAGTACGGGCAACGGCTGGCCCGCGAGCGGCGGGGCGTTCTCCTCGACGAAGCAGGTGAGGTGGCTCGGCCCCTCTGGGCCAGCGCCACGGTGAACGGGGCGGGCTCTCTGGCAGTGGCGGCTGGGGCTCTCGAGTCCGGCTGCTGGGCGGACTTCCTAGCGGTGGACCTCGAAGCCCCCAGCCTGGCGGGTGCCACCGAGGATTCCCTCGCCGGGGCTCTGGCTCTCGGCTGTTCGGAAGAGGTGGTGTTGGCCACTGCGGTCGGCGGCCGCTGGCAGTGGCATCGGGGGGAGCCGAGATGAAGATCACCGTAGCTTCCGGGTTCCTCGCGGCTCTGCTCGCCTCACTCGCCTGCGGCCTGGACGCGAACCCTCTGCCCCAGGCCGGAACCCCGGCTCCGCCTCCTGCGGCGCGCCTGCCGGCTGAGCTCGCCTGGGCCGAGCCCACGCTGGCAAGTGCCGAGATGCCCGGACCGGTAGCTCTGCCGCAAGGGCTTCGCTTCCCCTCGGACAACGGCGGCGGCATCGACGCGTCTTTCTACTTCCTCGCCTCGCCGTTCTTCTCGGCCTCCGAGGTGGAGACTTTCCTCACCGGGGTGCGCCGCATGGCGCCGAACCGCGCGATCGTGGCCGTGCTCGACGCACCGATCGCCCGGGCCATGCTGAAGCCAGGAAAGCGGCTCGGCTTGACCCTGCTCCTGGCACGTAGTGGCCCATACTCGCCCTGGCCGCGGGACCCGATGATCGTCACCCGGGATGCAGCGGGCAACGCCGTCTTCGTGGCGCGGCCCAGCCTCCAGCCAGGTCGGGAGATGGACTTGTTCATGGCGCCGGAGCTCGCGGCTCAGCTCGCTGCCTTTCCGGGGCCCTGGGGCCGGCCGAGCTGGACGCTCGCGCCTATGCCTTTCCACACCGGGCAGAGTCTGGCGACCGACACGCGGCTCTGGCTCACCGTCCACTCGGTGGAGCTCGCCACCCTCGGCCGCCTCAAGCTCTCGGTGGTACCGGTGGCCCGCTTCAACACACCCGCTGGCCTCGCACCCTACTTCGAGGCAGCGATGGCGAGCGCCGCGGATCTTTCCCGGCTCTATGGCCGCAAGGGCTCCTTCGTGCACCCCTGGCCCCGTGGGGAAGCCGAGGATGTCGCCCTGGTGGCGCGTCTGGGCAAGGGCGCGGGCTTCGATCTCGACTCGCTTCTCACCCTGCTGCCGGGGGATCCGGAGAAGCCGCCCGCCTTCGTGGCCGATGTCGCCGCTGGCCGCAGCTTGCTCGCTCGCCTGAGCGCCGAGGACTGGCGTTCGCTCGAGCGCACCTACGCGTTGCGCCTCGACGCGCCCGGCCGGCAGGCACTCGCGAGCTACCAGGACTCAGCGCGGGCTAAGGACCTCGGAGATTTTCTGGACCTGCTGGCGAGCTCGCTCGTGACCTCCGGCCACAAAGTGGGCCGGCTGCCGCTGCTGCTGGTGCCCACGACCTCGCTGCGTGAGGTGGAGGCCGCGCCCGAGGGAGATTTTCTGATCGGCTGGAACAACGTGGTCATCACCACCGGTGCCGGCCGTGCCGCCGCCGAGGGCTTCGCCTCCGGACTCCCCGCCACGGACCTCGAGGTGGCGAAGCAATTCAGCGACGCCGGCGTCACCCTCAACCTGCTGCCGCCGCTCGTCGCAAGCGTGCTCCGCAACGGTGGCTACCGCTGCGCCTCCGCCCACCTGCGACGCTAGCCAGGCCCGGAGCGCCCCAGAGAGGCGAGCTTGGCGTCTTGCGGATACTGGGCTCGGGCGTGGCTGAGCAGTTGGTTGGAGCCTGCCGGGTCGCCCAGGATGCGGAGGGTTTCGACCGCCACCGCGTAGGCTGCCGGAGAGCGGCCGTTGGCCTCGACCATGCGTTGGAGGGTGGCCACGGCTTCCGTGGCTTCGCCCTGGGTGGCACGGAGAATCGCCAGGCGCGAGTAGGCATCGAGGAGATCGGGATGCCGGCGGATCTCCTCCTCGAAGCTCTTGGCGGCTTCGGCAGGCTTTTCCTCGCGAGCTTCGAGATCTCCCTTGACCAGCAAGAACCCAGCGGGCGGCTCGTCGCCGCCTGTCCCTAGTTCGCTCTCTACGCGAGCGAGGGCGTTGCGCGCTTCGAGCAGCTTGCCGCCGCGAGCGAGCACTTGAGCGAGGGTGATCCACGAGGAGGTTCGCTTGGGGTCCGCCTCGGCGGCCTCGCGGGCGTGGCTCTCGGCCTCGGCGAGCCGGCCTCCGGCCAGGGCGATCTCCGCCAGCTGCTGGTGCGCCTTGGCCGGAGAACTCGACAACGCCAGCTCCGCGTGCTTGCGCGCCTCGTCGAGCGAGCCGAGCTCGGTCAAGAGCGAGGCCAGAGTGAGGGCCACCAGCGGCGAGCCACCGGAGTTCTCGAGCGCCCGCTTGTACACTTCCACGGCCTCTCCCCGCCGTCCGAGCTTTACCTGGCAGATGGCGAGCTTCTCCCAGCCATCCTCCATCAGAGGGTTGGCTTCCACCATCCTCTGCAGCAAGGGAATCGCTTCGGCCCACCGCTCCCTGCCCATCAGTCGCGTGGCCTGCTTCAGGTCTTCGAGGCTGCCGATCTTTGACTTGGGATCGGCCAGGGCTCCGTCGTCCACCAGGCGCGGAGCCCCCGTGTAGCCCAGAGCCGCGAGCTTCGCCTGGGTTTCGGCGTCCACCGCGGAGGGCGCGGCAAGGGGCTTGCGGCGCGGGCGGATCGCCTCGCGCAGCTCAGCGAAGGCCTTCTTCTGGCCGCTGAGCACGTTGTTGCGCTCGGCGTAGTCCGTCTCTAGGTCGAAGAGCTCCGGGTCAGGGCCTTCGATGTAGTGGAAGCGGTCGCGGATGAGCGAAGCGAGGTCGCTCCAGCCCATGTGCAGCCGGGGGTAGAACGTCTCCGAGTAGATCTCCCGCGCCGGCGCATCGGTGCCGAGGGTGGTCAGCGGCACTCCGGCGAGACCCGCTGGCAGGGGCACTCCGGCCAGCGTGAGCAGCGTGGGCGCTACATCCACCAGTTCGGCCGGCGCCTTCACGGTCTCGCCCCCTCGATCTCCGCCCGGCAGCTTGAGCAGCAGCGGCACCTGCAGGGCTTCGCGATAGAGAAACAGGCCGTGCTCCTCTTCGCCGTGGTCGCCCAGCCCCTCGCCGTGGTCGGAAAGCAGCACGATGACCGCCCGGTCGTAGAGCTTGCGAGCCTTGAGCTCGGTCAGGAGCTGCCCCACCACGGCATCGACGGTGGCGATTTCGCCATCGTAGGGCAAGGCATAGCGCGAGGCGTAAGGCTCAGGTGGCTGGTAGGGTGTATGGGGCTCGTAGAAGTGCAGGAAAAGAAAGGGCTTCCCGGCCTGGGCCGTGTCCAGCCAGCGCAGCGCACGCTTGAGGGTCTCGGCCCCGGGCCGCTGCAACCCGGCAAGCGGCGTGTCCTTCTTGACCTCGATGGCGTCGTCGTAGAAGTCGAAGCCCTGGCGCAGGCCGGTGTCGCCGTGGAGCACGAAGGCCGAAACGGCCGCGCCCGTGGTGTAGCCGGCCGCCTTGAGCAAGGCCGGCAGGAACGGGTGCTTGGCGGCGACGAAGGGATAGCCCACGTTGTCCCGCACACCGTGGTCCGGCGGCAGCTGGCCGGTCAAGATCGAAACGTGCGAGGGCAGGGTGAGCGGGTAGTGGCTGTACGCCCGCTCGAAGAGGATCGCCTCGCGACGGAACGCCGACAGGGCGGGGGTCTCCACCTTGTCGTAGCCGTAGAGCGGCAGATGGTCGCTTCGGAGAGTGTCGATCGAGATCAGGACGATCGGCGCTCCGGGGTAGCTCTTGGCCCTGCCGCCTCCGCAAGCCGCGGCGAGCCCCGAGACTGAGGCCAGGAGACCCAGGAGCGCCAGGTGACGCCAGCGACTCGGCTGCACCACCATGGTCCCGGCTAGAGCGCGCCCAGCATGTCGCGGACTTCACCGGCCTTGGCGTGGCCCGGATCCACCTCCAGCATCTTCTGGAAGTCGGCCTTGGCCTCGGGGATCTTGTTCAACGCCAGGTACGTCAGCCCGCGATAGTAGTAGCCGTCGCCGAGACTCGGATTCTCTTGCACCACTCGGTCGAAGTAGGGCAGGGCGTCCGCCATCTGGTTGGCGTTGTACTTCTGGATGCCCAGGTTCAGCAGGCTGTTGGGATCCACCTTGAAGTCGGTGGTGATGCGCGCCTGGTAGGCCTTGGCCTCGGTTTCCTTGCCTTCGGCCATCAGCAGAGTGACCATCAGCTTGAGGCTGTCCTGATCGTCGGGGTTCAGGGCCAGAGCTTGGTCGAGGGTCTTCATGGCCTCGCCCTTCTGGCCTTCTTCGTAGTAGGTCTTGGTAATCGCCCGCAGGATCGCCGGGTGGTAGGTCTTGTCCTCCAGCAGTCCGAGGGCGCTCTGGTATTCCTTGCGGGCGTCGGCCCACTTCTGCTCCATCAGGAGAGCATTGCCGCGCTCCACCATGGCCGCGGCCGTGTTCTGCTGGGAAGCTTCAGCCGATTGCTTGGGGATGGGTGCCAGGGTGACCTGGATCGGCGGGGCCGGGGCGATGCTCTCGGCCACCACGTGCACGCTTGCCTCGAGGCCCTTGAAGCCTTCCTTGTCGATCAGCACCGTCCAGTCGCCGGTGGTGAGACCGCCCACAGCCCAACGCCCCTTCTTGTCGGTGACCACCGGCGGCGGGCCCTGGCCGGCCTCGCCCCGGAGCAGCAGGGTCACCTTTGCCCCGTCCACGGGCTTTTTGTCCGGATCCGTAACGATGCCGCTGGTCCGGCCGCGTCCCTTCCAGTCCTGGGCGCTGGCCACGGCGGCCGAGAAAGCGATGAGTAGCAGCAGAAAGCACACCAAGCCGCGATTCCGCATGGCTTTGATCCTCCAGCTCTTGACGAAAAGGTACCCAAAAACGGCGTCCGGATCGGGCCGGACCTGTCTTGGAGTCTAACGTGCGAGGCACCGTTTGGGTAGTCGCGGGGCCCTCTGCGGCAGCGGAGTCGTGAGCCCGACGTCGCTGAAAACAAAACCGCCGGGGTTGCCCCCGGCGGCTCGACAAACCGGAACGACTCGAACGCCTAGCGGAAGGAGACGCGCACGCCGAAGCGGAACACGCGGGGGCTGATCAGCTCGCGCACGTAGTCGCCAGCCGTGCCGCCCACGATCACCGGGTCGCCGCCGTCGGTGTCAACGCGACCGTCGAGGTCGGCGTCGAGGCCGGCCGCGATGTTGGTCTCACGCTGCAGGACGGTGCTCTCGTTGAAGAGGTTGAAACCGTCGACCGAAAGGGTCAGGTTCCAATCGCTGAAGGTGATTTCCTTCTCGATGCGGGCGTTGAAGATCGTGACCGTGTCGTTGCGGCTCGACTCGACGTCGGTGTTGGCCAGCACGTTGCGGGTCGACAGGCCGTCGCCGAGGTCGACTTCGACGTTGTACGGCAGCGGGTAGCCCTGACGGGCGTTCACGTTGCCAGCGACGTTGAAGCCCCACGGACGATCCGGAGCGATCTGGTACATGCCGCTGATGTCGGCCGACCAGTTGGAGTTGATGAACACGTTGCCCTTGGAGCCCGAGGTGGTGCCGGCG
Organism: uncultured Acidobacteriota bacterium; assembly: GCA_937867335.1. Classification (GTDB taxonomy): domain Bacteria; phylum Acidobacteriota; class Thermoanaerobaculia; order Multivoradales; family SZUA-115; genus JAXLQX01. Next base: position 15,261 of record CALMKX010000283.1, read on the forward strand.
CCGACCAGAACCGCGCCGCCGTCCACGTAAGAGCCCGGCAGGCTGAGAGTGGGATCCTCACGCTCGCCGTTCGGCACATCCCAGGTCCAGTCGCTCCAGGTCAGGTGACCACGGAGCAGCCAGCGGTTGGCCAGACGCTTGTTGAAGGTGAGGGACAGGCCGAGGTACTTCTGCTTGCGGTCGCCGTTGGTCTGGAACGTGCCGCCGTTGAAGGTGAGGCCCTGGCGGAGCGTGTAGACCGGGACGTTGAACGCGTGGCCATCCGGGGTGGTGCCGATCAGGCGGGCACCCAGGACGTAGTCGCTGCGCTGGTGCGGGCGACCCAGCGAGCCAGCGGGCGAGCCGTCCGGAATCACCAGGCGCTCGTACTCGATGACGTCGCTGTAGATGCGGTAGGTGGCCGACAGGCCGATCACGAACTCCGGCAGGAGGGCGTGCTCGACGGAAGCCACGAGCTCGTCGGTGCTAGGAGCCTTGAGGTCCTTGTCGGTGGTGCTGACGGGGAACAGGCCCGGACGGCTCGGGTCGATACCGAAGTAGGCGATGTAGCGGCCCACCTCGTTCGTGGTCAGCTCCTGGTCGCCGTTGCGGTCGTTCCACAGGAAGTACCCGTACTGGTAGTTCGACGGGTTGGTCTGGGAAACGATGCCGGAGGCCAGCTGATCGGCGAAGCGGGAGTACGACGCGCGGAGCAGGGTCTTACGGTCCTTGCCCAGAGCGTAGGTGAGGCCCAGGCGCGGAGTGATGTCGGTCCAGGTGAAGCCCGGATCGCTGCCACTGAAGGTACCGCCGGCGGCGATCGCGTTGCCATTGCGGTCACGGATCGGGGTCGGGGTGTTCGGAACGGTGGAGGCGTTGTTGTGGCCCTTCTGGCGGTCGTAACGCAGACCGATGTTGGCCACCAGGTTGCCCAGCGTGAGGGTGTCCTGGGCGTACAGCGAGGTGTACTTGACCTCGTCGGACACGTTGCGGTCCGTACGGTTGAAGCCGAGGTACACGTTGGTGCCGAAACGAACGTTGGCAAGACCGACCAGCTGCTGGCCCGGCCAGGTGGAGAACGAGTCCACCTTGGCGTAGCGGTAGCCGACGCCGAAGCGGAGCTCATGGCTCGAGGAGCCGATGTTGAAGAAGTAGTTGCCGTCGATCTTCGCCTGACGCTGCGGGCGATCCGTGTCGTAGTTGCGGAAGCTGTTGCGCCACACACGGTTGGAGCCGCGGGTCACGTTCGGGGCGTTGACATCGTGGATGCCGCCACCGATCGGGTCGAGCGAGAAGCCGCCGCCCACGTAAGAGGCCATGCCGGTCAGGTAGAAGTTCGAGTTGAAGATCTGGGTGTCTTCGAGCTTCTCGATCGGCGTGGGGCCCTTCTGGTTCCAGGTGGTCGGAGCCGGACGGGTGGGGCCAGCGTTACGACCGAACTTCTCCTTGTTGCCGTAGTGGTAGAAGCCGGTGATCGAGTTGTTGCTGGTGATCTGAGCGTTGATCTTCAGAGCGTAGCTCTCGATGTTGGTCTTGTCGTGCGAGCCAGGGCCCGTCAGACCACGAACACCGTTGAGGGTGAGCAGGTCAACCTTCTGCACACCGTAGGAACCCCACACCCAGAGGCGGTCCTTGACGATCGGGCCGCCGCCCTCGATGCCGTAGTCCTTCACTTCGACGATCTTGTTGCCCTGCTGGAAGGTCGGCTGCGGGGTGTTGTCGTTCCACGGGCCGCTGCGGCCGAGGTCGCTACGGCTGAAAGACAGGTTCGACTGGGTGGAGTCGTCGGTCAGCAGGTAACGACCCGAGAACCGCCACTCGTTGGTGCCGCGCTTGGTCACCATGTTCATGGTGACGCCGCCGGTCGCCAGCGAAACGTCGGTGCCGCCGGTGGTGACCTGCATCTCCTCGAACGAGTCGAAGTTGTAGTACGAGGGCGAGGAACCAATGGCGCCCATGTCGGTGATCACCACGCCGTCCACCGCCCACACCGAGTTGTCGTCGTTGGTGCCAGGGCTGCTGTAGGTGGACTGCTGGCCGCTCTCGTTGCCGCCCACGTTCACGCGGTCAACGAGCACGCCCGGGGTCTGCTGCAGGATGACCCAGGGGTCGCGCGCGGTGGGGATCTTCTCGAGCTCGGTCTGGGAGACCGTGGTGCCGGTGGAGATCTTGCGCTCGTCGAGGAGCGGGCTCTCCGACGTCACCGTGATGACCTCTTCCACCGCCGGGGTGAGGGTCAGCTCGATGCTGGTGTTGCGGCCGACTGCGATGCTGATATTCGGGTAGTCGACCGTGGAGAAGCCTTCGAGCTCAGACTTGACAGCCCAGTTGCCCGGAGCCAGGCCGAGGAAGCGGAACTGGCCCTCGGCGTTGGTCACCTGCACCTGCGTCGCACCGACGCCGGAGAGGGTCACAGTCACGCCAGGCAGCGGCTGCCCCTGGTTGTCCTGGACCTTGCCGTACAGGTTACCGGTTTGCAGCTGGGCGAAAGCCGAGCCCGCCCCGATCAGCAGCGCGAGCGCTGCCAGAGCGAGGGCCTTACGCCATTGAGTGAAGCTGCTCATGCGAATCAAACCTCCTTGTTAGGGATGGTCAACTTGGCCGCCGCTGCTACTGCCCGCCGCGGCCGAACAAACTCATCAGGTGGTCAATGCCTCGGAAGTATCTCATGATTCCTTGCAGGCCAGAAGCTTCAGACTCCTCAAAGCCCGTTGGGACACCCCCTTTCTGCGAAAGGCGACGGATCGACTCGGAGTGTAGCGTTCCCGTCACAGTCGGGTCAAGCAAGGCAAGTGCCACCCATCGTCCCTTCATGCTGGGAGCGCATCTCACTGATTCAGAATGACTTAGACGGCATACCCCGAAAACGCCGAGAGGCCCTGGGGCGGAGAGTCCAAAGATCCGAAGCCGCCGCTCCAAGCGCTTGAATCAGGCGCACCGAAGAGCGCTCCAGGGGGGCCCCAGGACCCCCGAAACGGCCTCTCGAGCCTCGTGCGGACCGGCAGCCGACGCGGTACGCTCCTTGCTGAGGAAGCGTCGCTATGGTCTTCGACATCCAGCACCCCATCCCGAAAGCCCTGGCCCCGGCTCTGCTCTTGGCCCTGGGCAGCGGGCTTACCGCCTGCTCCCAGTACCAACCCTTCGACACCGAGTCCTACCTCAAGACCCAGCTGCAGCAGAAAGTCGTGAGCGACCGGCTGGGCGAGCTGCGAGTGCCCTTCGCTCTCGACAACGAGATCCGCCGGCTGCTGGAGACCCACTACAAGCCGGCGCCGAGCGAGCGGCGGCGGGTGGAGGACGTGCTGGACTTCATCTTCGGCAGGCTCAAGCTGCAATACGCCCTCACTCCCACCCGGGACGCCGTGGGCACCTACCAGGCGAAGAGCGGCAACTGCCTCTCCTTCGTGAACCTCTTCGTGGGGGTAGCGCGACACCAGCGTCTGAACCCCTTCTACGTCGAGGTCACCGACTACCAGCGCTGGAACTACCGGGAAGGCTTCGTGGTGAGCCGTGGGCACATCGTGGCCGGCATGTACGTTTCCGGTGAGCTGAAGACCTACGACTTCCTGCCCTACCGGGCCAAGGCCTACCGGGACTTCAAGCCGATCGACGACACCACCGCCGCAGCGCACTTCTACAACAACCTGGGCGCCGAGGCGCTGCTCGACGGCGACCTCGAAACCGCCTCCCGGAATCTCGAGATCGCCCACCAGGTCGCGCCGAACTTCCTCAAAGGTCTCAACAACCTCGGGGTGATCTACGCCCGGACGGGGCGGATCGACGACGCCCTCACGCTGTACCACACCGGCCTCGAGCAAGACCCCGAGGACGTCGCCCTGCTCACCAACCTGGCGCGTGCCTACCAGCAGCTCGGCCGCCTGGACGACGCCCAGGCCACACTCGCCAAGGTGGCGGGCATCAATACCACCAATCCCTTCTTCTTCGTCTACCAGGCTGAGCTCGCTCTGGCCCGCAGCCAGCCGGCCGAAGCCTTGAAGTTCCTGGCCGAGGCCCTCCGCCGGGACACCGAGGTACCGGAGGTCCATGTCGCCTTGGCCAAGACCTACCTCGCCTTGGGTGATCTCGAGAAGGCGCGGCACCACCTCGACCGCGCCCTCCACCTGGATGCCACCAACCGCGACGCCCTGCGACTGGCCGGCCTGCTCGGCCAGGAGATCCCGCCCGGCGTGCGGCCTTCGCTCGACGTCGTCACTCCTCCGTAGAGCCCGGCCCGGAGACCCTGCTAACCTCCCACATCTCGGGCGATAGCCTCGCCCGTAGTACAGAGGGAGTTCCGCAGGAGGATGCCCATGCTGCCGCACCGAAGTCGTTCAGGCCTCTGCCGGCTGGCGGCAACGCCGCTGTTTGCGCTGATCGCCGCCGTGGCCTCCGCCGCGGTGCCGGAAGGCTACGAAGTGCTCACCCGCTTGACTTCGCTCAACGGTCCCGAACGGCGGCAGGCGAGCAAGGAGATCGTGGCTGCCAAGGACCTCTCGGTGGTCGCCGGCATCGTGGACGCCCTGTTCTTCGTGCCCTCGCGTTTCCGCCTCGACCTCTATGAAACCCTCGAGAAGCTCACCGGTGAGAAGCGCACCCGCAGCTACGCCGACTGGGTGGAGTACGTGGGCGCCCACACCGAGGTGACGCCTAGGCCCGGTTACGTGACCTGGAAGCTGTCCCTCTTCGAGCGGATCGACTCCCGCTACAACCGCATCTTCTACCCGGGGGCGCCGGCCAAGATCCGCGTCGAGGAAGTGGTGTGGGGCGGCGTCCCGCTGGACGGCATCCCCAGCCTCGACTCGCCGGTGATCATCCCGGCCGAGAAAGCGGGCTATCTTTCGGACGACGAGCCGGTCTTCGGTGTGAGCCTCGGCGGCGAGCAGAGGGCCTACCCGGTGCGCCACCTCTCCTGGCACGAGATGGCCAACGACGAGGTGGGCGGCGAGCCCATCACCCTTTCCTACTGCACGCTCTGCGGCAGCGCCATCCTCTACTCGAGCCGAACGCCGAACGGTAACCGCTACGTCTTCGGCACCTCCGGGCTGCTCTACCGCTCCAACAAGCTGATGTACGACCGCCAGAGCCTCAGCCTGTGGAGCAACTTGACCGGCGAGCCGGTGATCGGCCGCCTGGCCAACACCAACGCCCGCCTCGCCCAGCTGCCGATCACTCGCATCCGCTGGGGAGAGTGGCTGCGTCGCTTCCCCAAGACCACCGTGCTCGCCCTCGACCAGCCCGACGGCCGAGCGGCCGGCTTCCGCTACCTGCCCGGAGCGGCGGACCGCGCTCGCCACGGCGTGCGCTTCCCGGTCTGGCAGAAGAGCGACCGCCTGAAGCGGGATACCGAGGTCTATGCCTTGCGCCTGGGCGATCGCCCCAAGGCCTATCCACTGGAGCTGCTCTACACACGGCGGGTAGTCAACGACCGGCTCGGCGAGGAACGCCTGGTGCTGGTGGCCGACGGCGCAAGCGGGGCGGTGCGGGTGTACCGGGCGGGAGGGCACCGGTTCAGTGCCGGCAAGGCCGCCGACCAGCTCGAGGACGAAACGGGAGCCGCCTGGACGCTCACCGAGGAACGCCTGGAGCGGCCGGACGGCAGCGCCGAGCCTCTCCCGCGCGTGCCCGGGCATATCGCCTTCTGGTTCGGCTGGTACGGCTTCTATCCCCAGACCGAGGTCTACGACGGCACTCCCTAGCGCCCCGGGGGTCAGGGCAGCTCGATCACAACCGGGCGGTCGTCGATCAACGCCCCACCCTCGTCGCGCTCGCCCGAGAGCTCGTAGGGGTGCATACCGGCCGCTGTGGCCAGCTGGAAGAGACCGAGCCCGGCCACAACCAGCGCAGCCAGGGGCACGAAGCGGCGGCCGGCGAGGCCCGCGAGACCGGCCAGTGCCAGCAGCACCCACCAGGGCCCCATCACCAGCATGCTGCGCAGATGGGGGAAGAACACGGCGTTGATCGCCAACCGATAAAGCACCAGCCCTAGCCCAACCAGGAGCAGCGCCCGCTCCTGCCGCAGCCGCCAGGCGCCGAACGCCACCAGAGCCAGGGTAGGCCAGGCCCACCAGGCGTTGCTCGCCCGGCCGAGGTCCGCCGGCTGGCGCAGCCAGGAGCCAGCGTTGGGCAAGTCCCGCCAGGTCCAGCCCAGCGCCAGGGCGCTCGCGGAGTACTCCAACCGCTCCAGGGTGCGGGCGAGAAACCGGCCGGGAGACTCGGCGATGGCCCGCCAGCCCAGCCGATAGCCGTCCACCAGCGCTTCATTGTGCGGCGCAAAGGTGGGAACCAGGGCCGCGGGCTCGCCGGACGGAGGCGGCAGGCTGCGGCGGGAGAAGAAGATCCCTTCCTCCCGCTGCGCGAGGGCGAAGTTGAGCGGGCCGGCAAAGGTGAGGGCCCGCCAGCTGGGCAAGGGCCGTGGTAGCTCCGCGGCATGCATCTCGTTGTAGGCCGCGAGCCGAGCGTGAACTGCCAGGGTGTACGGCACCAGCACCAGCGCTGCCCCGGCGAGCATCCACGCGAGGGCCCGCCGCCGCTCCCGCCAGCCCAGTGCCACCGCCAGGGCGACGAGGACCCCTAGCCCCAAGTGCTCACTTCGCGCCAGCACGGCCAGGCTCTCGAGCGCTCCGGCCAGCACAGGCCAGCGCCAGCCGAGGGTGAGGATCAACAGCAGGAGCAGCCGGTAGGGCAGCTCGGCGCTCCAGCCCGAGGCCAGGGCGAGCTCGCCGAAGCCGAGCGGCGCGAGCAGACAGGCCGCCTCGGCCACTCCGGCCGGCACTCGGGGTTTGACCAGGCGGTAGAAGAGGGCCAGAGAAACCCCGGCAAGCAGGCTGGCCAGGATCTTCGCGGCCAGAAAGACCGTCGCGGGCTGCCAGCCCGTCCACCACAGCGGCATCGTGAGCCACGCCGGCAGCGGCGGGTGGAGGGGCAGTCCGTCCGCGAGCGGCGGCAGCCCCGAGGCCAGCCGCCGTCCGGCCTCGAGGAAGATCGCACTGTCGCCGAAGAAGAAGACTCCCACCGGAGTACGGGCGAGTGGGTTGCCGAGGAGCCCCACCGCCTGAACCAGCACCGTCCAGGCGGCAATCACCCACGGCCAGCCGGCCCAGTCGAGGCTCAGCCGGCCGAGCAGGCCTCGGCTCGCCGGCTCGCCGGAGCTCTGAGGGGCGAGCGGCGCCGCCGCGCCAGCCCGCTTCGATGCCTGCCTGCGGCCCACCGTCTCATTCACCACCCGGGCCGAGCCCGGGCCTTTCAGGGTGGCGGCAGTGTATCAGCGGCAGGGAGCCCGAACCGTCGATCGAACCCACTTGGCATCGATCCCGGAGCCGCGAACCAGGTGCCAGCCGATTGTTCGGACCGCGCTGGATCGCCCGAGATGTCGACTCTGCATATGCCCATGCGCGTTCATCTCTTCGTCATGTAGCGCCTGGCAGGATCTCCCCGCTCGACTTGCAAGACATGGTTTGCGCGGTCGTCGAGGGGGATGTGCCACAGCGGCGACCGGCATCGAAACGAGGAGAAGGAACATGAGGTCCTACCACCCTCTCGGCAGGGTCGTCACTCTTGTTGCACTGGTTTCGCCCCTTTGGTGGTCGAGCCCTCTCGGGGCCGCACCGCGACCGGCACGGCCCATCGCCGTCACCCGCATCGAGCCCCGTGAGCCGGCGCTCCGTGCAACGGGTCTGACTGATCTCCGAGCGGTGAGCGAGGAGACACCCCCCAGCCACATCGGCCTGGACCCGGCAAGCTATCGCCGGCTCAAGCGCTGGGCGGCCACCAGTCCGGCGGCCCCGCCACCGGCGCTCCGGCTCGAGTTCCGAGCCGAAGGCAGCGAGGTCGCGCACCGAGCGTCGGGGCCGCCTCTGCAGCGGTCCTTCGCCGGCATCGACCTCGTCCAGCCATTCAACTTCGGGGTCGAGCCGCCGGATTCCACCGTTGCGGCGAATGCGGGTCGTGTGCTGGAAGCCACCAATGCCGGCATCCGACTCACCCGCGACGACGGCACCAATCCGCTCTCCGCCACGCTCCAGGAATTCTTCGGCGAGCCCCCCTTCCCCGCGGCGTTCCTCTTCGATCCCCGGGTCTTCTTCGACCGCAACGCCCTCAACCGCCGCTTCTTCCTGGCCGTTCTCGAGCGCGACAGCCTCGCGCGGCAATCCTGGCTCCACCTCGCGGTGTCGCGATCGGATCGCCCGGCGGCGCTCGATGCCGCCTCCTGGTGTCGCTACAAGATCGACTTCCGGGACCAGCGACCCGATCCGGTCAATCCGGACGTCGGCTGGGCCGACTTTCCCCAGCTCGGCGTGGGTGCGGACGCGCTGCTCGTGGCCACCAACCAATGGGGCTTCACGTTCGGCAGCGGCATCGCCTACCTCCGGGTGTTCCACAAATTGATCCTCGAGGACAACGCCGCCGCCTGCCCTGGCTCACCGATGTACAGCTTCGTGCCGGCTCAGGTGAGCGGCAACATCAACGACTTCACCCTCTCGCCGGTCCAGCACTACTCGGCGCCGGCCTCCTTTCCCGGCCACCAGAACCCGGCCTACGTGGTGAGCAACCTGACGTTCCAGAACACCCTCTACCGGGTGTGGCGAGTGAGCAACGTGGCCTCGGGCAATCCCACCCTGGACCTCGCCTCCCTTCACGGCTCCTTCTACGACCTCGCGCCGGACGCGGCCCAGGCCGGTTCCAGCCAGGGGCTGGACACCCTCGTTCCGTGGATCTCGCAAGCCGCCGGTGTCGGCAACGCCGTGTGGGCCACCCACAGCACCGTTTGCAACGTGGGTGGCGGCGCCAACGAATCCTGCATCCGCGTGCTGCGCTTCGAAGTGGGCCAGGCGGCCGATGGCTCCCCCACGGCCACACTCTCGCAGGAGCTCACCTTCGGCGGCACGAGCGACGGCGTCTCCCTGTGGATGCCGGGGCTCGCCGTCAACCAGGCCGAACGCACCCTGGTTTCTTTCCACACCAGCAGCCCGGCGAGCAACCTCTCCGTCTGGTACACCACCAAGGGCCTGCTCGAGCCGAGCTACGCGAGCCCGACTTCTGTCAGCGATGGCACCTGCCCTGGCCTCAACAACGGCCGGCGCAACGGTGACTACGTGACCGCCTTCACCGACCCCGACTTCACCAACTTCTGGGTGGCCGGCGAGCGCTCGGTAGAACTCCTGCCCGAGTTCTGCGAGTGGCAGACCTGGATCGCCAAAGCGCGCTAACCGCCCTGTCGGCCCGGTTGCGCGCGCGGCCAACCCTTCTCAATCCGACTGAATTCAGGAGGAGTCCTAGGTATGCCTCGATCTCTCGTCCCGAGCACCGTTCTCGCTCTTGTGATCCTTTCCGGGAGCTCCCTCGCAGCCCAAACGTCGCTCTCCCTGCCGGCCATCGAGCTCTCGAGCGGCGTGCCGGTCTCAGGCGTGGCGGGCCGCAGCGTGCTGTCTTACTTCGGCGTCTCGGTCAGCGCCCCTTCGCGGCTGATGTTCGACTTGACCGGTGGCACGGACCCACAGATCTTCCTGGCCAAGGACCGCCTGCCCACTTTCGCCGACTACGACGTGCGGATCGGCTTCGGCCAGCCGGCGCTCAATTTCCAGGTGGCGACCGAGCCCGGAGAGTGGTACATCGGCGTGCGGGACGTGAACCTCGACTTCCCCTTCCCGGCCGAAACGTTCACCTTGGTGGCGACCCTGGAGGAAGCGACCCAGAGCCCGCCGCTCGGCTTCGACCTCAGCTCCGGAGCGCGCCGCGAGACCTCGAGCCCGGCAGGTCAGCTGCAGTACTTCACGCTGGCCGTACCCGAACAGACCAGCGTGGTGGACTACGTTCTGGGCGAACGCTTCGGTAGTGGCAATGCCGACCTCTTCGTCGCCTCGAACTCGTACCCGAGCCTGGCCCCGGACGGCACCGTGGTGGGCTTCACGTCTGCCACCAGCTCTCCCGGCAACGACGATCGCCTGCGGGTGGTCGCGCCGCCCGCCGGCCAATTGGTCGCCGCGCTCCACGGCGCAGCCCCTCCCGGCTACGAAAACGTATTTCTCCGCGCCGTCACCACTCCCTTCACCTTCACGGTGCTCGAGAACAACCGCGACCAGAAGGTGACCGGCGCAGCACCGATGCACTTCCGGATCACCGTTCCTCCGGGCCAGATCCGGCTCAGCCTGCAGACCTCCGGCGGCACAGGTGCCAGCCACCTGTCCATGAAGCTCGGCGGGCCGATTCTCTCGTCTGCCGTCTTCCCCTTGGTCACGGCCGACCTGGTCGCGAGCGACGACCCCAGAAAACCCAACGACGCCACGCTCGTGATCCAGAACCCGGCACCGGGCGACTACTACCTGCTCCTCGAGCCAGAAGGCGCCGCAGGCTTTGCGGACGTCCAGGTCAAGGCCCGGTTCCGGTCCTCGCTCTAAGCTCCCTTCCCCCGACCCGCTCCGCCGGGGTCGGGGGAGCTCGCTTCAGCCTTCGAGAGGCCGCGAACCAGGTGCCAGCCGCTTGTTCGGAGCTGGGCGGCCTCACCACTGAGCTCAACGGAGAAGGAACCAAGGCCTTGCTTCTTAGCAACGTGATTGGATAAACTTTCTCTGAAGCCATTCCCATCCTACAAAAGATCGGCGCATAAACAATCGTAAGCAGATCTATCAATCAAAATTTAGTTTGATGTAATATTCGAAGTTTGATTCGTGATCTGCATGCTCGGGCTCACCTCGAGCACGCAGAGTCGGGAGAACCCAACCCATGGAGGGACGATGTTGAACGAGACCTGCCCCACCCACCCTATCCGGGCCGCAGTGTTCCTGGCCGTGCTGCTGGCCTCTCAGCCGGCAAGCTCACAGCTGCCCACCTTCACAGCGGACGCCAAACCAGCCTCCGAGGCCACCCTCGCCGCAAACGCCAACGTGGGTACGCCGGCGATGTGGGCGGACCGCACCGACTTCGCCGATGCGGACCGCGGCTTGCTCTACCGACCCCCGACTCTGGAGATCCCGGGGCCGCAGGGATCAGCCTGGAGCCTCACCCAGTACCAGACCTTCATTTTCCCGGACTCCACGCAACCAGGTCCCGACACCATCAACCCCAGCCTCTACCGCAACGCGCAGCTGAACATGAAGTACGGCCTGTACAAGGTCACCAACCCAGACAACCACAACAGCACCGGGTTCGACATCTACCAGGTGCGAGGCTACGACCTGTCCAACATCACCTTCGTCAAAGGCAACACGGGGTGGATCGTCTTCGACCCGCTGATCTCGAAGGAGACGGCTGCGGCCGCTCTTGCCCTGATCAACTCCCAGTTGGGCCCCCGACTCGTCAAGGCGGTCGTTTACAGCCACTCGCACGTGGACCACTACGGCGGCGTGCGCGGCTTGGCCAGCGACGCGGCGCTGAAGTCGATGCCGATCATCGCACCCGAGGGCTTCACCGAACATGCGATCAGCGAGAACGTGATCGCCGGCAACGCGATGTCGCGGCGCTCGATCTACATGTACGGCTCGCTCTTGCCGCGGAACCCGAAGGGCGGGGTGAACGGCGGTCTCGGCCAGACCAACTCCACGGGCACCGGCACCTTGGCGATCCCCAACGACCTGGTGACGAGCGCGAACCTGAACCGCACGGTGGACGGCGTGACCATGGTGTTTCAGCTTACCCCGGGCACCGAGGCCCCGGCGGAGATGAACACCTATTTCCCCCAGATGGGCGCCCTGTGGATGGCCGAGAACACCACCAACACCATGCACAACGTGCTCACCCTGCGCGGTGCCCAGGTGCGGGATCCGCTCAAGTGGGCCGGCTTCCTCAACGAGACGATCAGGCTCTTTGCCAAAGGCGCGGTGGTGAAGTTCCAGAGCCACCACTGGCCCATCTGGACCAGCTCCGGGAACCCCAACAGGATCGTGGACTACTTGAAGAAGCAGCGCGACCTGTACAAGTACATCCACGACCAATCCGTGAACTTGATGAACAAGGGTTACACCGGCGAAGAGATCTCCGAGATGATCCAGCTGCCGCCTTCGCTCGACGAGTTCTGGCCTGACCGCGGCTACTACGGCACCTTGCGGCACAACTCGCGGGCGGTGTATCAGCGCTACATGGGCTGGTACAGCGGCCACCCGAGCGACCTCAACAACCTGCCGCCGGTGCAGGCAGGCCAGCGCTACGTGCAGTACATGGGCGGCGAGGCCAAGGTGCTGGAGATGGCCTACGCCACCTTCGCGAACGCCAAGAACGACAAGGACGCCTACCGCTGGGTGGCCGAGGTGCTCAAACACGTGGTGTTCGCCAACCCCGGCAATCGGCAAGCCAGGCTGCTGATGGCCGATGCCCTGGAGCAGATGGGCTACCAGGCGGAAAGCGGCCCCTGGCGCAACGAATATCTGGTGGGAGCCGCCGAGCTGCGCAACCCCCCCTCGGGGGAGGGAGGCATGGCCACCGCCGGTGTGGACACCATTCGCGCCATGCCACCGGAGATGACCTTCGACTACTGGGCGGTGCGCATCAACGCCGCGCTGGCGAAGAACCGGATCCTCAAGTTGAACGTGGAAATCTCGGACATCGAGGCCGAAAATGGCACGACCTACACGGGGTCCTACGGCCTGATCGTGGAAAACTCGGTGCTCAACCACGGCGGTCCCCTCACCGAGGCGGGGGTGACCAAGGCCAGCATGACCAAGACCACCTTCGACCGGCTCAATACCGGCGAGCTCTCCCTGGACAGCGCGCTCAGCCAGAATCTCATCACGGTCGTGGGTAGCCCCCAGGACCTGAAGGACCTGATGGCCCTGCTCGAAACGTTCCCCTTCTGGTTCAACATCATCGAGCCTTGACCGCGGGGCTTCGACCCTGAAGCCTGGCGGCTGACCCTTGGGCAGGAGCCCCCCGGCCCACCGAGGGCCGGGGGGGGGTCACTTCAGCCTTCGAGAGGGCGCAGGTTGAGGATGCGCAGGGGGATCACTCCCAGGGGGTTGAACTCGATCGAGCCGTCTTTGGCCATCCGCAGGCGGGCGGCGGCGTTGAGCTCGCCGCTGCCGTGGCCGTCGGCTTCGAGGTCCAGCTGGGCCACGGTGTAGGGGTAGTCCACCGAGCGCCGATTCTGGAACACTTCGCGAATCGAGATCGGCCGCGGCACCACGATCACCAGATGCCGGCCGGCGTCGTCTTCGAAGCTCCAGGCCGCCGCGATCGGCTGGGGCAGAGTCTCACCGATCTGCACGGTGCCGAGCAGGCGATCCCCCAACCAGTTCTGCAGCGCCTCGGGGGTCTTCTTTTCGAGCAGGGAAGAAATGGTTTGAGTTTCGTCCTCGGTGCTGAAGCGGTTGATGCGAACCTTGATCGAAGACGACATCAAGCGAGGAAGGCGATGGGTGAGGCCGGCCACGGTACCTTGGTAGGCCTCCAGGTACGAAGTGTTGCCGTTTTCTGTGGCGTGGGCGGCGGGCACGAAGGAGAGCGGAGACAACAACAGGAGCGCCAGGGCTCCATGAGCGCGAACTGAGGAGAGACGGTTTCTCATCACGCGCCTCCTTTCCATCCCCTCTCAATTGCAAGCAGTGTGCCGAGAGTCGGCAGCGCGTTCGAAAAAACCGCTCGATCCTCAGTTGTAGCCGTATTCCCGCAGCTTGCGCTGGATGGTGCGCAGGCCGATTCCGAGCACCTGGGCGGCGCGGGTGCGGTTGCCGCCGCAGGAGTCCAAGGTGGAGAGGATGGTGTGCTTCTCGACCTCGAAGAGGGTCGGCAGCCGTCCTCCTCCCGGCGGCGGCAACGCCGAAGCCTCGGCGGCCTCGAGGGGCTCCTCTTCGCCCTCCGGCTCTTCCCCCCGCAACACCGAGGCCGGCAGATCCTCGAGGTCGATCCGGCCGCTGGTGTTGAGTACCACCAGGGACTCCACCACGTTCTTCAGTTCCCGCACGTTGCCCGGCCAGCTGTAGCTCTCGAGGGCGTCGAGCGCCTCGGGGCTGATCTCGAAGGCCGGACGGCCGGAGCCCGCCGCCTGCTGCTCGAGAAACGTAGCTACCAGCAGGCGGATGTCCTCCCGGCGCCTGCGCAGCGGCGGCAGCTCGAGGCGCACCACCGCCAGGCGGAAGTAGAGGTCGGCCCGGAACCGGCCCTCTTTCACCATCGCCTCGAGGTTCTGGTGGGTGGCGGCGATGATGCGCACGTCCACCGGTACCTCGCGGGTTGAGCCCACCCGGTTGATCGCCCTCTGCTCGAGGGCGCGCAGCAGCTTGGGTTGCAGGGCGAGCGGCAGGTCGCCGATCTCGTCGATGAAGAGCGTGCCCTTCTCGGCGGCCTCGAAAAAGCCGCGCCGGGTGGCCAGGGCGCCGGTGAAGGCACCCTTTTCGTGGCCGAAGAGCTCGCTTTCCACCAGGCTCTCGGGCAGGGCCGCGCAGTTCACGGCGATGAACGGGCCGGCCTTCCGCTGGCTGTTGAGATGGAGGGCCCGGGCCACCACCTCCTTGCCGGTGCCGGATTCGCCGGTGATGAGCACGGTGGAGGAGGTGGGAGCGGCGAGGCGGATCCGCTCGAAGACGGCGCGCATGGCCGGCGAGGAGCCGATCAGGTTGTCGAAGCCGTAGCGCTCCTCGAGTTGGCGGCGCAGGTGATCCACCTCGAGCCGCAGGGCGTGCTTTTCGTAGGCGTCGTGGATCAGCTCGAGCAGCAGGGCCGGGCTCAGGGGCTTCTCCACGAAGTGCGTGGCGCCGGCGCGCATGGCGGCCACGGCGCTCTGCACATCGCCGTGGGCGGTGATCATCAGGCAGGGGCAGCTCGGGGCCCGCGCCTTCACCCGGCGGATCAGCTCGATGCCGTCCATCCCCGGCAGCCTGAGGTCGGAAAGCAGCACCGAGAAATCCCCCTCGGCCACCAGGGCCTCGGCGGTTTCGGCGTCGGCCACGGCCGTCACCTCGAGGCCGACGTCGCGCAGATACCGCTCGATCGAGCGCCGGCCACCTTCGTCGTCTTCTACCAGGAGAACGTGAATCGAGGCGTTTTCGCTCATCACCGGCAAGGCTTGCACGCGGGTCGGCTCCTGTCCAGGCCGCAGGGGCCTGCCGTGCCCTGTCGCAAGGCTCGCGCCAGCTTCGCTCAGGCCGCCGGGCCTCGCCCCCGCCTGGGCAGCTCGACCCAGAAGCGGCTGCCCCGCGGCTCTCGACGCTGGTAGGCGATCGAACCGCCCATCTCCGAGACCAGCCGGCGGCAGATGGCCAGGCCGAGGCCCGTGCCCTCTCGCCGGGCGGTGGAAAAGGGCTCGAAGAGCGAGCTCTCGAGCTCGGCCGGCACGCCGGGGCCGTCGTCCTCCACCAGCAGGAGCACCGAGGCCCCTTTCTCCACCAGGCTCACCTCGACCGAGCTGCCCGGCGGGCAAGCCTGGGCCGCGTTGATCAGCAGATTGAGCAGCACCTGGCGCAGCGGCCCCGGCAGCAGGTAGGCCAGCAGCGGGCCCGGCGGCGCCACCACCCGGGCCGCCAC
>CALMKX010000284.1 GCA_937867335.1 uncultured Acidobacteriota bacterium
CCGCCTGAGGCTCCGCTCCCGCCCCGGCGCCGGCACGCCCCTTGCGCCGACGGGCAGGATCCGGCGGGTTGCATCGCCGAGCGGGCTCTCGAGGATGCGCGGCGTGCCCTGGCGAGAGACCCCGAGTGGCTGAGCCGCGTCCCCGAGGACGAGCGTCGAGAGGCGGAGAAGGCCCTGGCCGACGCCCGACGGACGATCGAGCAGCAGCGCCAGAGCTGGGGTATCGAAGCCGGAGAGATGGAGCGAGAAGCGGCCAGGGCCACCAGGGCCGAGCTCGACCGCCGGCACGCCGAATTCGCCGCGAGCGTCGCCGAGATCGAGCGCCAGGCCCGCGCCGCGATGGTTCAGGCGCAACGGGAGATCGAGCGCGCTCTGCGCCAGAACCTCCGGGAGGAAGGGCTTCGGGGGGAGATCGCCAACCTCACCGAAGCCCAGAAGGCGGAGCTCAAGGCCAGTCTCGAGCGCATTCGGGCTCAGCTCGAGAAGGCTACCGCCCGAGCCGAGGAGCAGATCGAGCGCTCCCAGCGAGAGCTCGAGCGCGCCCACCCCGGCGCAAGCCGCGGCCGGCCGGCCCCACCGCCTCCTCGAGGAGTTCGAGGTGGAGCTCGGGGTGGAGTCCCCGGCGGCATCGAGGGCGGGGTACCCGGAGGAGTCTCGGGTGGCGTGCCCGGGGGCCTGAGCGACGAGGAAGTCGAGGCTCCAGAAGCAACCGAGCCACCGCCTCGGTTCTAAGTCGGTTGCGCGGCGGAAGCGGTAGGATCCCGGCATGGACAGGATCGATCGCTTCCGCCGCTGGTTCGATTACGAGAAGGACAGTCATCGGAAGGTGCTCAGCTCCCTTGGCACCGTTCCTCCCGAAGGTCTCGAGAATCCGAACTATCAGAAGGCCCTCGACCTCGCCGCTCACCTGGTGGCGGCGAGGTGGCTGTGGCTGTTTCGCTTCGGAATCGCTGCCGAGGGGCCCACGGACATCTTCCCCGCGGGTGTGCCCCTCGCCGACCTCGCTTCACGCTTCGGCGCCATGCACACGGCCTGGGATGGCTACCTGGCGAAGCTCGAGCCCGCCGAGCTCGATCGGAACTTCGAGTACACCGCGCTCGACGGCAAGCGCTATCGGAACCAGATCGAGGACGTCCTCACCCAGCTCTTCGGCCACTCCTGGTACCACCGGGGTCAGATCGCCCTCTTGGTGCGCTCCCTGGGCGGGACCCCGGCGGTCACCGATCTGGTCTTCTGGACCCGCGTTCCCGTCTGAGCCGGCCGGCTTTACGGCTTGGCCGGAGCCTGGATGCTCTCGAGGAACGCCACCAACTGGGCGAGCTTGGCCTGGACGTCCGGTTCCTGGTCGCCGAGCTTCTCCGGGTTCTGGAAGGAGAGGCCCCACACGGGCATATCACCGCTGCCGTGAGCCGGAACCGCGGTGCGGCCGTCGATGCGCTGGAGCACGGCCTCGGCCGGGAAGGTTCCCTTGTTGCGCTCCACGATCGTGGTCAGGTCCGCGGGCTTGCTCTTGAGGATCTTGGTCAGCGGCCCGTCGCCCTTGGCCGAGGCACCATGGCAGTTGGAGCAGTAAACGCGGTACACCACCTTGCCTCGAGCGGCCAACTCCTGTTTGCTGGCTTCCTGGGCCAAAGCCGCCACTCCGATGCCGGCAAAGCCCACGGCCACCACCAGGGCCAGCCACCGCAGCGCTTTCCTGGATTGCATGAATCGCATCGCTCTCCCCCTTTCTTCCGATCCTGAGCGAGTCTGGCTCGGGGGTGATCCGGCAGCCATACCCGCAAGGAGAGGGCCGGCCACGTGCGGGGGTAGGCCGGCGTCTAGCCTGGGGACGCGAGCAGGCGACGCCGCTCCTCGGGGGTGAGAAACGCCGCCTCGAGGGCGTTTCTCTGCAGCTGGGCGAGCTCCTCTTCGCTGAGGCCCAGCTCTTCTCGGGCCACGCGGTACTCGTGGGCGAGGTCGATGCCGGAAATCGAAGGGTCGTCCGTGTTGAGGGTGACGAGCTGGCCGCTCTGCAGGAAGAAGGGCAGCGGGTGGCGGGAGAGATCCGGCACGGTGGAAGTCTGCAGGTTGCTGGTGGGGCAGCATTCGAGGGCGATCCGCCGCTCCGCCAGGAGTTCGAGCACAGCCGGATCCTCCACGGCTCGAACGCCGTGGCCGATGCGCTCGGCTCCCAGCTCGAGGACCGCCTGACCGACGCTCGAGGCCCCGGAGGCCTCGCCGGCATGGGCCACCAGGCGCAGGCCGCCGTCGCGGGCGCGGGCGAAGTGGCGCACGAAGAGCTCGCCCGGGAAATTCGCCTCGTCCCCGGCGAGGTCGAGGGCCACCACTCCGCGATGCCGGTGGGCGAGAGCGGTTTCGAGCTCGATCTCCCCCACTTCGGGACCGTAGTGCCGCGAAATGATCACAATCAGTCGGGCCAGCACGGGCAAGTCGCGGGCCTCTTCCAGGGCGTCGCAGCAGGCTTCTACCACCCCGAACGGGTCCAACTTGTGCTCCTCGGCCATGAAGTAGGGCGAGAAGCGCAGCTCGATGTAGTCGATGCCCTCCGCCACCGCATCCTCGAGGTTCTCGCGCGCGATCCGCCGTACGGCGTCGTAATCCACCAGCACTCGCTTGAGCAGGGCGAACTTGGCGAGAAAGCCCAGGAGATCCGGCTCCCGGCTCATCACCTGGACATGAGGCCGCAGCTCCTCCGGCTCCCAGGCCGGGAGCGAGAGCCCATGCTCCCGGGCGAGATCCAACACCGTGCCGAGCCGCAGATTGCCGTCGAGATGGCGATGGAGGTCGATCAAAGGCAGACCGTTGCGCATCCGGGGAGTCTATCGCCTGGCAGGTGCGGCGCAGGGGCTCAGTCGTACACCCCATCGGCGAACCACTCGGCGCTCTGGCGGTCGCGGTAGATGCGGTAGATGCCACCCCCTTCGAGCTCGACATCCCAGTAGTCGCGGGCCACCGGCTGTTCGTTCCACCATTCCTCCTCGAGCCCCCAGGGGCCGGCCGCCACCCGCACCCGCCCGGTGATCCGGGGCTGCTTGCGACTGGCGGCGACCACCGTGGAGGCGATCGAGAGCAGCTTGAGCTCGGCCAAGGCCTGGCGAGGATCGGCACCGCCGCTCGGCTCGGCCACCAGTTGGCTGGGGGCGCCGCCGGCGAGCACCTCGAGCGGCACCGGCGGTCGCAGGACTCGCACGGTCAAGAGGCCGAGGCCTTTGCGCGGAGCCCGCCGAACCGGCGGAGCGGGAGGCGGATCGTAGGGCACCAGGGCGAAGCGCTCCGGGCGATGGGCATCTACCAGGGCCGGCGAGCCCACGCGATCCGCTCCGAGCAGGGTGAAGAGATGGGCGATGGTGGTGGCCAGGCGATCCGGGGAGAGCTCCGGCGGGCCGAAGAGGTGCAGCTGGGCCTGTCGCGGGCGATCCGGGTGGGCGGTGAAGCTGAAGGCCACCACGGCAGCGCCGGGGGGGCGGGCCTCGAGCTCCAGCCGCACCAGGGTGGTCAGCGTACGGGCGTCGCGGGTGGGCGCGGGCAGCTCGAGGGTGCGCTGGTAGTGCCCCTCGGGCTCGAGGCGCAGGGCGAGCTCCAGTCTCCGGGCCGCCAGGCCCTGGGCCTCGAGCCGCTGGCAGAGCCGGTCGAGGGCTGCCCGGCCGAGGTAGAGGAAGGGCTCGAGAGAGACCAGCGGCCAGTCCAGGCTCATCGCCTCGCTGAAGCTCGGCGGCACCTGCCGGGGCAGCAGGGGCTGGTGGTCGATGCCGCGGGCCAGGCTGTGCAGACGCTCTCCGGCAGCTCCGAGGCGACTCCTCACCTCGGCGGCGGGCAGGCGGGCGAGCTCGCCGAGCGAACGGATGCCCCAGCTCTCGAGCATCGCCGCCACCCGGATCTCCGGGGCCAGATAGCCGAGCGGCAGCGGAGCGAGGAAGGCCGCCTCCTCGCCGGACGGCACCAGCGTGGGCGAGGACGGCGCTTCCGCCGCCAGCCGGGCCGCGAGTTTGCTCGAGGCGATGCCCACCCGCACCGGCAGGGCGATGCGCTCCCCCGCGGCCAGCACGGCGAGGCCGAGCTGCCGTTCGAAGCCTCCTGCCGCGGCCTCCGAGCCAGCCGAGGCAGGGCTTGCATACAGCCGCTCGAGGCCATCGAGGTCCGCGTAGGCTACCCCCTCACCGGCATCCTCCACCCGGGGGGAGAAGCTCTCCGCCATCTCCACCAGCGCTTCTTGGGCCGAGCTCTCGCAGTCCGCATCGCGTGGCCGCGCCACCAGCTTGGGTAGCAGGGCTCGGGCCTGGGCCAGGGTGAGACCTGCCTTGAGGCCGGCCCGCCGGGCGTTGCGGGTGGCTGCCACCAGGTGGGCCGTGGGGCCGTTGCCGTCGAAGATGGCCAGCGCCTCCCGGGCAAGATCCGGCTCGCTGCGCAGCCGCGCTGCGAGCGGGAAGAGCGGTACCGCGATGCAGGCGAGCCGGCTGCTCATGATGCCGAACGAGCAAGCGCTCAGCCTCCCGCGGCGACGGCTGCCAGAGCCACGCCGGCATTGCCTCGCGGTCGCCAGCCGACGGTGGTGCGAGGCTGGCGGCGCAGCCGGGCGACCCCGGGCCGATTCGCCACCACGGGAGCCGGCTGCCGGACCGGGAGCAACGAGGGTTCGTCGAGGGTGGCCGTGGTGCCGGCCATGGCCTGCCAGCGCAGTCGGGCCTGGCCGCCGGGGGCCCGGCCCCGGTGCCGGCAAAGGCTCAGGCCCACACCCAGCTCGGCCAGCCAGGGCTGGGGACCGCACCAGCGGGCCTGAGCCCGCTCGGCCGCCAGCACCACCGTGGCCGCCGGCCCGGTGAGGCGGTAGGGGCTCGACACCAGCACGGACGCTTCCTGATCCCGGGCCGCCCGAGCGAGGCGCAGCCAATGCCCCTCCTGGCCCTTGCCACCGGCGAGCGGCGGCAGGCCGAGGTCCACCACCACACAGGGAAAGCCGCTGCCCAACACGGCCTCGGCGGCCATCAAGGCTTCCTGGGTGCGGCGCGGGCGAACCCACAGCAGGCGCTTGAGATCCACCCCGGCGGTGGCCGCGGCACGTGGATCCAGGCTGTCGCCGAGGTCGATCAGAGCGGCGGCCTCACCCACTCCGGTAGCCGCGGCGAGCACGGCGAGCACCAGCGAGAAGCGCCCGCTCGAGAAGCGGCCGTCGAGCTCGCAGAGGGCTCCCCGGGGCAGGCCCCCGCACAGCAGGGTGTCGAGCGCCGGCTGGGCGGTGGGCAGAACGGTCTGCGGGTCGGCCGGGCGGCTGCCGGCAGCAAGCTGGCTGCGGGCCCCGATCCTCACCCGTGAGCGCAGAGGCTGGGGTAGAGTTTCCAACAAGAGCTTGAGCGCCGGCCGGGGAGGCTCGAGGGCAGGGGTGTAATGGACCTCCCCGGCCGGCGACCCAAGATGACTTTCCGCTGCGATACCCACACGTGCGATCGGCTCGATCACGGCTGCTTCTCGTTGTGCCTGCTGGTTGCCTGTCTGCTGCCTGTGCCCTTCCCGATCGACACGTCCACGGCTGTGGCCCCTCTCACGACGGTGCTTCGCGACTCCCCGCCTCGAGATCCCGCGCCCGCTGTGCGCCTGGGGGGAGGAGGTTTCGGCGGTCGCGGGTCCCGAGGTGGGATGGGCAAAGAGTAGTCATAAATAAGGCGTAAGTCAAGAGAATTCGAGGCGTAAATGGCAGAAACTTCCCGGCACGATCTGGTGGTGGTGGGCGGCGGCATCGTGGGCCTCGCCACGGCGCTCGCGGTCGCCGAGCGCTATCGGGTCTCGCTCCTCCTGCTCGAGGCGGAAGATCGGCTCGGGGCCCACCAGACCGGCCACAACAGCGGGGTGATCCACGCCGGTCTCTACTACCGGCCGGGCTCGCTCAAGGCCGCCACCTGCGCCGAAGGGCGGGAGGCGCTCTACCGCTTCTGCGACGAAGAGGGCATCCCCTACCGCCGCTCCGGCAAACTGGTGGTGGCCACCCGACCCGAGCAGCTGCCGATGCTCGACGAGCTCGAGCGCCGGGGGCGGGCCAACGGGCTTTCCGACCTCGAGCGCCTGGGGCCGAGCGAGCTCGCCGAGCGCGAGCCCGCCGCCTGTGGCGTGGCCGGGCTGTGGGTGGCGCAGACCGGGGTGGTGAGCTACCCCAAGGTGGCCGAGGCCTACGCCCGCCGGCTGGCCGCGAGCGGGGCGACGATCCTCACCGGCGCGCGGGTCCAGGCGGTGAACCGCCGGGCCGACGGCCTGGTGATCGAGACGGCCGCCGGCTCG
>CALMKX010000285.1 GCA_937867335.1 uncultured Acidobacteriota bacterium
CGCCGATGGTGTCCCACAGGGCGGCGGGCTGCTCGTGGATCTCCTTGAGCATGAAGGTCTCGTAGCCGCCCTTCTCGGCGGCGTCCTCGTCCAGGTCCACCCGCTCGGAGTGGCGCTCCAGCTGCTCGCCGACCAGCCAGCGGCGCTGCCAGAGGGCGAAGTCCCGGTATTGGAGCTCCGGCTCCGGCAGCGGCGGCTCCTCGAGGGTGCCGCTCGCCCAGGCGTAGAGCCGGGAGAGTTCACCGGCCATCAAGCCCAGGGACCAGGCGTCGCAGGCGATGTGGTGGAGGTTCACCAGCAGCCAGTGCTCTTCGGCAGCCAGGCGGCATAGCTGCACGCGCAGAACCGGCCCGCGCTCGAGGTCGAAAGGCCGCGCGGCCGCGATCGCCAGCCGGCGTCGGCCCTCGGCCTCGGCCTCGGCTCGTGGCAGAGCGCTGAGGTCGAGCCAGGCGAGGGGCGGCCGCGCCGCCGGGCAGACCCGCTGGCTCGGCTGCCCTTCGGCCAAGGGGTAGACGGTGCGCAGCACCTCGTGGCGCCGCACGGTCTCTTCGAGCGCCACCGCGAGCGCTGCGGGAACCAGCGGCCCGGCCAGCTCGAGGGCGAGCGGCACGTTGTAGGAGGCGTCCTGGGGCTGCAAGTGCTGCAAGAACCACAGACGCTCCTGGCCGAAGGAGAGCGGCGCCCCTTCGAGCGGGGCTTCGCGCGGAATCGGCTCCAGCCGCCGCAGGCTGGCGAGGCCGGCGCGCTCGATCCGCGAGGCGAGGCCTGCGGGAGTGGGCGCCTCGAAGAGCCAGCGCAGCGGCAGCTCCTGGCCCAGTGCCTCCCGCAGCCGGCTGATCACCCGGGTGGCGCTCAGGGAATGCCCGCCGAGCTGGAAAAAGTCCTCGCCGGTGGCCACCGAATCCAGTGCCAGAACGGCCGCGAACACGCCGGAGATCAGCTCTTCGAGCAGATTGGGCTCGCCGGCGGCTTCGGTACCGCCTCCCCATTGTGGCGCGGGCAGCGCCTGGCGATCGAGCTTGGTGGTGGGCAGGCGCGGCAGCGCCGGCAGCACGGTGATCGCGCTGGGCAGCATGTAGGCAGGCAGCCGGGCTGCCAGGCCCTGCTGCAGGGCTTCGCGCTCCACAGCTCCGGCCACGTAGGCCACCAGCCGGCGATCCCCGCCCTCGCCCTGCCACACCAGTACTGCGGCGTCTTCCACCCCGGGCTGGTCGCGCAGGGCCACCTCCACCTCTCCCGGCTCGATGCGGAAACCGCGGATCTTTACCTGATCGTCCGCCCGACCCAGGAACTCGAGATCCCCCGAGGCGAGCCAGCGGACGCGGTCGCCGCTGCGGTAGGCGCGGGCGCCGGGCCGGGGCTCGTGAGGGTCGGGCACGAAACGCCAGGCCGTCAGCCCCGGCCGGTTCCAGTAGCCCAGGGCCACGCCGTCGCCGCCCTGCCAGAGCTCGCCGGGCACACCCACGGGCTGGAGCTCACCGGCCGAGCCCACCACCATGCAGCTGGTGTTGCCGATCGGCCGGCCGATCGGCACCGAGATCGCGTCCGCGGGCAACGCCTGAATCGGCCAGGTGGTGCCGTAGGTGGTGATCTCGGTGGGCCCGTAGGCGTTGACCAGCACCTCCACCGAGCCCTCGGCGAGAGCTTTCCGCGCCAGCTCGGGGTCGACCGCCTCGCCGCCGAAGTAGAGGTGAGGCAGCCGTCGCGCGAGCCCGGCGAGCCCAGCCCGGGCCGACTGGTGGAAAGCAGCCGTGGTGAGGAAGAGGAGGTCGATGGCTTCGCGATCGACCCAGGCGACCAGCTCCGCCGGGTCGAGCAGGGTGTTGCGCTCGAGGCCCACCAGGCGGCTGCCGTTGAGCAGGGCGCCCCAAACCTCGAAAGTGGCGCCATCGAAGGTGGGAGTGGAGCCCTGGGAGATCCGCAGATCCGGCCCCAGGCTGCCGTAGCCGTTCTCGAGCACCAGCCTCGCCACGCCGCGGTGGCTCACCACCACCCCCTTCGGCTGGCCGGTCGAGCCCGAGGTGTAGATCACGTAGGCCGCCGCGCTGCCTCCCAGCTCCGGAGGAGCGACGGCGCTCGGCCTGCCGGTGCAGGGGATGGGCATTTGGCGGAGCCAGGGCGGCACGAAGGAGGAAAGGGCCGGCGAGGCGAGCACTATCTCGAGGCCGGCGTCGGCTACCTGGAAGCCCAGGCGCTGCGCCGGGTAGCCAGGGTCGAGCGGCACGTAGGCCGCCCCCGCCATGAGGATGCCCAGGCTCCCGGCGGCCTGATGCGACGCCCCCTGGCCCATCAGGCCCACGAAGTCTCCCGCCCGCACCCCGTGCTCGCGCAGCCTTGCGGCGAGCTCGCCGCTCCAGGCGTTGAGCGCCTGCCGGCTCCAATGCTCGTCGCCTTCCACCACCGCCACGGCCTCCGCCCGCGCCTCGAGCTGCCGGGCCCAGGGCACGAGGAGGGAGTGCTCCCGGCCGTACTCCGAGTGGCGGTCGTTCCATTCCCGGAGCAGCTGCTGGCGCTCGGCCGGGCCGAGCAGGGGCAGCTGCCCGAGGGGCCGCTCGGGCTCGGCGAGAGCGGCTCCGAGCAGCCGCTGGAAGGCGTCCAGGGCGCGTCGCGCGCTGGTGCAGTCGAACAGGTCCGCCCGGTACTCGAGCGCCGCCCACAGGCGCTCGCCGTGCTGGGCGGTGGACAGCGTCCAATCGAATTTGGCGGTGCCGGTCGCGGTGCCGAGAGGCCGCGCCTCCACCTCCCCCAGGGCCAGCGCCTCCGGCTCTCGGCTGGCCGCCGAGTGGAGGGAGAACATCACCTGGAAGAGGGGCGGATGGCTGAGGTCCCGGCGCGGCTGGAGCTCTTCGACCAGCCGCTCGAAGGGGACGTCCTGGTGGCTGTAGGCGCTGAGGGCGAGGCCCCGCACCTGGCTCAGCAGCTCGGCGAAGCCGCCCTGCCCGCGGACGCTCATGGGGTAGACCTGGGTGTTGACGAAGAAGCCCACCAGGCCTTCGAGCTCGCGCCGGCCGCGGTTGGCGATCGGCACACCCACCCGCACGTCGGATCGCCCGCTCCACCGGGACAGCAGCATCCCGTAGGCGGCCAGCAAAGTCATGAAGACCGTCGCTCCCGACCGCCTTCCCGCACTCGCGAGCTCCGCCGCCAGGTCCGCCGGCAGCTCGCAGCTCACCACCGCCCCACGCCGGCGGGCGAAGGCCCGGCGAGGGCGGTCGGCGGGCAGCTCGAGCG
>CALMKX010000286.1 GCA_937867335.1 uncultured Acidobacteriota bacterium
CCTGGCTCGCCGGTGGGCCCGGGCGCCTGGAAGTGGAGCTCCTGCCCGGCCGGGCCCGGGTGCGGCTGGAAGCGGCTGGGGAGCCCCACGACCTCAACGCCCTGGTGGCCCACGGGCTGCTGCTGCGCCGCCTCGGCCTCGAGCAGGACCCACGGCCCTTCGAGACCTGGCTTCGCCGGGACCCGGAACTCGCCCCGCTGGTGCGCGCCGAACGCACCGGGTTGCGGATCCCGCAGACCCTGAGCCCGTTCGAGGCGATCGTCTGGGTGGTGGTGGGCCAGCAAGTGAACCTGGCCTTTGCCTTCAAGCTCTTCCGCCGCGTGGTGACCCACGCCGGGCGCGAGGTGGGCCACGGCCTCTGGGCCGCCCCCGCTGCCGACGAAGTGGCGGCGATTCCCCTCGAGTTCCTGCTGGCCGGCCAGTTCTCCGGGCGCAAGGCCGAGTACTTGCTGGGCCTGGCGGCCGAAGTGGCCAGCGGCCGCCTGGACCTCGGCGCCCTGGCCCGCGGCTCGGCCACCCGCGCCGAGCGCACTCTGCTCGCTCAGCGCGGCCTGGGCGAGTGGTCCGCCCGCTACCTGCTGATGCGCGCCTTCTCCTTCGCCGATTGCGCGCCGGTGGGCGACGCCGGCCTCACCAAGGCCCTGGCACGCTTCTTCGCCCTCGATCACCGACCGGACGCTCAAGAAACCCGCCGGCTGATGGCCCGCTTCGCGCCCTTCCGCAGCTTCGCCACCTTCCACCTCTGGCAGACCCTGGAGGAGGCATGACCACCTACTACACCCACACCTACTCCGCGCCCTGCGGCCCGCTCTTCTGCATCGTCGACGAAGCCGGCGCCGTGGTGGCGATCGACTTCGCCGCCACCGGCAGCGCCGAGCGCAGCCGCCGCCAGCGCTTCGAGGCCCGGGGTATCCGTCTGGTACCGGACGCCGAGCGCACCGCTCCCCTGGTGCAGCAGCTCGAGGAATACTTCGCCGGCAAGAGGCACGAGTTCGATCTTCGTCTCGCACCTCTCGGCACACCCTTCCAGCAGCAGGTGTGGCAGGCGCTCACCCGCATCCCCTACGGCGAGACCCGCAGCTACGGCGAGATCGCTCGCGAGATCGGCTGGCCCAACGCCAGCCGTGCCGTGGGCGCCGCCAACGGCGCCAACCCCATCCCGATCGTGGTCCCCTGCCACCGCGTCATCGGCGCCAACGGCTCCCTGACCGGCTTCGGCGGCGGCCTCGACGTCAAGAAGGCCTTGCTCGATCTCGAATCCGCTCCGCGCAAGGCCAAGCCCCAGCAGCTGAGCATCCCGCTCGGCGGCTAGAACGGAGATCCGCGCCGGACTCTCGCAGCTCTTCCTTGCAGTCGCCCTTGCCTTGACAAGGACAGAATCCTTGCTAGAGTAAGGATCATGTCCAAGATCACCAGCAAGCTGCAGGTGACTTTGCCCAAGGCGCTGGCGGAGCGCTATGGACTGAAGCCGGGGGACGAGATCCAGTTCGAGCCGGCGAGCGACTCGATTCGGAT
Organism: uncultured Acidobacteriota bacterium; assembly: GCA_937867335.1. Lineage (GTDB taxonomy): Bacteria > Acidobacteriota > Thermoanaerobaculia > Multivoradales > SZUA-115 > JAXLQX01. The sequence goes on from CALMKX010000286.1 coordinate 1,516, forward strand.
CGTCATTCCCATGCGCCGGCGGCGGCAGCTCTCCGTGGAGGAGCGGCTCCGCCTCTTCGATGCCGCCACGGCGCGAATCGAGGAGGCCCAGAAGGATTGGCAGCCCGCCGAGCCGCCGGCCAAGCGCCGCTTCCGTCGAGAGGAGCTCTACCAACGTGGCTACTCTGGTCGACACTAGTATCCTGCTGCGCCGCTACGATCCTCGAGACCGGGACAAGCAGGCCCTGGCGAGCCGGGTGCTGCGCATGGGCTTGGCCCAGGAGATCCTCTTCCTGCCTCATCAGGCGATCGTGGAGTTCCTGGCCGTGGCCACCCAGCCCCAGGCCGATCTGCCGGGCGGCGGGCCCCTGCTGAGCCGGGAGCTGGCGGTGCGCGAGGCCGAGGAGTTGATGGTGGAGCTGCCCGTGCTCCATCCCTGCGACGAGATGCTGCGCCTCGCCCTGCGCGGGCTCACCTACGGCCTTTCCTGGCCGGATGCCCATCTGCTCGCCTATGCCGAGCACTACGAGCTGGACTCGATCCTCTCGGAGGATTTCGAGCACGAGCGGTTCTACGGCCAGGTGCGGGTGATCAACCCGTTCATGCCGATCGACACCGTCCACGAGACGCGGGCTCGCTACGGCTGAGCTGCCCCCGCCGGCTTCAGGGGCGCGGCGCCGGCGGCTTCCAGATCAGCAGCCGCCCGGCCTCTCCTTCGGCCGTGCCCAGGAGCAGAACCTCGCGGCGGCCGTCGTGATCGAGGTCCAAGGCCTCGATCTCCTGGTAGCCCGGGGTCGCCTGGGAGCGCGCCTCGGCTCCCGAGGTTCCCGCGGAAACCGTCACCGAGCGCTTGCCGGCCCGGCCCGGCGAGGGCAGGGCCACGGAAGCCGAGGGCTTCTTCTCGATCACCCGATCCCCGCGGCGAGCGCCGGGGTAGAGGGCGAGCACTCCGCCGTCGAAGGCGACGAAATCCGGCACCTGGTCCCCATCGACGTCGGCTACGAAGCGGTAGAGCTCCGGAACGGGGTCCACCGACGAGCGGCGGGGCTTCGCCAGAAAGCGGCCACCGCCCAGGCCGGGAAGCATCTCGAGGCCGAGCTCCTTGCCCAGCAGTCCCTTGGGGCAGAGCAGGATCAAATCCTCCCGGCCGTCGCCGTCGAGGTCGGTCGCGGCGAGGTCGAGGTCGTGCCAGCGCTCGAAAGGAGTGGCATAGGCCAGAAGCGGTGGCTTGCCTCCGCGGGTGCGATCCTCCCGCCAGGGGAACACCCGGAGCTGCTGGTTCTCGAACAGGCTGAGCTCGGCGGCGGATTGCGCGGCTACGAACAGCACCGGCTTGCCGCCGATCTCGAGAATCCAGCTCTGCTCCACCGTCTCGAGGCCCGGCAGCAGCCCCCAGGACTCGGAGCGCAGGGCCGGCTCCCCGCCGGCCTCGGTGCGCAGGAGCACCGAGCGCAGGCGGCGCTTGCCATGCTCCTCCGGGCCTACCGCGAAGCTCGCCCCGGCCTGCCCGGCAGCTTCGAGAGGGACCACCGGCGGCGACACCAGAGCCAGGCCGGTCGCTTCCCGATGGGCCGAGACTGGCAGGTCGAACCGCGTCCAGAGCGCCAGCCCGCCCTTGCCGTCCGCACGGTAGAGGCGAAGCGTGCCGGCCTCCGCCGCCGCGAGCCAGGGCCGGTCCGCCCTGGCCACACGCAGTGACTGCGGCTCGGTCGAGCGCAGATCGAAGTCGGGCCGGTCGAGCAGGGTGACGAGGGGTTTGCCCTCGTCGAGGCGGTCGATCCGGCCCAGGGAGTAGAGCTGGCCCAGGGTGCCGAGCAGCAGCTCGGGCACGCCGTCGCCGTCGAGGTCGAGCGCGGCCAGGGCCTTGCCGGCTTCGGGAAGCCCCTCGCGCAGGCGTTCGAGCCGGCCTTCTCCGCCGAGGCTCAGCCGGTAGAGGGAACGCGGCCCGTCCACCTGCCCGGCGGGCCTCGAGAGCAGGAAGAGCGTGCTTTCGCCGTCGGGTTTCGGCACCACCAGCGCACTCACCACCGGGCCCGGCAGCACCGCGTCGAAGAGCTCTCCCTGGGCGTCGCGACGGTGGGAGAGGCCGGGCGGGAGCGGCTCGGGCGAGACCGGCGCCGACTCCGCTCGGGCAGCCGGAGAGGCGGCCCAGGCCAGAACGATCATCAACAGGAGCCTTCTCAACGCTGGCCTCCCGAGAGGTAGAGCTCGAGGCGCACCGGCGAGGTGGTGCCATCCTCGCTCCGGGCCCCGGGTTGGACGATGGCGAGGTCCGCACGATGGTCGCCGTTGAGATCTTCCACCTTCACCAGGCTCAGATCGGCGATCGGCTCCGCAAGGTCGATCGAGTAATCCGGCGCCGAGGGGTAGGAGCAATCCGCCCGGCCGAGATGGAGCGTCACGCGCTTGCCTCGCCCCATCTGCACGAAATCGGCCCGCCCATCACCGTCGAAATCGCCGGCGAAGAGCGAGAGCTGGCCCACGTGGAGGCTACTGAAATTGAGCGTGAACTGCCCCGAGAGGTCGAGCCCTTTGACCGGCCGGAAGCTGCCGTCCGCCTGCTGGCACCAGAGGTTGAAGTCCAGGCCGAGCTTGATGCGCTTGGCCGCGAGCACGCGAACGGCCTCGAAGAGTGAGAAGTCGAGGTTGATCGCCACGAGATCGAGTCGACCATCGCCGTTCAGGTCTTGGAAGCCGCCCGGCAGGCGGATATCACCGTCCCCGGCCATGGCGTAACCCTCGATGTCGAAGCGCGTGGAGGGGCTCGGAACCATCTGCAGATCCGGGCTCAGGCGGTGGACCTCGAGAGTGGACTTGGGGCGTCTCGCCGCCTCGAGGCTCTTCTTGAGCGAGTCGTCCTCGGGCTCGGGAGGCTCGGTCTGGGTCACCAGCTCGGCACGACCGTCGCCGTCGAGGTCGCCCACGAACACCACCCTGGGCTTGGCCTCCCGGGGCCGGTCTCCGAGGGGGCTCTGCGGCTTGGCGAAGCGGCCCCCGCCGAGGCTCCGGAGCAGCTGGAACTGGTTCCACTCACGCTGGAAATTGCGCACCAGCAGATCCGGCTTGCGGTCCCCGTCGAAGTCCATCACCAAAGGCAAGGGATAGTGCCGGACCAACCGCTCCCGGTAGTGGGCCGCTTCGCCGGGGAGACGCTCGTCCAGCGGCAAGCTGAGCCGAGCCGCCGGCTGGCGCGAAAGCGCGCCGCCCTGGGCGAGGTAGATCGCGAGGCCGTCCCGGCCGGGGAGCAGAAAGTCCGGAGTGCCGTCGCCGTCGAGGTCCTGGGCCAGGCCGAGGCCGGAGATCAACTGGCCAGAGCCGGCGATCACGGGCGGGTCCGCGACGATCGCCTCGAGCTGGAGCTTGCCCTCGGCATCGAGCTTGATGGTGGAAATTCCCTCGTCCGTCAGGGCCAGCAGAGGCTCGGCCGGCGGCCCTTTCTCCACTGTCAGCACGCCCGGCGGCAGCTCGAGGGGCTCGAGGGCTCGGTACCCGGAGGGCTCACGGAGAAAAGCCCGCAGCTCCCGGCGGTCGAGCAGGGCGGGCACCACCGTCATCACCTCCACCAGGCCTTCGACGTCGTCGAGCTTGGAGGTCTCGGTGATGCCGATCTCCTGCCAGCTGGTGGCCACCACGACCACCGCCAGGTCCAGGCGGCCGTCCGCGTTGAGATCCACCGGCAGGATCATCACCGGCGGCCCGGGCAGGTCGAAGGAGGAGCGCTCGAGCGCCAGCGTGGCCGCCTGCGCAGGAGGGGGCATCAGCAACCCGAGCAGGAGGAGGGAGACGAAGAAGGACTGGCACAGTGCGTATCGAGTGGCTGGCATGGGCATCCCAGAGCGAAGAACGCGCCTGCGCCCGGGATGTTTCAGGCCTCGTCGAGCCTGCTTGCGTCGCCCTAGGCCGCTTGCAGCTGCCCCTTGACGCCATGGTTGGGAAGGTTCAGGTACTTCGCGTTGGCCCACATGAAGGGCTGGATGAACGGGCCGACCAGGAAGAGGAAGGCAAGGGTGGTGAACCCCATCGGCCCGCCAAGGGCCCAGCCGGAAAGAAAGAGGCCCACCTCGAGGACCATCTTGGAGCGGAAGAAGGACCACCCCCATCGCTCCATCATGGTCAAGGCCACTAGATCCATGATGCGGATGCCGATGCCGCTCATGATGATCAGCGCGGAGGCGTAGGAGCAGGCCAGCAGGGCCACCACGTCCAGCCCGACACCGCTGAGGCTGATCACCTCGCCCCGGACCTGGATCGGCAGCGCGGGCAAGGCCTCGATCCCGAAGCGCTCCAGACGCAGGTGGTTCCACAGGTCGATCAAGTAGCCGACGGCCACGGTGCTGACGAACGGCGTCAAGGGCGGGATCTTCAGGTTCCACACCGTCCACCAGGACAGAAAAGCGATCGAGATCAGCATCGAGGAGAAACCGATGCCCTGTTGGTGGAAGTTGTCGAGGCCGATCTCGAGCACGGCCAGGGGGTCGGTGCCCAGCCTGGCGTCGATGAAGCACTTCACTCCCAGCGAGAAAAGCACCAATCCGAAGCCGTACATCCAGTACTGGTGGGCCTTGAAGATCAGCTGCCCGCGAAGGTACGTACCGAGCATGGGACCTCCCTGGAAGAGCGAGCCTGGCGATCTACCTCGGGAATGGACAGACTTCCTAGGCGTCAGGGCGAAGGGGCGCTTCGCATCCTGGCCTCGGCTCGATCCACACCGGTGGCCCATCCCCACCGGTCGAGGGCACGGTCTCAGAGTCTCGAAGTCAAAGGCACAGCTGTCGGGCAGAGGGTCGAGACCACAGAACTAGATACTTTGGTACCTTGGGATCTTGGTAAGAATATAGAAGAGAGGCTCCGCCGTCAAGGCGGCGGGCGAGGGAGGCGAGGCTTCTAGTCGGTGGCCCGGCCGGGGTACTTCTCGAGGGCTTCGGCGAGGATTTCCATCGCGCGGCGGGTGGCGTCCTGGTTGATCACGAAGGCCAGCCGTACCTCTTGTTTGCCGAGGCCCGGGTTGGCGTAGAAACCGTTGCCGGGCGCGAGCATCACGGTCTCTCCGCCCGAGGAGAAATCCCGCAACAGCCAGCTGCAGAAAGCGTCCGCGTCGACCACCGGCAGCCGCACCATGGTGTAGAACGCGCCGCGGGGGCGATGCGCCACCACGCCGGGCATCTCCTCGAGGGCGGCGAAGGCCACATCCCGCCGCTGGCGATACTCGTCGCGCACCGAATCGAAGTACTCCTGGGGCAGGCCGAGGGCGGCCGTGGCGGCGAGCTGCTCGAAGGTGGGCGGGCACAGCCGCGCCTGGCCGAAGCGCAGGGCGCTGTCCAGCACCTCGCTGTTCTTGGTCACCAGAGCCCCCACCCGAGCGCCACAGGCGTTGAAGCGCTTGGAGATGCTGTCCACCACGATCGCGCGGTCTTCCACCCCGGCCAGATGCATCAGGGAGTGATGCTCGGTGCCGTCGTAGACGAACTCGCGATACGCCTCGTCGGAGATCAGGAAGAGATCGTGGGAGCGGGCCAGCTCCTTGAGCCGCGCCAGCTCCTCCCAGGTGTAGACCCAGCCGGTAGGGTTGCTCGGGTTGCAGAGCAGGATGGCCTTGGTGCGCGGGGACAAAGCGGCCATGATCTCCGCCGCGCTCGGCAGGCAATAGCCCTCGTCCGGATCGCTGGTGACCGGCACCACCTTCACTCCGGCCTCCACCGCGAAGCCGTTGTAGTTGGTGTAGAACGGCTCGGGCACCACCACCTCATCACCCGGGTCGGTCACGGCCAGGAGGGCGAAGAGGATCGCCTCGCTACCCCCGGTGGTGACCATCACCTCCTGGCTCGTGACGTCGATGCCGTGGCTGCGGTAGTAGCGAGCGAGGGCCTCACGGTACTCCGGCAGGCCGGCGGAGTGGCCGTAGGCCAGCACGGAAAGCTCCTGTTTCCGGAAGGTATCGAGCAGCATCGGCGGGGTCGGCAGATCCGGCTGGCCGATGTTCAGATGGTGCACTTGGATGCCGCGCCGCCGCGCCTCATCGGCGAGCGGCGCCAGCTTGCGAATCGGCGAGGAGGGCATCAGCCTCGCTCGCGAGGCGATCGGCGGCATGGCGGTTGGTTGGCTCCTGGACTGGGTTCCTGGAACGCGAATCCCTGGCGCTGCTCTCCGGGGGTAAGATCTTCGTCCAAGCAGCCCACTCACCGCCGCTCGGCCTCGTCGGCCCATTCTTGGGGAGAAGAGGTAAAAAGTCTAGGTGCGGCTCGGAGGCTCGAACGGGACAGAGCGGCCCAGACAACTGTGCCTTCGCCCTCCCGTACAATGCCTCCATGTACGAGCGGCGCACCATGGTCTCGATGGGCGGCTTTTCTCGCGGGCCGATTCCCTGGGACATCCTGGCCCTGGCGGGCTTCGTCTTCCTCACCTTCTGCCTGCAGTTCTTCAGCAGCACCGCCGGCTGGCTGGCGCCGCTGCGGCTCTCCTGGCAGGTCCTTCGCGACGGCTCGGTGTGGCGGCTCGCTACCTACCCGTTCGTGGGTTTCGGCGGGCCGAGCCTCTGGTTCCTGCTGTCGGTGCTGGTCTTGATCTGGTTCGGGCGCGACGTCTTCGCCCGGCTCGGCCGCAGGCGATTCTGGCGTTTGATCCTCGGCGTGAGCCTGGTGGCCGGAGGGGCGGCTCTGCTGGTCGAGTGGCTGCTGGCCAGTAGCAGCCTCTGGCCGGAGCGCGTGCCTTTTCTCCTCATCCAGGGCCAGCAGATCCTCCTGGTGATCCTCGTGGCCGCTTTCGCCAGCCTCTACAGCACGGCCACCCTGCTGCTCTTCTTCGTGGTGCCAGTCCGCGCCGGCTGGTTCTTGGGGGTCGAGATCCTGCTCGGCTTCGTCGGCTTCCTGTGGAGCAAGGACTTGGCCGGCTTGCTCGGCCTCTGCGTGGCCGTGGGCCTAACCTGGGCCGTGCTCTCCCCGGGCCGAGCACGGCAATTGCCGCGACGGCTCGGCCTTGGGCTGCGCCAGCGCTGGCTCGAGCTGCGGCTGGCCTGGCTCAAGCGGCGGCGTGGCCTGAAGGTGATCGACGGCGGCAAGGGCAAGCGGGGCCCCTGGGTGAACTGAAGTCGAGCTGATCGAAGGAGCGACGCCGATGGAACCACCTCGTCCCCTGCGCACCATCCTCCTCGCCGGCCTGGCCGGCGGCGCCTGCGACATCCTGGCGGCCTTCCTGGTCTACGGCCTACGGGGTGCAAATCCGGTGCGCATCCTGCAGTCCATCGCCAGCGGGCTCCTCGGCGCGGAGTCTTACCAGGGTGGCGCGGCCACGGCGGCCCTGGGGCTGCTGCTCCAGTTCGTGATCGCCACCGGGGCCGCTGCGGTCTTCTACCTGGCGAGCCGGCGCATGAGCTTCCTGCGCGAGAAGCCGATCCTCGCCGGCCTCGCCTACGGCGTGGCGGTCTGGCTCTTCATGCAGCGGGTGGTGCTCCCGCTCTCGGCCTACCCCCACAAGCTGACCTACACCGTCACCGGCGTCACCATCGGCATCGTCATCCACATGCTCTGCGTGGGCCTGCCGATCTCGCTGACGGTGCGCCGCCTCTCCGGCTGAGCCTCGTCGCGGGTTACTCGCCCGCCCGGCGCAGCAGGGACAGATCCGGCCGCACCTGGGTGTAGAACACCTCGTACTTGCGGCAGAGGGAGCGCAAGTGGGTGATCGACTTCTCCACTCCCTCTCCTAGCTGCGCGGCGTTCTTCTCCCGGGCCGTGTGCAGGTCGCTCGGCGAGCGGCCGTCGACCCGGACCGCGTAGGTGGGCGTGTCCTGCCCGAGCACGGTCTTGTAGACGGTGTAGCCGTCTGCGAGGCTCTTGCTCTTCGCGAGAGCGGCGATCTCCTGCAGCACGGCCTCGGCCTCCTGCTCCTTGCCGGGCTGGATGTGGTACACCGCGTAGCGGGCCACCACGGCTTCCTCCGGCTTCAGCCGGGGCGTCGCCGGCCGGTAGGAAAGGGCTGGCTCTTCCTCGACCACCCACTCCACCACCTTCTCCACGGTGGCCATGCCCTTGCTGTAGAGATCCTGGAACTGAGCGCCGTCCGGACCCTGGACCACGGCGCCGAAGTCCTGGTTGATGGCGTCCACACCGGCCAGGTTGGGGATCTCGCCTACGAACAGGAACTCATGCTCTTCGGTCTCGAAGGTGATGAAGCGCAAGTGCGGGATGGCAGTCCGATGGGCGTCCAGGAAGCGGAGGAAATCCCGGCTGGTCGACTCGTACTCGCCCAGGCGGTCGATCTTCGGCGTCTCCTGGTGGATCAAGTAGAGCTGGGGTTGCGGCGCGTCGGCGGCCCAAGCGCCCGTGGCAGCGCCGGCAGCGAGCACCCAAGCGGCAATCGTTCTCCTCACCATGTTCGATCCTCCAAAGCTCGCCTCGAGACGAGGCGAAGCGGGTTTGTGGTTGCACAACAACTACGAAGCCCGGGCGGTGGCGGATGAGCTCCGCTTCTCCGGCTCGGTCAGTCTTCGCCGCTCAGAGCTGCGTCCCCTCCTCCTGAGGCTTCCAGCTGGTAGCCCACGCCGGGCACGGTGAGCAGGTAGCGGGGGCGGGCGGGGTCCGCCTCGAGCTTCTGGCGCAGGCGATGCACCAGCTGTTTCAAGAGCTGGCGGTCGCCGCGACCCCGGTAGCCCCAGACGTGGGAGAGCAGGCGCTCGGGGGGCAGGGGCCTGCCGGCGTGGGCGAGCAGGAATTGCAGCAGGCGGTACTCGAGGCGAGTGAGGCGCAGCGCTGAGCCGCCTTTCAGGGCCACGCTCTGGGAATCCGGATCGAGGCTGAAGTCGCCCGCGGCGGGTCGGCTCTCGCCCACGAAGCCCGCGCGGCGCAGCAGGGCCCGCACCCGGGCGAGGAGGGTGCGGGGGCTGAACGGCTTGGTGAGGAAGTCGTCCGCGCCGAGGTCCAGGCCCTGCACCAGATCCTCCTCGCTGCCGCGCACGGTGAGGAAGAGGATCGGCACCTTCGAAACCGCCCGCAGGCGGCGGCAAACCTCGAAGCCGTCGAGCCGGGGCAAGTTCACGTCGAGGATCAAGAGCGCCGGCTCCTCACGCTCGAACACCTCCAGGGCGGCCTGGCCGTCCGCCGCCTCGACCACCAGGAAGCCGGCCTGGCGCAGGGCGAAGGCGATCAACGCTCGCAGGTCGGCGTCGTCGTCCACCACCAGCAGCTTCACGCGGCCTCCAGCACCGGCAGCCGCACGCGAAAGCGGCTGCCTCCGGTGTGCTGCTCGGCGGCCACGGTGCCGCCGTGGCGCTCCACGATCGACTTGACGATGGCGAGCCCCAGGCCCATGCCGGTCTCGCCCGGCTCTTCGCCCGGCGAGCGGAAGAAGCGCTCGAAGACGGCGGTCTCTCCTCCCGGCGGCAGGCCGGGGCCTTGGTCCTCCACCCAGAGCGAGATGGTCGCGCCGGCCAGCTCGCCCCGCAGCCGGATGGTGGAGCCGACCGGGGCGTATTTGTTGGCGTTGGCGAGCAAGTTGACGAAGACCTGGGCCAGTCGAGGAGGGTCGCCCACCACCGGCGGCAGTGGATAGGGTAGCTCCACTTCGAGCTGCTGCTCGCGCTGGGCGAGGAGCGGCGAGGTGAGCTCCACGGCCTCTTCGATCACCTCGTCGAGCGCCACCGTCTGGCGGCGGATCGAGAGCTGGCCGGCCTCGATGCGCACGCTTTCGAGCAGGTTGTCCACCAACTGGGTGAGACGCAGCGTGCCGCGCTCGAGCGAGCCCACCAGCTCCAGGGCTTCGGGATGGCGGGTCTCCGACAGGCTGCTCGCCAGCAGCTCGATCGAGGCCAGCTGCGCGGCGAGCGGGGTCTTGAACTCGTGGGAGACGTTCGCCACCACCGCGTCACGCAGGCGGCGGGTGGCTTCGAGCTCGGTTTCGTCGCGCAGCACCTGGAATTGGCGGTCGTCGGCAGACACCGCATCCGCGCCGGGCGGAGCGCTCACCACCACCACCGCCCGCCGCTCACCGCTCTCGAGCTCGAGGTGCTCGACCGCTTCGGTGGGCCCTCGGAAGCGCGCATGGACGATCGGGCAGGCCTCGTCGCAGGGCCGAGTGCCGTCGGCGCGGCGCGGGTTCAGCAGATCGCCGCAGAAGCGACCCAGGGCCTCCTCCTGGCGCACGCCCAGCAGCCGAGCCGCCTGGGGGTTCAAGTAGCGCACGCGGCGCTCGCGATCCACCGCGAAGACGCCCTCGCGAATCCCTCCGAGAATGGCCTCGGCCTCCGCCTGGCGGCGCTTGAGCTCGGCCGTGGTGGCGAGCAGGCGCCGTCTCATCTCCTCCATGGTGGCGGCGAGAGTGGCAGTCTCCGCTCCCGAGGCGCGGGGAATCGGCGTTGCGAGGTCGCCTCGCCCGGCGCGCTCGGCGGCCTCTCGCAGCTCGCCGATCGGGCGCGTCACCCGCCGGGCGAGAAGCAGCCCGGACAACGCCGAGACCGCGGTGGCCACCAGAGCCAGCTCGCCCAGCCGGCGCAGGAAATGCGCCACCGAACCGCGGACTTCGGACGTCGGCAGCGAAGTCTCGACCAAGAGGGAGACCTTGCCACCCTCACCCAGGTAGGGCGCCACGGCCACATACTGGGCCAGGCCATCCAGCCGACCGGCCACCGGCGCCGAGCTTTCCCGGGCCCGCTGGCGGAGGGCCTCGCGGGGATCGCCCGGGGCGAGGTGCTCGGAGCTCCAGATCGCCACCGGCAAGCCCACCTGGTCGGCCAGACGCTCGGCGAACGGGCCGTCGATCGCCAGGCCGGCAAGCGCCCGGGCCTCGGGGAGAGAGGCGAACGGAGCGCCCGCCAGGAGGATGGGAGCCCCGGCGGGCCCGCTCACCAGCATCGCTCGACCTGAGAGGGTTTGCAGTCCGGAGAGCTCGGGCAAGGGCGAGCCGTTCGCGGCGAAGGGGTGGCCGCCGAGCGTGACGGCGCAGACGCTGAGCCGAGCGGCCACGGCGAAGCGCGAAAGGAAGCTCTCGAGCTCAGTGGAGGAACGGGAACGCAATAGTCGCTCGGCGGTGGGCCGCTCGGAGAGCAGCCGCGCCTTGGCCACCACGTCCTCCTCGGCCCTGGCGAGCGCCTCCCTAGCACTCACGGCCGCGAGCTCCACTCGCGCCAACGCCTGCTCGTGGCCCTGCTGGCCGAGCAGACCAGCCGCCACCACCGAGACCGCGGCCACGGCGGCGAGGATCAGCCCCACATTGAGGGCGATCAGCAGGGTGCTGAGCCGGAAGCGCATGGTCCCTGGAGGCTCGGGCAGAGCCGGCGATTTCTCGAGATTACCCCAAGCGCTCTCCGCGCCGGTGCGCGCGGGCCTCCACCCAGCTCTTGGCGGCGAGCGTGGCCAGGGCCGCGAGCGACAGCAACGAGGCCACCGCGAACGCTGCCTGGAAGTGGTACTCGTTGTAGAGGATCTCGACGTGGAGCGGCAGAGTGTTGGTCTGGCCGCGAATATGGCCCGAGACCACCGAAACCGCTCCGAACTCGCCCATGGCCCGGGCGTTGGTGAGGATCGTCCCGTAGGCGAGCCCCCAGCGGATCTTAGGCAGGGTGATCCGGAAGAACATCTGCCAGCTCGAAGCGCCCAGGGTGAGGGCGGCCTCCTCCTCGTCCTGCCCCTGGGCGGCCAGAAGCGGGATGAGCTCTCGGGCCACCAGCGGCAGGGTGACGAAGAGCGTAGCCAGCACGATCCCCGGCAAGGCGAAGACGATCTTCAGCTCGTGGCTGGCCAGCCACGGCCCGAAAACGCCCTGGGCGCCGAAAAGAAGCACCATCATCATGCCGGCGATCACCGGCGACACCGAGAACGGCACGTCGATCAGGGTGATCAGCCAGCCTCGCCCCGGGAAGCGGAAGCGGGCGATGGCCCAGGCGGCGGCGACGCCGAAGACCAGGTTCACGGGCACCACCAGGGCGGCGGTCAAGAGCGTGAGTTGCAGAGCCGCCAGAGCGTACGGGTCCCGGATGGCCGCCCAATAGGCCGACACGCCGGCCTCGAAGGCCTTGGCGAAGACCGCCAGCAGGGGCAGCCAGAGGAACAGAGCGAGAAACGCCACCGCCGCGACGATCAGCAGCCCACGCACCTGTCGCGGCTCGCGGAGGGCCGGCCGCTGGGCGCCGGGAGAGAGCTGCGCAACACCGGCCATGGCAAGGCCTAGGCGGCCGCCCCGCGGGCCGCCGGTGCCCGGCGGGCGCTCCGGAAGGCCAGGGCGTTGACCGCGAGGAGCAAGGTGAAGGCCACGAGCAGAAAGCCGAGCGCCAAGGTGGTGGCGGCCGCGTAGTTGTACTGCTCGAGCTGGATCATGATCAGAAGCGGCGTGATTTCCGACTTCCCGGGCAGGTTGCCGGCGATGAAGATCACCGAGCCGTACTCGCCGAGCGCGCGGGCGAAGGCCAGGGCGAAGCCGGTGGCGAGGGCCGGGCCGAGCTCCGGTAGCAGCACCGAGCGGAAGGTGCGCCAGCGCCCGGCACCCAGGCTGGCCGCAGCCTCCTCCACCTCCGGCGAGAGCTCTCCGAGCACCGGCTGCACCGTGCGCACCACGAAGGGCAGGCTGACGAAGGTGAGCGCCACAGCGATTCCGAGCGGGGTATAGGCCACCTTCAGGCCGAGCGGCTCGAGCCAACGGCCCAGCCAGCCGTTGGCCGAGTAGAGGGAGGCGAGCGAGATGCCGGCCACGGCCGTGGGCAGGGCGAAGGGCAGGTCCACCAGGGCGTCCATGAGGCGGCGGCCGGGGAAGCGGTAACGCTCGAGCACCCAGGCCACCACCAGGCCGAAGACCAGGTTCAACGCCGCCGCGGCGAAGGCCGCTCCGAGGCTCAGGCGGAAGGCCGCCAAGGTGCGAGGCGAGCCGAGCGTACGCAGGATCTCGGCCCAGGAGAGCGACAGGGTCTTGAGCACCAGGGTGGCGAGGGGGATCAGCACCAGGAGCGAGAGAAAGCACAGCGTAATCCCCATCGAGAGCCCGAAGCCCGGCAAGGCCGAGCCGCGATCGCGCCTCGCCCGCGCCATGGCTCAGCGCCCGCCCGCGGAGATCTGATCGAACACCCCGCCTTCGTCGAAATGGGTCTTCTGGGCACGGTCCCAGCCGCCGAAGATCTCGTCGATGGTCACCAGCCGCAACGCCGGAAAGCTCCCCTTGTGCTTCGCCGCCACCTCGGCCAGGCGCGGGCGGTAGTAGTGGCGGGCGGCGGTTTCCTGGCCGGCCGGCGAGTAGAGATACTCGAGGTACGCCTGGGCCAGCTTCTGGGTGCCGTGCTTGGCCGCCACCTTGTCCACCACCGCCACGCTCGGCTCGGCGAGGATCGACAGCGACGGCGCCACCACCTCGAGCTTGCCCTGGCCGAGAGTGGCGACCGCGTAGAGGGCCTCATTCTCCCAGGCGAGCAGCACGTCGCCGATGCCGCGCTCCACGAAAGTAATCGTGGAGCCGCGGGCACCGGTGTCGAGAATCGGCACGTTCTGGAAGAGGCGGCGCACGAAATCTCGCGCCTTCGCCTCGTCGTGGCCGTAGCGGTCGAGGGCGAACGCCCAGGCCGCCAGGTAGTTCCAGCGCGCCCCTCCGGAGGTCTTGGGGTTGGGGGTCACCACCGAGAGGCCGGGGCGCACCAGGTCGTCCCAATCCTTGATGCCCTTGGGATTGCCCTTGCGCACCAGGAACACGATGGTGGAAGTGTAGGGAGCGCTATTCGCCGGCAAGCGCTTCTGCCAGTCGCGAGCGATCAGGCCGGCGCGGGAGATGGCGTCCACGTCGTAGGCCAGGGCCAGGGTGACCACATCGGCCGGCAGGCCGTCGATCACCGAGCGAGCCTGCTTGCCCGAGCCGCCGTGGGATTGCTCGATGACCACCTTCTCCCCCGTGCGGGCCTGCCAGTCGCGGGCGAAGTCGGCGTTGAGGTCCTGATAGAGCTCCCGGGTGGGGTCATACGAAACGTTGAGCAAATGCAGCTCAGCCGCCACGGCCGGCGCGAAGCCAGCCCAGAGAGCCCAGAGGACGGCGAAGAGGGGCAGAGCGAAACGAGCTTTCATGGCTTCCTCGGCTTGGGAGAAGGGTTGGGTCGCCGGCGGTTCTCAGTAGGCGATCTGAAAGCGGCTGAACAGGGCTTTTTCGTCTGGGCGGTCGCCGTTCGTGGCTCCGCCGTCGAATCGGGTCTGGTCGTAGTCGAGCATCAGGCGCACTCCTCGAGTGAGGTACCAGTTGAAACCGACCCCGAGGGAATCGGCCCTGCGGGCGGAGCTCGCCGGGTTGGCGAAGGTGGGGAAGGAGTCGCGGTCGAACGACAGCTGGTTCCAGCGCGCCACCAGCTCGAAGGCTCCCCAGCCTCCCTGCGCGGGATCGAAGACCTTCTGCGGAGGGACGCCCTTGTAGGAGGCCTTGCCCCCGGCGAGGACGAACGACACCGCCAGCTGATGGGCCTGATGGCCGAGCCGAGCCGTGCTGGCGGCCCGGCGCACTTCCTGGCTGGACCGCACCGACTCGGCCAGCAAGCCGAACCGGCCGAGGGAGAAGTAGAGCTGGGGAGAGAACCGCTCATGGCGGCCATCGGCCAGCACGGTATTGGGGACGGTGGCATCCGAGCGGTAGCTGAACAGCGTTTGTTGGCCCAGAGTGCGATACGCGGGCAGCCCAGGGCTCGTCGGCGAGCCCTTCTGCCGGCCGCTGCTGGCAGCCAGGCCGAAGCCCAGCCCGGCCAGCGGGCTGCCCTTGTCGGCTGCCCAGGGAGTGAAGAAAACCCTCCCGACCAGCTCCTTGGCGTCGTTGGTGTCGGCATCGGCTGAGCCACCGTCGACCACGCCGTTCATCACCGCCAAGGCATAGCTCAGCCTCTCGTGGGCCAGGTCGCCGCCGAGCTGGAGGCCGAGATCTCGGTTGGGCGCCAGGCTGGTGGGCTGACCGCGCTCGACGAAAAGCAGATCCGTGGCCGACTGCAAGCGCTCCAGGCCGAAAGGCGCTTTGAACTTCCCCGCTCGCAACTTCAAGGCAGGCGAGAAACGAGCCTCGAGGTAGGCGTCCTGCAGCACCGTGGCGCCGGCTCCGAAGTCGGGCATCAGGCGGAAGTCGAAGCGGGAGAAGAGCGTGCCCTCGACGATCGGGCGCACTCGGCGCAGCACGAAGGTATCGGTAGCGGGGCGCTCCTGATCGTCGAGGAAAGCGCGCGCGTCGAGTTGCACGTAACCCCGGAGCTTGATCTGGAAGGCGCCGTCCGCCGACTTGAAGGAAAAGCCCTCCTTGCCGGCCGCGGCGCTCGCCGTGGACCGCGCCTTCTCTTGGTCCTGCTCGTTCTCGAGTTCGGCCTTGCGCTCGAGCACTCGAACCTTCTGATCCAGCTCCTCGAGCTTCTGCTCTGTGGTCGCCTGGGTATCGTCGGCCACCAGCGGCGACGCGCCGAAACCGAGCACCAGCAGAGCGACAGCGATGGCTTGTTTCATGGTCAAGACCTCCTGGCAAACGGGGTAGAAAGAGTCCGGCCGCCTCAGGCCGCGCCCTCGTGGGAGCGCACCATCAGCACCGGCCGCCCGGCCTCGGCGAGCACGCGGGCGGCCACGCTGGAGAGTCGGCGCTCGCCTCGCTGGTTGGCCAGGGGAGCTCCGAGCACCACCAGAGCCGGGTCCCCAGCCTCGACTTCGGCCAGGATCTGCTCGGCCGGCGCTCCCCGGCGGACCAGCGGGGAAGCGGCGAGGCCCATCCGGGTGAGAGTTCGAACGCTCGCCGCCAGGAAGCGCACGGCGAGGTCGCTGTCGTCCGCCTCGGCGAGCACCGTCAGCACCGTGACCGGCACGCTCAGATGCCGGGCGAGACGGCCGGCGAACAGCACATCCTCCTTGCCGGGCTCGCCCACGGCGACCGCGATCAAGAGCCGCGCCGGCAGCGGGCCGGACCTCGAGGCCAACAGCAGATGGTGCTCGCCGGACGCCAGCAGGCTCTCGGCCGCGGCCACGGCATGGGCCGGCTCCGCTCCGGCGATCACCAGGTCCGGCAGGCGCTCGTCCGCCTCCGCGCTGAGAGCCTCGAGAGCCGAGCCCGGCCTGGGCACCAGCTCGAGGGCGCCGAGGCCGCTTCCCAGCTGCTCCTTGGCATCCTCACGGCGGGCCGAGAGCCCTTGCTCGTCCTCGCCGCAAACGGCGACGGTGACCCGGGCGTGGGCCAGCCGGCCGATCCAGCCGGCCAGGGCCAGCGAGGCTTGGGCCTCCTCGGAACCGTCGCTCGCCAGGAGCAAGGCCAGCCCCGGATGGGCCAGGGCATGGACACGACGCACTCCCACCCAGGCCGGCTCGCCCGGCAGGAGGGGGTAGCGGCGAGCCTGGTGCTGGGATCGGCTGGCCTCTACCACCAGATGGTCGCCGCCGAAGGGCGCGGGCGGGGCGATCGCCCGGGCACCCGGCAGGGGCGGCACCCGCAGGCGCAGGCGCTCGGTGGAGCCGACGAAGGTCACCTGCTCCACCACCCCCTGGCCCAAGACCGGATGGTCGAGCGCTTCGGCGGAGTCTTTCACCGCCACGTCCTCCGGCCGGAACAGCACCTGCACCCGCCGCGGCTCGGGGGCCGCCGCGGCGCGGGTGGCGAGCGGCAGCTCGAGCGGCCCGAGCCGTACTCCCGAAGGCGAGAGCTCGCCCACCATCAGGTTGGCGGTGCCCAAGAAGGTCGCCACGAACTCGGTCTCCGGGTGCAGGTAGAGCTCCTCGGGAGGGCCTACCTCGAGCAGCCGGCCGAAATGCAGCACCGCCACCCGGTCTGCGAGCTCGAAGGCCTCTTCCTGATCGTGGGTGACGAAGACGGTGGTGATGCCGAGCTCGCGCTGGATGGCCCGGATGCTGCGCCGCAGCTCGGCTCGGATGCGGGCGTCGAGGGCACCGAAGGGCTCGTCGAGCAGCAGCACCTCGGGCCGGTGGGCGAGCGCCCGGGCGAGGGCTACTCGCTGCTGTTGGCCGCCGGAGAGCTGGGCGGGCATGCGCCCGGCGAGACCCGCGAGGCCCACCAGCTCAAGGAGCTCGTCGCGCCGGCGGCGGCGCTCGGCCCTGCGCACGCCGCGGATGGCCAGGGGAAACTCCACGTTCTCGGCCACGCTCATGCCGCGGAACAGGGCGTAGCTCTGGAAGACGAAGCCCACGCCCCGGCGCTGGGGCGACAGATGCGTTACGTCCCGGCCGTGCAGCAGGATGCGGCCGGAGTCCACTTCCGAAAGCCCGGCGATCATCCGCAGCAGGGTGCTCTTGCCGCTGCCGCTCGGGCCGAGGAGCACCAGAAGCTCGCGGTCCGCCACCTCGAGCGAGAGGTTGGCCACCACCGGGTGACCCTGATACCGCTTGGTCAGACCTTCGAGAGCAATCGACATGGCCACGGGCTCCGCACCGGCCGCGGGCAGAGGGCCCGCAGCCGCCGTTGATCGCCCGCAAGCCTAGAGAGCGGGGGGTAACGAGGTCAGTCGAATTGCGGTAACAGTTCTGGAACCGCCGGCCTACGCGGGCGGCTCGGGCACACGCAGGCCCAGCCGGCGCTTCCAGGCGGTCCAGGTCTCGCGCAGCCGCCAGAAGCGGCTGGCCTCCATCCAGGCGATGCGGGCCCGGAGGCGGGCGATCTCCTTGGCGCTCGCGTCGCGCAGGCCGTCGAGCTCGGCTTCGAGGCGGGCCATGCGCCCGGCCAAGGCGGTGTCGTTCTTGGTGTAGAGCACGATCGTCTCCACCGCGGCCGCCATCAGCACCAGCTCGCGCCCGCCGCGGTCGATGGCCTTCACCAGCACCACGTCGTCCGGCTCGAAGAGGCCACGCTCGGCGCGGAGCCGCACTTCGAAGGAGCGGGCCTCGGCCAAACCCACCGAAGCAGTGTCCGTGCGCCGTGGCCCGAGCTCGGCGCTCCCGGCCGGCCCGCCGTTCAGGGTCGCCTCCACCCGTGGTACCTCGGGCGAGCTCGGGTCGGCGGTCCAGCCGATCAGGCGCAGCACGGCGCCCGAATCCTCGAGGCCGCAAGCTTCCACGTAGCCCATCGGCCCGCGCTCCCGGGGCAGGCCTGCAAGATCCGCCGGGCCCTTGACCACCACGTAGAGGTCCTGGAAATGCCAGAGGCCGCGGGGCAGGTGGGCCACCGTGGCCTTGCCGCCGGAGATCTCGGCCAGGGCGCCGCGCACGAAGTCCTCGCTCACCCAGGCGGTGCCGTAGTCGTCGAGAGAGAGCACCGCGCTCTCGCTCACGCGCTCGAAGTGGATGCCGCTCGGCGGCAGGCTCGTCCCCGCGGGCAGGAGTTCCTTACCCATGGTGGAGAAGAGGAAAAGGCAGCCGTCGTCTACCAACCGATAGAGCCGCTCGAGCCAGGGCCGGAAGGTGCGCTCGGGCAGGTGGGTGAAGAAGGAGGCGGCGAACACCGCTCCGAACTGCCGATCCTCGGGCAGGGACTCGGGGCTGGTGGTGGTGAGGTAGGCCTGAACGCCGAAGCGCTGCCGCTGGAACTCCACGGCGTCGGCTTTGATCTCGGTGATCGCGATGCGCTCCGGGGCGAGCTCGCGCACCAGGAAGCGGGTGGTGCGGCCGAAGCCGCTCGCGAAGTCGAGCAGGCTGGGAGTGGCTGCCACCGAGCCGAAACGCCAGGCCAGCAGCCGGCAGAGCGTTTGATGAGCCAGGAGCCCCGAGCGGAAGTACTCCACCAGCCCCAGGCCCATGGCCCCCGTGTAGAGGCCACGAGAGAAATCGAGCATCTCGTCGGCCCGGCTGAGCGCCCGATCGAGCGGCGGCCCCTCGGAGAGCTGGTCCTCGAGAAAGATCGAGAGCGGTCGGTTGGTGGGTTCGATGCTGTCCATGCCGAAGGCCCGTCGGCCGGCCGGGAACCTTAGCATGAGGAGGGGGCGGCAGAGATCCGAGGGCTCTTGCGGCTCCTCGGTCGGGGATCGCAGGGAGTATCATTACCACCGAGGCAATTCCCATGGCAACGACGACCCTCGCAGAACCGCCCGGCTTCGCCGAGCTGACCAAGGACGAGCAGATCCGCTACCTGCAGGCGCTGTGGGAGCGGATCTCGGACAACCCGGCCGAGGTTCCCGTGAGCGAGGAGCAGCTCCAACTTGCGCAGGAGCGATGGGCCGCCTGCCGGGCTCAGCCGGCTCGCAGTCGCTCCGCCTTCGCAGTGATCGATCGCCTGGCCCAGAAGAAGTCGTGACTCTGACCCGCCTCCGGTCCACTCCCGAGGCGGACCTCGAAATCGAATCCGCCTTCGAGTGGTACGAGAACCAGAGGCCTGGGCTTGGCTTGGAGTTCCTTGAGGAGCTGCGCAGCACCTATGAGCGAGTTGTAGCCGGCCCTCTTCACTACCAGGAGCTACGCTCAGGAGTTCGGCGTGCCTTGGTGCGGCGCTTCCCCTACGCGGTCTTTTTCGCGACGGACAACGAGGAAGGGTTGATCCTGGCGGTCTTGCACGCAGGCCGAAGTCCGCAGTCCTGGCCTGGCTAACCTCCGGAACTCTTCCGACACTCCGGCCGTATAGAGTCGCTCTGAGGAGCGACACGATGACTTCTCCTGCTCTGTACCTGGAGGGTGTGACCAAGCGCTTCGGGTCCACCCTGGCGGTCGACCACCTTTCGCTCTCGATTCCCCGCGGCACTCTCTACGGTTTCCTGGGCCAGAACGGTGCCGGCAAGACCACCACGCTGCGGATGGTGATGAGCATCCTCTACCCGGACGAAGGCCGGCTTTCGGTTCTGGGCAGCGAGCAACCTGAGGCGGTCAAGGACCGGCTTGGCTACCTTCCCGAGGAGCGCGGCCTCTACAAGAAGATGAAGGTGGGCAGCATGGTGGCCTACTTCGGCCGCCTCAAGGGCCTCTCCGCCGGCGAGGCGAAGTCCCGCGCCCGGCAGCTGCTCGCCACCTACGGCCTGGGCGACTGGGTGAACGCCCCCTGCGAAGCCCTCTCGAAGGGCATGGCCCAGAAGGCGCAGATTCTCGCCACCTTGCTCCACGAGCCCGAGCTGGTGATCCTCGACGAGCCGTTCTCCGGCCTGGACCCAGTGAACGTCGAGGCGATGCGCCAGCTGATTCTCGAGATGAAGCGCCAGGGGCGCACGGTGATCTTCTCCACCCACATGATGGAGCAGGCCGAGAAGCTCTGCGACGGCATCGTGCTGATCCACCGTGGCAAGAAGCTGATCGACGGCCCGCTCGCCCAGGTGCGGGCGTCGGCCGGCCGGGGCATCCTGCTCGACTACGACGGCGACGGCAGCTTCCTGCGCACCCTGCCAGGAGTGGCCCGCGTCAACGACGCTGGCAAGCAGGCCGAGATCTTCCTGGCCGATGGTGTCGATCCGCAGACCATCCTCGCTGCCGTCGTGGGGCGCCTCCGCGTGCGCCGTTTCGACCTTTCCGAGCCGTCTCTCCACGAGATCTTCGTTCGCGCCGTGGGAGGAGAGCAGCATGTTGCATAAGGCCCTTCTGGTGGCGCGGCGGGAGTTCACCGAGAACCTCCGCACCCGTACTTTCTGGATCGGGATACTGGCCCTGCCGGTGGCGCTGGTGTTCAGCATCGGCATCCAGGTGCTGTTCTTCCGCGCCCGCGACGCCCGGCATTACGCCGTGGTGGACCACTCCGGCTGGCTCTCCGAGGCGGTGGAAGCCCGCGCGGGCGCCAAGGACCTCGAGCGAGTGCTCGCCGCCGCCGTGCGGGCCGAACGGATGCCCGGCGGCGCCAAGGCTTTCCCGGAGCCGGTGAGAGCTCTCGGCGCCGAGCTGGCTGTCGCCTTCCCCGCGGCCCCGGCCACACCCTCGCTCCCCACCGCCACGACCCGCGATCCTCAGGCCGCCAGGGAGGCGGCGCTCACCCTGGGCTTAGACCCACGACTCTCGAAGCTCTTGCCCCTGCTCGGGGCTCGGGCCTTCGGACTCCACGCCGAGGACAGCCAACTGGAGGCAGCGCTGGGCTCCGCCGAAGCGGCTACTCGCATCAGCGCCCTGCTGCCTGCCCTGGCGGCCTGGTATCGGGACCTCTCGGCGGACCAGGCTTCGGAGCTGGGGCTCGAACTCGCCCGCGGACGCTTCGTGCGGTCCCATGCCGATGGCGATGTCGAAGCCGAACTCGCCCGCGCGGTGGCCAGCGGCCGGCTCTTCGCCTACTTCGTGGTGCCGGCGGACCCTGCCGGCTCCCTGGAGCCGGTGCGCTACGCCTCCAAGAACCTGACCGACGGCGACCTGCGCAGCTGGTTCTCGGACCTGGCGGACGACGCCGTGCGCGACCGTCGCCTCGAGCAGCGGCAGATCAGCCCCGAAGTGGCCGCCTGGGTGCAGCAGTCACTGGCTTTCGAGTCCCGCAAAGTGGGCGAGGGAGGTGAGATCGAAGAGGTGGCGACCGCCGATCGCGCCCGCCAATGGGCACCGATGGCCTTCACCTACTTGCTGTGGTTCGCCGTTTTCCTGGTGGCCAATATGCTGCTGACCTCGACCATCGAAGAGAAGTCCAACCGCATCATGGAGGTGCTGCTCTCCTCGGTGTCGCCGGTCGAGCTCTTGACCGGCAAGATCCTCGGCATCGCCGCCTCGGGCCTCACCATGATCAGCGCCTGGCTGAGCTTCTTCCTGGGGGTGGCCTGGTTGGTACCGCTCCTCTTCTCGTTCAAGCTGCCGGTGAATCTCAGCGTGGTGGCCGGTGATCCCCGGCTGCTCGGCTCGTTCGTGATCTACTTCGTGCTCGGCTACTTGCTCTATGCTGCCCTGCTCGCGGCCATCGGCTCGGTGTGCAACACCCTGCGCGAGGCCCAGAATCTGATGACCCCGATCACTCTCTTGCTGATGGTGCCGATCTTCGGCATGGTGCCGATCAGCCAGGACCCGAACGGCTCTCTGGCGCGAGCCCTCTCCTACTTCCCGCCGTTCACGCCCTTCGTGATGATGAACCGGGCGGCCGGCCCTCCCTCCTGGCTCGAATACGTCGTGACCACCGTGCTTCTGGCCCTCGCCGCCGCGCTCGCACTCTGGGGCGGCGCCAAGATCTTCCGGGTGGGTATTCTCGCCACCGGCAAGCCGCCGCGCCTCGGGGAGATCCTGCGTTGGCTGCGGGCCCCGGTGGGCCAGGTTCGCCTCGAGCAGAGCCCGGAGCAGAAAGGACAACCCTGATGGAAACCGGACTACGAGGTACCACCGTTCTGCTCACTGGAGCCTCGGGCGGCATCGGCCAGGCCGTGGCTCGCGCCTTCGCCGCCGAGGGTGCGCGCGTCGCCCTCCACTACCACCGCGGGCAGGAAGCCGCCGAGCGCCTGGCCCGGGAGTTCGAGCCGTCGCCCGCGGGGGATCACCTGGTGGTGGCGGCCGACCTCGCCGACGAAACCGCCGTGGAGCGGATGTACCGTGAGGTCTTCGACCGCTTCGGCCGCCTGGACGCCCTGGTGGCCAATGCCGGCGTCTGGCCCCGGGAACCGGTGCCGCTCGCCCGGATGAGCCTCGAGCGCTGGCACGAGACCCTGGCTCTCGACCTGGACAGCGTTTTCCTCTCCTGCCGCGGCTACTTGCAGCACCTCATGGACGCGCCCCGCGAGACCGCCTCGATCGTCCTGGTGGGCTCGACCGCTGCGATCTTCGGCGAGGAGAACCACGCCGACTACTCGGCGGCCAAGGCCGCCCTCTCCTACGGCCTCACCCGTTCGCTCAAGAACGAGATCGTGCGCGTGGCCCCGCGTGGCCGGGTGAACTGCGTCTGCCCGGGCTGGGTGGCGACTCCGATGTCTGCCGAGGCGCTCGCGGACCCCGCGATCGTCGGCTGGGCCACTTCCACGATGGCCCTGGCCAAGGTCGCCACCCCGGAGGACATCGCCTGGGCCATCCTCTTCCTCACTTCGGATGTCCTGGCTGGCCATCTCTCGGGAACCGTCCTGCCGGTCGCCGGGGGCATGGAGGGCCGGCGCCTGCACACCAACTGAGCACTCTTCGGCGCCGGTTCGAAGGGCGGTAACGCTCTTCCTCGAGTGGCGCCCAAGGTGGATTGGGAGTCTCTTCGATCTCAGGAGTAGACAGAGCCTGCAAAAAGGTCGAAGATAAGCAGGTTCCATGACAACCTGCTCTCCTCAACTGCCATCTCGGGACGGCCAGGTCGGCTAGACCCTTGGGCTGTCTCGCAAAGGAGCCAACGATGAACCTGCGATCTCTTGTCTTTTTCTGCGCCCTCCTCCTCGTGTTCTCAGTCGTCACCAGCTCACCGGCCCAGGCCCAGGCGACGCGTACGTGGGTCTCCGGCGTGGGAGACGATGCCAACCCCTGCAGCCGCACGGCTCCGTGCAAGACGCTCGCGGGCGCCATCTCGAAGACCGCCGCCGGCGGCGAGATCAGCATCCTCGACCCGGCCGGCGTGGGTGCTTTGACCATCACCAAGTCGATCTCGATCGTGGCTCACAGCGACGAAGCCGGGGTGCTCGCTTCCGGCACCAACGGCATCATCATCAACGCCGCCGCCACCGACAACATCGTCCTCTACGGCCTGACCTTCGAAGGCCTGGGCACCGGCCTCAACGGCGTGAGGTTCCTCGCCGGCGGCAGCCTGCACATCGAGAACTGCACCATCAACAACTTCATGACCGGCATCGACTTCGAGCCCTCGGGAGCGAGCGAGCTCTTCGTCACCCACACCGTGGTGCGCAACAACAACGGCGCGAGCGGTGGCGGCGTGTTGATCAAGCCCGGCGCAGCGGGCTCGGCCACGTTCAACTTCCAGGACGTGCAGATGAACAACAATCGGTTCGGGCTGCGTGCGGAGTCGAACTCCAAGGGCACGGTGCGCGATAGTGTGGCTTCCGGCAACACCACCAACGGCTTCCTGGCGATCGTCACGGCCGGCGCCGTAGAGTTCAACCTCGAGCGGGTGACCAGCTCCTTCAACCTCGGCGCCGGGGTGCGCTCCGACGGTCTAGGCGCCACGGTGCGGCTGTCGGACTCCACCATCACGAACAACGGCACCGGCCTGCAGGCCGTCAACAGCGGCGCCCTGCTCACCTTCGGCAACAATCGCAACACCGGCAACGGCTCGCCCGGAGCCACCACGGGCAACCTGACCCAGCAGTAGCCTCGGCAAGCCCAGCCTCGGGCTCGAGGGCCGGCACTCGGCTTGGGTACAATCCCGCCGTGATTCGCCTGCCTCGAGCCCGTCGATCGGCCTGGGCTCTCCTCTTCTCGCTGCTCCTGCCGGCTTGCCGGCCTGGCCTTCCCTTTTCCAAGACACCTGCAACCGGCCGCCCCGTGCTCTTCGTGGGGCTGGACGGCGCCGACTGGCAGCTGCTGGATCGCTACCTCGCCGCCGGTTCCCTGCCCCACCTGGCAGCCCTCAAGGCCGAGGGCCGCTTCGGGGAGCTCGAGTCTTTCGAGCCGATGCTCTCGCCCCTGGTGTGGACCACCATGGCAACGGGAGTGAGCCCCCTCGAGCACGGCATCCTGGATTTCGCCCGGGTGGACCCGGCGAGCGGCCGGCGCGAGCCGATCGGCAGCGCGGACCGCCGGGTGCCGGCGATCTGGAACCTGGCGAGCGGCCGGGGCAAGAAGGTGGCCGTGCTCGGCTTCTGGGCCACGTACCCGGCCGAGAAGGTGAATGGCCTCCTGGTGTCGGACCGCCTCTTCTCGGCCACAGCCGGGCTCCTGCCTCCTCCCGGAGCCGTCTTTCCTCCAGAGCGCCAGGCCTGGGCCGAGCAGGGCCTCGCCGCGGCCGCCTCCCAGGTGGACCTCGGTGCCTACCTGCCCGGGCTTTCAGCCGCCGAGGAGCGGGCCGCCCTCGCTGCCCCGGAGCCCCTCGCGAGCCCCGTCTCCGGCCTCGCGCGGATCCTCCTCGAGACCCGCGCGGTGCACCTCCTGGCCACGGAGGCTTGGCGACGCGACCAACCGGACTTGATGCTCGCCTATTTCGAGGGCACGGACCTCGCGGGGCATCTCTTCGCCCCCTTCGCCCCGCCGCGGCAGCCAGGCGTCTCCGAGGCCGACTTCGCCCGCTTCTCGAGCGTGCCGGAGCGCTACTTCCAGGAGATCGACCGCCTGCTCGGGGAGTACCGGGAGCTCGCCCGCGAGCGCGGCGCCGTGCTCCTGGTGGCTTCGGACCACGGCTTCGCCTGGGGCGAGGGACGGCCCCGGCAGCTCGCCGGCAACGAAGCCGCGACCGCCGGGCTCTGGCACCGCAAGCAGGGAATCTGGCTGGCGGCCGGGCCGGGCATCGCGCCCGCCGCCCAGGAAGCCGCGAGCGTCGATCGCCTCGCGACCACACTGCTCGCCCTGCTCGGCCTG
>CALMKX010000287.1 GCA_937867335.1 uncultured Acidobacteriota bacterium
GCCGCCACTCCCCACAGCACTCGCTTGCCGTGGCTTGGTCGTCTCATGGATCCTCTCCGTGGCTTCGAGAAGCAGGTCCCGTTGTTCCTCCCAACAACGGGTGAGGGCGGAATGCCCCGGACGAGGATGTGCTGTTCGCGGAGAAACTCTTTCACCGATCGCGATTCTTAGCGTGCCGCGAGATCGATCGCCGGAGCTCAACGTTTGTCGCACAGAACTTGATCAGCGCCCTATTTCTGCACTCGAGCACACATGGGGCAACTTGCGCGGAACAGCAGAGCGGAGTGGTGTGGAACTCGACTCGTCTTGGCGAAAACCGAGACGATCCCCCCGCGCCGCTTGGCGCGGGGGGATGGGAGGAAAGGGATCAGTTGCTACCGGGAAGTGCCACAAAACTCAGGAAGTACTGCCTGCTCATCGGGTCGAAGTTCATTTTCCAGGTGAATCGGTAAGGAGCCAGCTGTAGGAGCTCGCGCATCACATCCCGAGCGGGAAGAGCCTTCGCAGCCACTCTCACTCGAGTCTGAACGAAGAGGTTCAGTGGATAGAACCCCCAAACGACCTTCTCTTTGGCAGCACGGTTCACCTGTTCGAGGATGAGATCCATCGCCTGGTCGATCGATCTCTCTTCATCCGGCAGAGTGACGAGAACCGAGAGTGGCGACTGAACCTCCATCCAGCTGCCGTCGTCCTTCTGCACCTGCGTTGGAATCAAGTGGAGGAAGCCCTCGGCCTGCTCCACGCGGAAGCGGCCGGGGTTGCCGGAAGCCTCGTGCTGTGCCACCAACTCGGCGGCCAGTTGTGCGGGGTCCGTGGGCTGGCCGGCTACCGCCTCGAGCGAATATCGGAGTTCGAGGCGACCGGACCGCGGAACCATCACCGGCTGCGGTGGCGGCGGCTGGCCGGCACCGTTTCTTCGCACAAGCTCAGCCGTGACGTCCGCCAGATCTCGCTGCGCAATCCAGGGCGCATCCTCGTAGGTGACCACCACGCCGAACCGCTTCTCCAGCTCGGTTGCTGCCGCCGAGAGAGGGCGCGGGTCCTCCACGGCAATTCGGGGCTCGGGCGCCGGGCCTGTTTCGAGCTGGGCGAGGACCGGTTGCCCAGCCATCAGCACAACCACAGGCAGCGAGCCGAAACCACATCGCTTCAGTGTCGTCCAGCTCCTAGGAGCGTTCATATCGGTTCCTTTCATTTCAATCGCTGTTCTGTGTGTCAGTGCAACGGGCTCGCAGTTCCATCTCGTGTGATCCGCGTACCATTGGGGGTCGCCTCGATGAGAAGCACGTTGTGTTGGTAGGCAAGCGAGTGCGAGAAGTCCGGAGTCGCACTGTTGACGCACGACATATGCATAGTCTGGGTGGTACCAACACTGCAGCCTGTGGGGTGCCGCTGCAGGTAGTAGGTATCGAAGCTGCATTGTTGATTCGGCGGCTTCGTGCACTTGAAGCCAATCAAGTCGGACTCGTTGTATCGATTGCCCGACACGATCTGCCAGTTCCCGCCCGAGATGTTTTCCATCGCGTAGTTTGGATAGACGCTTCCTGTGTAGTAGCAGTTGTCGAAGCTACCAATCCCGGAGTTGGGATTTCCCTCGGTGACTCTCCGGCCCGAGAAGCTCGTGCTCGAGGGAGCCAAGTTGCCTTTGAAACAGGCTACGTCCGAGGGCTCGACCGTCCACCAACCCTCGAAAGTGGATGTCTCGTTGTCCGGGTAGACGCAGGCTGAGGCTGTGGTGGCGGACTGGCACCCGGTGTTGGTCACCGAGAAGCTGAACTCCGGAGTGTCCGGGGCCGGAGCGCCGCTCGGCAGCGACACGGAAACAGCGAACGCTGCCACTTTGTGAGGGTTGACGGTCACAGTTCCGCTCGACGGCGAGAATTGAACGCCGGTGGTTCCAGACGTCTTCTGCACCGTCCAGTTGTAGGTTGCGACCTGATCGCTGTCGTTCTGCACGTAGGCGTTGATGGACGATGGCTGCGACGGCGTCAGGGTAGCCGGATCCACTTGCACGGTGCAGGGGCACTGAGTCACCGCTGACGAAGTGGTCGCTGCTGCTGGGTCGCTGACGCTGAAGTTCTTGCCGAACGAGAAACCGGTGAAAGTCCTTCCGCTCATAGCCACAGAAATCGGCTGCGGGCAGCAGCGATTTTGCTGCACTTCGCCGAACAGCAGACCGTCTTGCATTCCCAGCGGCGTGACGCTCGCACAGTCGCCGCCATCCATCTGGCCGCTGGACACGGTCGATGCAGTGCCGTAGGCGACCCATCCTCCGCCGACGCAGAAGCTGGCTGCATAGGCAAAGCCGTCGAAGCCGGTGATCTCAGCACCGTAGGCCAGCTCAATGCAGAAGCGGGGGAAGCTGAAACCCGTGTTGGTGAGGCCGAAGTAGATCGTGAGGTCCATGTTGAAGTAGGCCGAGAACACGAAGGCCCCCAGCGGAACCCGCTGGCCGATGTTCAGCGCCTGGAGAATCTCGGCTCCGAGCTCGCCGGTCACCGGGTTGTAGACAATCACCTTCTGCCATTGGGCGTGGATCAAGGTGTACCGCACTCGAATGTAGGCCCCGAACGAAACCGAGTTCGCGCTCCGCCGCTCCAGGTGCGCCTGGGTGTCGAACGCCCGCACCTGGATGCCATTTTCCAGGTTCTCGGTGGCATCGGGATCGCGCACTGCGAACTCCTGGGCCAGGATTCGGGGCGGCGCCACGCCGCCTGCGAGGGCTGCCGGCTCACCGCCCCGCCGCGCGGTCAAGTCGAAGTCCCGCTTGAGCGAATTGCCGGGCGGCTCGATGGTGATCGGAACTCGCACTTCCCGACCTTGGGCATCGCGAACCAACAGGTCGATCGGCCCGGCGGGGGCGTTCGGCAGCACCTCGAGCAAGGCGGTGATCTCGCTCTCGCCGGTTTCCACGCCGTGCAGCACTACCCGGCCGGAGACGCTGGGAGTCACCGTGGTGCCTGCCAGGTGCCGGCCGGCGATCGACAGGGCGTAGAGGCCGCCCTGTGCCGGATTGGCCGGGCTCCAGGCATCCGCCAGCGGGCCCGGAGGCAGTACCCGGAACTGGATCGCCTCCTGGCCGGAGCCGTTGTCCACCACCAGGTTGTAGAAGTCGAGGATGCGCTGGTCGCTGGCGACGATATCCACATCCATCGTCGTGCCGTCGGCGCTGATGGACACCAGCTGGGCCGTGGGGAAATAGCGCTCCACGGGGTCGCTGGGGTCCGGCTGTTCGAGGGCGATGGAAACGCTCGCGCCGCGCAGGCGCTGCCCCTCGATGCGGACTCGAGTGGTGCCGCCACGAACGAACGAGTCCGGCGTGATGCGGTTGAGTATGGGCTTCTCGTTCGAGGAGACCCGAAGCTGCGCGGTCGTGGTTCGAGTGAGCCCGCCGCCAACACCGGTGATGGTGAGATCGTAAATCCCCTGGCTGGCGCTGGCGTCAGCGGTGACCGTGAGGGTGGAAGTACCCCCCACCTGGATGTTGCTCGGTGCGAAGCTCGCCGTCGCGCCCTTGGGCAGGCCGGAGACGGAGAGGTTCACGCCACCGCTGATGCTCGTGTCGGCGGAGACCGACACCGAGCTCGTGGTGGAGCCTCCCTGTTCGACCGACAGCAACGAGGGACTGGCCGCGAGGGCGAAGTCGCTCGCCGAGCGCACCGTGAGCGACACGGTGGCTGCGTGCGAAAGGGTGCCCGAGGTGCCCGTGATGGTCAACGTGGAGTTGCCCGGCGGAGTCGCGGCAGTGGTGCTGATCTGCAGATTCGCCGTGGTGCCCGGCGCCACGCTGGTGGGAGTGAAGATGCCAGAGCTGCTGGCCGGCAAGCCCGCCACGCTGAGACTGACCGGATCTGCGAACCCGAATGCAGGGGTGACGGTCGCCGTGTAGCTTGTGCCTTGGCCCGGCAGGAGGCTCCGGGAGGCCGGGCTCAGGGTAACGGTGAAGTCCGGAATGCCGGTGCGACCGGTGACGTCGAACCGGAAGGGCCGCTCGGCAGGGTTGGTGGTTTCCAGAGTGATATGGCCGGTCCAGGTTCCCACGCTCAGGTGGTAGAGGCGCACCCGGAACTGCACGCTGCCACCCGCCGGGATGGACGCGAGCGGTGGATCGCCGATCTGGTAGAAGCCTTCGCCCGACACCAGTCCGGAGGGAGCTGCCAGCGTCACCGGGCCGGTGCCATCGTTGTAGACCGTGAACAGGCGGGAGTCCGGCACACCGACGCCGGTATCGGAGTAGCTGAAGGTGGAACCGTACGGTACGGCCGCGGCGCCCGGCGCTTCCACTCGGATCGGCGGCAGGGATCCCACCCGACCTCCCAGCGAGACCACGAAAGTGGATTCGTCGGAATCGTTGCTCTCGATGGTGAGACTCCCGCTCTGCTGCCCAGTGGCTGCGCACAGCAGCCGGACCCGCACGTAGGTCACCGCCCCAGGAGCCAGGCTCGAGGCCACGGGATCGCCGATCTGGTAGAAACAGGGCCCCGAAACCAGCGAGTTGGCGTTCGTGAGGTTGAGCGTGGCCGTGCCGTCGTTCTGGATGCGGAACAGGCGAGAGTCCGCTAGGCCGGGCTCGATGTCCGGGAAGACGAAGGAGGAGCCGGACTGCAGCTCGCCGCCGTCCCATTCGCGGAACACCCGGATCTCCGGCGCGAGCGGCGCCTCCACGGTGGCCTGGACATTGAAGTTGAACGGGTTGTCATCCGGATCGTCGCTGGCGATGGACACCGTGCCCGTGAAGGTGCCCCCCGAGGTCGAGTAGATCCGCACCCGGAAGGTGGTGGTGGCTCCGGGCGCCAGCGGCGTGGTGGGCGCCTGAATCAGGTACCAGTTCGCGCCCGACACCAGCGTGTTCGGGTTGCTGATGTTGAGCGTCGCGTTGCCCGTGTTGGTGAGGTTGAACAGGCGCGAGTCCGAAGTGCCTGCAGGCACGCTACCGGCGTAGATCACCGTGCTGCCTTTGGCCACGTTCACGCCGTCCCAGGCGCGGCTCACTTGCACATTCGGGGCCTGTGGAGGTACCACGGTCGCCTGCACGTTGAACGCGAACGGCGAGGCCGGATCGTCGCTGGCGATCGACACCGTGCCGGTGAAAGTGCCGGCGGTGGTCGCGTAGATGCGCACCCGGAAGGTGGTGGTGGCGCCCGGTGCCAATGGCGTGGTCGGCGCCTGGATCAAGTACCAGTTCGCCCCCGACACCAGCGTGTTCGGGTTGCTGAGGTTGAGCGTGGCGTTGCCGGTGTTGGTGAGGTTGAACAGCCGCGAGTCCGGCGTGCCCACGGGGACGCTGCCCACGTAGGTGACGGTGCTGCCTCGGGCCACGTTCACGCCATCCCAGGCCTGAGAGACCTGCACCTTCGGCGCCGGCGGCGGGTCCACCGTGGCCTGGACGGAGAAGCTGAACGGGTTGTCGTTGGGATCGTCGCTCGCGATCGAGACCGTGCCGGTGAAGGTTCCACCGGTGCCGGAGAGGATCCGCACCCGGAAGGTGGTGGTGGCTCCGGGTGCCAATGGCGTGGTCGGCGCCTGGATCAGGTACCAGTTCGCCCCCGACACCAGCGTGTTCGGGTTGCTGAGGTTGAGCGTCGCGTTGCCCGTGTTGGTGAGGTTGAACAGGCGCGAGTCCGAAGTGCCCGCCGGCACGTTGCCGACGTACACCACCGTGCTCCCTTTGCTCACGTTCACGCCGTCCCAGGCCCGGCTCACCTGGACGTTCGGCGCCGGCGGCGGGTCCACCGTGGCCTGGACGGAGAAAGTGAACGGGTTGTTCGCGGTGTCGTTGCTGCTGATCGACACCGTGCCGGTGAAGGTTCCACCGGTGCTGGAGAGGATCCGCACCCGCACGCTGGTGGTAGCCCCGGGGGCCAGGGTGGCGACCGGAGTAACGATCTCGCTCCAGTTGGCTCCCGAGACCAGCGTGGTGGGGTTGGTGATCGTCAGCGTGGCGTTGCCGGTGTTGGTGAGGTTGAACAGCCGTGAGTCCGGGGTTCCCGCCGGCACGTTGCCGACATAGACCACGGTGCTGCCCTTGGCCACCACCACGCCGTCCCACGCTTGCGTCACGCGCAGGGTGGGACCCGCCTGAGCCGGGAGGGCCCAGGCGACTAGCCCCAAGAGGGCTGATGGCAAGACGGTTCTCAGTCGCAGTCTTCGCATGGTTCTCGTCTCCCAAAGGGGGCCGGTCAGGCGGTGCGAGGAGGTGCACAGCCCGTCGCGACCCGAGGTCTTCACTCAGGTCTGGCGAGAACTCGCGAGAAGATCTCTCGCGCTGATCCTGAAAAAGGGCTCAGCGCTCGGTGAGCATGGTCTCGAGGTAGCCGCCCACCGCATCCCGCTGCTTGGTCTCGAAGTACCAGTCGGCGGTACGGTGGAGGCCGTCGAGGAACTTCACTTCGGGCTCCCAGCCCAGGAGCTCGCGGGCCAAGCGGTTGCTGGCCACACGGTTGAGCGGCCCGGTGGGCATGTGGGGCAGCAGCTTGATCTCGGCCTGATGGCCGGTGTAGCGCAGCACCTCGTGGACGGCGTCGATCACCCGCGTACGCTCCTCGGTGCCGAGGTTCACGGCCGTGCCGTCGTCGATCTTCTCGGCGGCGAGGATCATTCCCCGCACGATGTCGCCCACGTAGGTCCAGTTGCGCACCTGGGTGCCGTCACCCCAGACTTCGAAGGGATTCTGCTTGACGAAGGCCCGGGCGATCATGGCGATCACGGCGTGGTTCTCCACCCCCCGCTCGCCGTAGACCGTGAAGAACCGGCAGGAGGCGCTCTTCAGCCCCAAGTCCTGGTAGTAGGCCTTGAGCGTCATCTCGGTCATCAGCTTGGCCCAGCCGTAGAGGTTGTCGGCGTCGTAGGGCGGGCCCACCTTATCCTCGGTGAGATAGAGCTCCTCGCTGACGTCCTGCTGCAGGTAGTTCGGGTAGACGCAGCCCGAGGAGGCGAACACGAACTTCTCGACGCCGGCCTGATGGGCGGCTCGGATGAGCATGCCGTCCATCGCCAGGTTCTGGGCGCAGAGGGCCTGGTGCAGGTCCACATAGCCCCGGCCGCCGTGGATGGCCGCCAGGTGGAAGACCACGTCCATGCCGGCCACCGCGGCCTGCGCCACCCCGGGCTCGAGCAGGTCCGCCTCGACGAGCTCCACCACGCCCGAAGCCAGGTGTTGCTCGATGTTCGCCCGTCGGCCGCTCGAGAAGTCGTCCACCACCCGAATACGGCGGGCTCCGCGGGCTACCAGGTGGTCAATCAGGTGCGAGCTGATGAACGAAGCGCCGCCGGTGACGAGGACCCGCTTCTGCTGCCAGTTCATGGCTGTGGCTCCCTCCAAGAAGTTCCGCTACAAAGGCTACAGCCCGCCTCGACGGCGGGGCGACGGGAAGCGAGAGTCGCCGGCCGGGCCCTGACTTGCCAGGGGGACCCTCGAAAAAGCGAAAGAACGATACGACAGGAGCCTGCGCGGGGCCAAGGCGCAGGGCCTGCCGAACAGGCTCGGCCCCTCGCCCTATTGGCTGGCCAGCTGCCGCAGTACGTACTGGAGAATGCCGCCGTGGCGGTAGTACTCCATCTCTTGAGGGGTATCGAGGCGAACTCGGGCCGAGAATTCGACTTCCGAGCCGTCCTCCCGGGTGGCCACCACCGTGACGCTGCGGCCTGCTGCAAAGCCGGTCTCGACCCCTCGCACGATTCCCCGAACGGAGAAGACCTCGCGGCCGGTGAGCTTCAGGCTCTCCGCCGTCTGGCCAGGCTCGAATTCGAGGGGCAGCACTCCCATGCCTACGAGGTTGCTCCGGTGGATGCGCTCGTAGCTCTCGGCGATCGCCACCCGCACGCCCTGGAGGCGTGGGCCTTTGGCCGCCCAGTCGCGCGACGAACCTGAGCCGTACTCCTTGCCGGCGAGGATTACGAGCGGCACTCCCTCGGCCTGGTACTTCATCGCCGCGTCGTAGATCGAGAGCGGCTCGCCGCTCGGCAGGTGGAGGGTGAAGCCGCCTTCGATCTCCGGCACCATCTTGTTGCGCAGACGCACGTTGGCGAAGGTGCCGCGCATCATCACCTCGTGGTTGCCGCGGCGGGCGCCGTAGGAGTTGAAGTCGGCAGGCTGGACTCCGTGGTCCACCAGATACTTGCCGGCGGGGCTCGCGGCTTTGATCGAGCCGGCCGGGGAGATGTGGTCGGTGGTGATCGAGTCCCCGAGCACGGCGAGAACTCGGGCGCCTTCCACCTCCTCGACCGGCGGCGGCTCGAGCCCCATGCCCTCGAAGTAGGGGGGGTGGCGGACGTAGGTGGACTCCGGCTGCCAGGCGTAGGTATCCCCTTCGGGCACTTCGAGGCTGTTCCAGTGGGCATCGCCGGCGAAGACGTCGCGGTACTCGTCGCCGAACATCTCGGCCTTGAGCGCGCCCCGCACCGTGGCGGCGATTTCGGCCTGGGTGGGCCAGAGGTCCCGCAGGTAGACCGGCTCACCCGAAGCGCCCACGCCGAGCGGCTCGGACGCGAGGTCGATATCGATCCGCCCGGCCAGGGCGTAGGCCACCACCAGGGGAGGCGAGGCCAGGTAGTTCGCCCGCACCTCGGGGCTGATACGGCCTTCGAAGTTGCGGTTGCCGGAGAGCACCGCCACGGCCACCAGATTGGCGGCCTCGATGGCCTGGGAGATGGGCGCCGGCAAGGGGCCACTGTTGCCGATGCAAGTGGTGCAACCGTAGCCCACCAGCTGGAAGCCGAGCCGGTCGAGGTAGGGGCTGAGCCCTCCCTCGTCGAGGTAGCGGGTGACCACCTTGGAGCCCGGAGCGAGGCTGGTCTTCACCCAGGGGCGAGCCCGGAGCCCCTTCTCCACGGCCTTCTTGGCTACCAGACCGGCGGCCACCATCACCGACGGATTGGAGGTGTTGGTACAGCTGGTGATCGCCGCGATCACCACCGAGCCATTCCTCAGCTCGAAGGTCTCGTCCTTGAGCGTGGCAGTGGCGACCGCTTCGGCGACGGCGGTGCCCCCGGCGGAGCCGCGAGCAGCGGTGAGACCCGGAAGGTCGCGCTCGAAGGCCGGCTTGACCTGCGAGAGCGGCACTCGGTCCTGCGGCCGGCGCGGGCCGGCGAGGCTCGGCTCGACCGTGCCGAGATCGAGCTCCAGGGTGTCGCTGTACTCGGCCTCGGGGCTTCCAGCGCCGTGGAAGAGGCCTTGCTCCTTCATGTAGGCCTCCACCAGGGCAACTTGCTCCGGGCCGCGGTTGGAGAAGCGCAGGTAGTCGAGGGCCACGGCATCCACCGGGAAGATGCCGCAGGTGGCGCCATACTCCGGGGCCATGTTGGCGATGGTGGCGCGGTCCGCGAGGGGGAGGTTGGCGAGGCCCGGGCCGAAGAACTCCACGAACTTGCCCACCACGCCTTTTTTGCGCAGCATCTCGGTGACTCGCAGGACCAGGTCGGTGGCAGTGGCGCCCTCGGGCAGTGAGCCCGCGAGGCGGAAGCCCACCACCTGGGGAATCAGCATCGAGACCGGCTGGCCGAGCATCGCAGCCTCCGCCTCGATGCCGCCCACGCCCCAGCCGAGCACGCCGAGGCCGTTGATCATGGTGGTGTGGGAGTCCGTGCCCACCAGGGTGTCGGGATAGGCCCAGGCCGGAGCGCCGGCTTCGCCTCCCAACATCACCACTCGGGCCAGGTACTCCAGGTTCACCTGGTGCACGATGCCGGTATCCGGCGGCACTACCCGGAAGTTGGCGAAGGCCTTCTGGCCCCAGCGCAGAAAGGCGTAGCGCTCCTGGTTGCGCTCGAACTCGCGCTCGGCGTTGATCAGGAAGGCCGCGGCGCTGCCGTACTCGTCCACCTGCACCGAGTGGTCGATCACCAACTCCACGGGCTGCAGGGGGTTGATCTTGCGAGGGTCTCCACCCAAGGCCACCATGGCGTCGCGCATGGCGGCGAGATCCACCACCGCGGGAACGCCCGTGAAATCCTGGAGCAAGACCCGGGCGGGCATGAAGGCGATTTCCTTGTCCGGGGTGGCCCGGGCGTCCCAGCGAGCGAGGGCCTCGATGTCCTCGGCCTTGAAGTTCTCGCCGTCCTCGCGGCGCAGCAGGTTCTCGAGCAGGATGCGCAAAGCATAGGGCAGGCGCTCGGGCGAAAGGCCGTGGCGAGCGAGCGCGGAAAGCCGGGCGAGCTGGAACGATTGGCCGCCTACCTGGAATGTGCCGAAACTCCCAAAGCTGTCTCTCATAGTCCCTTCCTCGGCTCGAAAGATAGCGCACTCCAGCCGCCTTGGAGGTCCGATCCACGGCGGCCGGGCGCGCCTTCTGGCGGCCGATCCGGGCTAAGATGCAAGCATGGCAAGTGCCGAGAAGCTCGAGACTCCGGTGATCCTGGTGGCGATGCCCCAGGTGATCGACCCCTTCTTCCAGAAGACCGTGGTGCTCCTGGTGCACCACGATGAGGAGAGCAGTCTCGGCTTCATTCTCAACCGCCCCACCCAGATCCGCCTCGAGGAGATCCTCGAGAACATGAAGATCTCCTGGTCCGGGGACCCGGAAGCGACGGCCTTCTTCGGCGGTCCGGTGCAGCCGGAGCTGGGCAGCATCCTCTTCGGCGCGACCTCGGCAGACGCCTTGCCAGACAACGCCAGCGACCTGATGCCCGGCCTCGCCATCACCCAGCACATCGGCGACCTCGAGATCCTGGCCGCGCGGCCGCCCGCCACTTTCCGCTTCTTTCTCGGCTACGCCGGCTGGGGAGCCGGTCAGTTGATCGACGAGATCGTGCGCAACGACTGGCTCACCGCCCCCGCCGACGCCTCCCTGCTCGGCTCTCGGCTCGGCGAGGAGGCCTGGGAAGGTGTTCTGCGCTCGGTCGGAGTCGACCCGGCCACGCTTCCTCAATGGTCCCCGGCGGACCATGGAGGCGAGGCCAACTGAGCGTGGATCATCAGATCTCGGCCGGGGGTCTGGTAGTGCGCGCCGAGGAAGTGCTACTGATCTCGACGGCAGGTGGGCGACGCTGGCAACTGCCCAAGGGCCACATCGAAGCCGGCGAGACCGCCCGCGAAACGGCCGAGCGAGAGGTTCGCGAGGAGACCGGCGTGACCGGGCGGGTGGTGGCCCAACTGCCCGAGATCGAGTACTGGTTCTTCGACCACCGCAAGAAGCACGTCCACAAGCGGGTGATCTACTTCCTGTTGCGCTACCTCGAGGGCGACACCAGCGACTACGACCGCCACGAGGTGTCGGGCGCCGCCTGGTTCGGCTGGGAGAAGGCCCTCGCCCAGCTCACTTTCGAGAACGAACGCGAAGTCGTGACCCGGGCCCGCGAGCTCCTGGCCCAGGACCCGGCCTTGCTGGTTCCGGACTGAGCGAGCGTCCTGCCAGCTGGTAGAGTGGCTCCTCTCGGCGGTCGATCGCCCAGGGAGAAAGGAACCCTCCTCGCATGCTGCGCGCCCTCACTCAAGTATTGGTCAACGCCGTGGGCCTCCTGGTGGCCGCCAAGCTCTTGCCCGGAGTGCACTACCAGGGTGGCATCGTCTCCCTGCTGGTGGCCGGGCTGGTGATCGGCCTGGTGAACCTCCTGGTGCGGCCGATCTTGACGGTACTCTCCTGCCCCCTGATCGTGCTCACCCTCGGGCTCTTCTATCTGGTGGTCAACGGCCTGATGTTCGCCCTCGCGGCCTACCTGCTCGACGATCTCTCGGTCGACGGCTTCGGCTGGGCCGTGGCGGGTGGAGCCGTGCTCGCGCTGATGAACTGGCTGGTGCGGGCCCTCTCCGAGGAGCGCCGCGCATGAGCTCCGGCAGCGGCCGACAGGCTGTCATCACCGGAGCGAGTGCCGGCATCGGCGCCGCCACGGCCCGAGCTCTCGCCGGCATCGGTTTTCGGGTCGTGCTCGGCGCCCGGCGCTTGGACCGGATCGAAGCCCTCGCCTCCGAGCTCGGAGGCGAGGCATTCCCCCTCGATGTCACTGACGCCGGCAGCGTGGTGGCCTTCTGCCAGCGCTTGAGCTCGGCTGACGTGCTGGTGAACAACGCCGGCGGCGCCGTGGGCCTCGACCCGGTGGCCCAGGCCCGGGATGCCGACTGGACCTACATGTTCGAGGCGAACGTGCTCGGCACCCTGCGCATGACCCGCGAGCTGCTGGGCAAGCTCGAAGCCTCCGGCAACGGTCACGTGGTGAACATCGGCTCGATCGCCGGCTTCGAGACCTATGCCGGCGGCGCGGGCTACACCGGCGCCAAACATGCCGAGCGGGCCTTCACCCGCTGCCTGCGCCTGGAGCTGCTGGGCAAGCCGGTGCGGGTGACGGAGGTCTGTCCGGGGCTGACCGAAACCGAGTTCTCCCTGGTGCGCTTTCGCGGGGACGCCGAGCGCGCCGCGTCGGTCTACCGTGGCTATACCCCTCTGGCCGCCGAGGATGTCGCCGACTGCGTCGCCTGGGCGGTGACCCGTCCGCCCCACGTCAACATCGACGAGATCGTGGTACGCCCCAGAGACCAGGCGAGCGCCCACCATCTCTTCCGCCGATCCGACCCCTAGAGGCGCCCTCGCCGGAGGCCTGCTCATGGACCCGCAGCGAATGAAAGAGGCTTACGAGCGGCTGCAGCTGCTCGACGAGCGCTACGCTTCCCGCCTTCCCCGCCGGGAGCGCAACCTCATGCACCGGCCCGGGCTGGAGCAGATCGAGGAGCAGATGAAGCACCTCACCTCCTACACCTTCGAGCTGCGCGACATCCTGGAAGAGCTCTTCCTCTCCTTCGCCAGCGCACCCCGCCCACCGCGCCCGCCCGCACCCGAAACGGTCTGATGCCGGCGCGGCGCCTCGCGGCTCCCAGGGAGGAAAATCTTCGTGCTTCTGGAGGTCCTCGAAGCCTCTTTCGGGGTCCAAAATCCTCCCGAGGCGGTGATATGATCGCGCAGAAAGCCAGTTTACCAGGCCGTCACTGACTCGACGTTTCTAGGTCAAGTTGGCTCGACGCCTAGCCGGCCAGCACCTGGTAACCTTGGCTGCCTGGCGAAGCAACGGCAACCGCGGTAAGGATGCTGGTCTACCTGCCGCGTTCCCTCTCTGCTGACGACTGAACGACAACGGAGGATTTCTATGAAACTGCTTCCACGGAGTCTGCCCTGGAGGCTGCTCGGCCTGGCGGCTCTGGCCCTGGCTCTGGCTGCTCCGCCGGCCTGGGCGCAGGGCACGACCACCGGCACCCTGTCCGGCGTGGTCACCGATGACCAGGGCGAAACCGCCCTGCCCGGCGCGACCGTCACGGCCGTTCACACCCCCACGGGTACCCGCTATTCCGTCACTTCCGGCCAGGACGGCCGCTTCTCGATCCAGAACGTCCGGGTCGGCGGCCCCTACGCGGTGACCGTCGAGATGGACGGCTTCAAGACGAAGGAACAGAGCGACGTCTTCGTCAACCTCGGTGAGGACCGCACGTTGCGCTTCGGCCTGGCGCTCGCCAGCGTCGAGGAGACGGTGACGGTGGTGGCGGAGTCGAACCCCCTGATCAACGCCTCCCGGACCGGCTCGGCCTCGAACGTCAACCTCGAGCAGATCTCCACCCTGCCGACGGTCAACCGCGCGCTCGAGGACTACGCTCGGCTCAACCCCTTCTTCTCCAGCGTTTCCACCAACGACGGCCAGTCCTCGCTGACCGTCGCAGGTCGTAACAACCGGTACAACAACATCCAGATCGACGGCGCGGTGAACAACGACCTGTTCGGCCTCGCCAACACCGGCACTCCCGGTGGCCAGGCCGAGACCCAGCCGATCAGCCTCGACGCCATCCAGGAGCTGCAGCTCCTGGTCTCGCCCTACGATGTGCGCCAGGGCGGCTTCTCGGGCGGTGGCGTCAACGCCATCACCAAGAGCGGCACCAACGCTTTCCGCGGCAGCGCCTACTACTTCCGCGCCAACGACGACCTGATCGGCGACGGCGCTCAGGGCCGGCCCTTCGGCAAGCTCAAGGAAGACCAGTACGGCATCTCGGTTTCCGGCCCGATCCTGCGCGACAAGCTGTTCTTCTTCGCCAACGGCGAGATCAGCCGCAAGGACCGTCCCAGCGGCTTCTCGATCGGCGGCTCCTCGGGCCAGGACTTCGGCCAGCGCTCCGCGGCCGAGCGCGTGCGCAACACCCTGATCCAGCGCTACGGCTACGACCCGGGTGGCTTCGACGAGGTGACCCGCACCACCGACAGCGACAAGTACTTCGTGCGCCTGGACTGGAACGTGGCTTCGGCTCACCAGCTGACGCTGCGCCACAACTATGTGGACGCCACCAACGACATCCTGCCCCAGAGCCCGACGCTGTACCGCTTCCCCGACAACACTTACCACCTGACGGACAAGACCAACTCCTCGGTGCTCCAGCTCAACAGCATCTTCGGCAACGACTGGTTTAACGAGGGTCGCCTCACCTACCAGACCATCAAGGACCGTCGCGCGGGCGACAAGGCGATCGCCGGCATCTCGATCCGCAACCTGCGCGGCCCCTCGGGCGAGCAGCGGTTCGAGATCGGCACCGAGCGCTTCTCTACCGCGAACGCGCTCGACCAGGACATCTTCGAGCTCACCGACGACGTGACCTGGATCAAGGGTGACCACACCTTCACCTTCGGCACCCACAACGAGTTCTTCAGCTTCGACAACCTGTTCATCCGCGACAACTTCGGCTTCTACACCTTCAACTCGGTGGAAGACTTCGAGCGCGGCTGGGCGAACCAGTTCGACTACAGCTTCGCCACCAACCCGAACACTCCGAAGAAGGCCGCCAAGTTCGACGTGGCGCAGTACGGCCTCTACGTGGCGGACAAGTGGTCCTTGAGGCCGAACTTCACGCTTACCCTCGGCCTGCGTGCGGATGTGCCCTACTTCCCGGACAAGCCCACCCGCAACCCACAGTCGGAGGCCTTCGGCTTCCGTACCGACGAGGTGCCGGACGGCAACGTCTCCTACTCGCCCCGTATCGGTTTCAACTGGGACATCCTCTCGAACGGCAAGCAGCAGCTGCGCGGCGGCATCGGCTACTTCTCGGGCCGCACGCCCTATGTGTGGGTGTCGAACCAGTACGCCAACACCGGCATCGAGTTCACCCGCCTGACGGCGCGCGTGAACGGCACGGTGACGGCCACCAACAACATCCGCTACATCTCGGACCCGAACGCGCAGCCGCGCTCTCTGGGCGGCGCCGCCACCAACGAGATCGACGTTACGGACCCGAACTTCGACTTCCCGTCGGTGCTGCGCACCAGCCTGGGCTACGACTTCGACCTCGGGCTCTGGGGCATGATCGCCTCGGCCGAAGTGGTCTA
The DNA here is from genome assembly GCA_937867335.1 of uncultured Acidobacteriota bacterium. GTDB lineage: Bacteria > Acidobacteriota > Thermoanaerobaculia > Multivoradales > SZUA-115 > JAXLQX01. Next base: position 15,285 of record CALMKX010000287.1, read on the forward strand.
CGCCCAGACCGAGAAGGACATCCTCTACCAGAACCTGAACTACGTGCCCACCGGCCAGACCCTCTTCGACGGCCGGCCGACCTTCAAGCGCAAGGACACCCGGCTCTCCGACGTGATCCTGCTCACCAACACCCACAAGGGCAAGCAGCTCAACGCCGCCCTCAAGGTGGAGAAGCCGTTCCGCAACAACTGGTTTGCGAGCGTCTCGTACGCCTACGGCGACGCCAAGTCGGTGATCGACGGCACTTCGAGCCAGGCCATCTCCAACTGGCGGTTCGTCTACGTGAAGGGTGATCCCAACCACCCGGATCTCGCCCAATCGGATTTCGACGTCACCCACCGCCTGAACGCCGCCTTCACCTACCGGCTGGCCTTCTCCGAGCGTTGGCCCACCAACATCTCGCTGTTCTACAACGCCCAGTCCGGCCGGCCGTACTCGACCACCTTCAGCAACGACATCAACGGCGACGCCCAGGACAACGACCTGCTGTTCGTGCCGCGCAGCCAGAGCGATGTGCTCTTCTGCGTGACCTGCAGCGCCACGTCGCTCGCCGGTGAGCTCGCCAACTCCGCGCTGCAGAGCGCCCAGTGGGCGGCCTTCGACTCGTATGTCCGCACCGACGACGGTCTGGACAGCTCGCGGGGCAAGATCGTCGACCGCAATGCCAGCCGGGCGCCGTGGGTGCATCTGCTCGACTTCCACCTCGATCAGACGATTCCGATCTCGGTGGTCGACACCAAGATCACCTTCGACATCCTCAACCTGGGTAACCTGATCGACAAGAACTCCGGCCAGGTCTACTTCAGCAACTTCAACGAGGTCTCCCCGGTGCGGTTGCAGGGTGTCGATGCGCGGACGGGCAAGCCGATCTACCAGTTGCAGTTCTCCGATCCTTCGCGCCGCTTCGTGCGCGACGACCTGCGCTCCCGCTGGCAGGCCAAGATCGGTCTGCGCATCTCTTTCTAGAATTTCCTCGCTCCTGGCAAGCCAAGGGGCCGCTTCGGCGGCCCCTTTTTCGTTCGCCCCAGAACCGACGGAGGCCTCTCGTGCCCGAGATCAGCCGGTTCTTCGGGATCGTGATCAGGATGTTCGTGGAGGCCTCAGTGCCCCACCAGCGTCCTCACTTCCACGCCTACTATCAGGATCGAGTCGCAGTCTACGCTGTGGATACAATCGAACTACTGACCGGTGAGTTCCCTTCTCGCCAAGCCCGACTCACTGAAGCATGGGCCGAGCTCCACCAGGCTGAGCTTCTTGCCGCCTGGAGCGAATTGCAAGCTGGCCGGCTGCCCGGTAAGATCGAACCCCTGAGGTAGGCGAGATGGTGCATGGTCTTCACCAAGTCGTGGCGTTCGAACAGATAGCGCCTTTCACCCTGGTTGTGAGCTTCGAAGACGGCACAGCTCAGCGGATCGACTTCCGACCTGTGCTCGAAGGGGAGATTTTCGGCCCTCTGCAAGACCCGCTGCTGTTCAGGCAGGTCGCAATCGATCCCGAGGCGCACACGCTGGTATGGCCCAACGGGGCGGACTTCGATCCGGCGACTCTGCACGGCTGGCCCGAACAAGGCCCCCTGCTCGCGCAGCTCGCTCGAAGCTGGTCCGCCTTACCGGCTGCCTGAGGCTCTACCCTCTTCCTACCCTACCCCGCTCGAGCCGAAGCCGCCGTTGCCGCGCCCGGTGGCCGAGAGCTCTGCAGTCTCTTCCAGCTCGACAGCCGCTACCGGCGCCACCACCAGCTGGGCGATGCGGTCGCCCCGGGCGATGCGTACCGGTTCTTCCCCCAGATTGATCAGCGGCACGGAGACTTCGCCCCGGTAGTCGCTGTCCACGGTCCCAGGGGCGTTGAGCACCGTGATGCCGTGGCGCACCGCGAGGCCGCTTCGGGGCCGCACCTGGCCTTCGTAGCCCGGTGGAATCTCCCAGGCGAAGCCGGTGGGCATCAGGAAGCGCTCGCCGGGGGCGAGCCAGAGTTCGTCCGGCAACGCCGCCCGGAGGTCGAAGCCGGCGCTGCCCGTGGAGGCCCGTTCCGGCAGGGGTAGTCCCGAGCCATGGGGCAAGCGCCGGATTCGTACCCTCTCGGCCACGGCGCTACTGCTCCTCTTCGCCCGTTTGCCGCGGAGCTCCCGGCTTGCCTCCGGGAAGCGGCTGCCCCGGCGCCGAGCCGTTGATCGGGCCACCGCCCGGCAGTCCTCCTCCCACCGGCGCGATTCCCTCTCGGAAGGGCCGACCGATCCACTCTCCCCGCTTCACCGCCAGGCCTACGTTGGGTTGGCCTCCGGGCTGCGCCGGTGGCACCCCGAAGCCGGCCGGTGCGGTGAGCAGCTGGTAGGTGAAGACCCACTGGTTGTACTTGCTGAGCCCGTTCCACAGCTTGAGGGCTTCCTTGTCGCTCTTCGAGTGCACGCCGGCGATCGGCCCCAGGGTGAGGGTCCGGCCGGTTCCCGGGTCGAGCTCGCCCGGCCCCTGAGCGGGAGTGAGCTGGATGGCACCGGTTTGCGGCTGGTTCGGATCTCCGGCTCCCTGGGCCTGGAGGGCGGTTTCGAAGGCCAACCCCCACTCGCCGTCCTGGGTCATCGGGTCCTTCCAGAGCTTGCGGATCGAGCGGGGCTTGACCTTGATCAGCTCGTCGAGCGTGGTGGGGGGGCGACCGAAGCGGTTGCGAAAAACGCGGATCGCCTCGGCGTACTGGATCCCCCGGAAGATCAGCTCTTCCTCCTTCTCACGCTGGATCTGCTTGCTCCAGTAGGGCAGGGCAAGGGCCAGCAGGATCGACAGGATCGTGATCATGATGACCAGAATGGTGAGCGTATAGCCCTGCTGCCGCCTCATGATCCGGCCTCACCACTCGTTGTAGGGCGTTCCGTCGAGAGAATTGCCCGTGGCCCCGGAATGCACGTCGATGATGCCCGGCCCGGCGGAGTCCTCGGGCTTGTCGGTCTCGGCGGCCCCTTCTTCGCTCTCCTCGTCCTCGTAGACCAGCTGCCAGGTTTCCCGGCTGCCGGTGATCGGGTCGAGGGGGATCGTGCGCAGGTAGCCCTGCTCCACCAGGGCCTCCAGGGTCTCGGGGTAGTGGCCCTTGTCGCCGTAGAACTGGTCCAGCACGTCGCGCAGCGTGGCGAGGTTGTGCTTGAGCACCGCCTCTTTGGCGCGTTTGGGCCGGTTGATCAGGTTCGGCACCAGGATGCCGGCGATGATGCCGATGATGGCCACCGCCACGATCAGCTCGATCAGGGTGAAGCCGCGCTCGCCTCGGCGCGGAGGGATCAGGCGGAGTATCGGACGTCGCGGCATATCACCAATCTCGGTAGGGAACTCCGTTGAGGCCCACGCCTTCGGACAGGGAGTAGACGTCGTAGACGTTCTCGCCGCCCCAGGAGTCCGAGTCTGGGTCGTCGTTGAAGCTGCGCAGGCCCCATTCGGCCTTGCCGGTCATCGGGTCGGTGGGGATCCGGCGCAGGAACTTGGCTTTCTTGTCGATCTGACCCACCAGATCGATGCCCTCCACCAGCACGTCGAGGTCTTTCGGGTAGCCCTCGGTTCCGAGGTCCACCGGAATCAGCCCCGCGTCGCTGTAGCGCTTGTAGTCGTCGATCGCGTAGCGCATGGAGCGCAGGGCGGCGTGCAGCTCGGCTTCCTTGGTGCGCTTGGCGGCGAAGCGAACGGCCGGGATGGCGATCGCCGCCATGATGGTGATCACGGCGGCCACCATCACCAGCTCGACTAGCGTGAAGCCTTTCTGGCCTCGCGCTCGCCCGCGGCGCAGGGCGGCGAGGAGGTGCTGGCTCGAGCGGACGCTCATGGCATCGACGGTCGGGAGCTCTCGCTCAGCCCTCGACCGAGCCCCTCCCCGGGCGCTCCAGAGCCGGCTCGCCCGAGATCACCACCGCCATGGGCTCGGCGGTTACCGGCGAAACCGCGGCGAGGTCCGCCGTGAGGGCGAAGGCCTTCTTGAACTCCAGCTGGGCGACCCCGGTGGCCAGAGCCTTCAGCCGCAGCGTCACCACCGTGCCGGCACCGCTCACTCCCGGCTGCTGGCCGAGCCGGCTCGCCCCCACCACCACCTCTCCAGGGCGCGTGGTGTCCGCCAGCACTTGCGCCTCGTTCTTGGCGCCGAAGAAGCTGCTGCCCACCACACCCACCACTGAAAGGAGGCTGGGGTCGTAGGCGAGCGTAACCGGCAGGTGGGAGATCGAGCGCTCGGCGTTGATCAGCAGAGAAACCTCGAAGACGTCTCCTGGCGCCACCAGCACTCGCTTCGGGGAGAGGCGCAGATGAACCGGCGCGCCCCCGTCCGAAGCCAGAGCTACCTTGGGCAGGGCCGTGTCCAGCCTCAGGCTCGAGGAGGCGTTCGCGCCACCCAGCGCCGGCGGGCGGTTGTTGCCTCCGCCCGAGACACCCTGATTGGGTGTTCCGAAGCCCCCGGAGGGTGGCTGCTGATCGATGTCCGTCGGCAGGTTGAGGCCCGGTGGCTGTTGGCTGCCCGGTTGCTGCGGAGGCGGGAAGCTGCTGCCGGGCACCAGATCGACTCCCGGCGGCGCCTGCTTCTGGTCGTCCCCGCCCTGATCTCCGCGCAGCTCACGCGGTAGCTGCTGGATGCGGCGCTGGATCAGCTCCTTCACTTCTTCGGCGTTCTGCAGGTCGCCCGAGTCGTCGAACGGCCCTTCCACTTCGGACTCTACCCGCGGGCTACCGCCCCGGAAGGTGATGTTCTGCTCCGTGCCCACCCAGATCGGCGTGAGGTCTTCCTCGGTAATGTCCGCGGCGCGGATGATGTGCGGGGTCAAGGTGAGGATCACATCCGTGCGCTGGTTCTGGTTGCGGTTCTTCGAGAACAGCCGGCCGAGAATGGGGATCTCCGAGAGCCCGGGCAGGCCGCTGTCCGAGGAAGTCTCGTCGCTGCGGATGAGGCCGGCCAGGAAGTTGGTCTCGCCGTCCTTCAGGCGGATCTTCGACTCGAAGGAGCGGGTGCCGATGATCGGCTGGCTGTTGCCGCCGGTCTGCACCTGGCCCGAGAGGTTGGAAACCTCCACCGAAACCTTGAGCGTCACTTCCTTGTTGTGGTGAACCCGGGGCTCGAGGTTGATCTTGATGCCAACGTCCTGGTACTGGAACGAGGTAATCGGCACGATGTTGCCGCCCACGGTATTGCCACTGTTGAAGCTGGTCACCGGGATCGGCACCCGATCACCGATGGTGAGCTGAGCCTTCTCGCCCTCGCTGATCCGCAGCTGCGGCTTCGCCAGCAGCTGGGCATCGCTGTTCGTCTTGACGAAATCGTAGACGAAGCTCGGAATGGTGATGGACCAGTTGCTCTGGTTGAGGAACTGGAGGTCCGAGACGTGCAGCTTGACGTTGTCGCCGCCGGTATCGATCGCGGTCGAGATCTGGGTCGGCCAGGTCACGCCCAGGTCGCGGAGCTTGCTGGTATTGATCTGCAGCAGCTCGACATCCACCACCACCTCGGCACGGGCCTTGTCGTTGGCCTGGATGATCCGCTCGGCCACCTTCACCTTGTCGGCGGTGTCGCGCAGGATGATCGCGTTCAACTGCTCGTTGGTGGCGATCTTCTTGGCGTCGATCAGGCTGCGCAGCATGGTCACCACGTCCTTGACCTCGGCGTTCGAGAGGAAGAACGTTTTGATCACCAGGTCCTCGTAGTTGCGGCGGTTCTGCGGCGTGTCGGCGATGATGATTAGGGAGTGCTCATCCAGCACCTTGTAGAAGTGGCCGGCGGAGCGCATCAGGAACTCGAGAGCGTCCTGAGCTCGCACCTGCTTGAGCTCGACGGCGATCTCCTGATCCTTGAGGTTCGGATCGAACATGATGTTGATCCCGAACGCGCGCCCCAGAGCCCGGTAGATGTTCATGATCGAAACCGGCTCGGGGAATTCGAGATCGATCGGCTCGTTCGAGCGTGGATTCAGTGTGGGCGGCTGAGTCTGGGCCGCGACGCGCTTCTTGAGGTCGTCGATCGTCTGGTCGCCCTTGCGATTCTCGCGGGCGTCGGCGAGCTCTTTTCTCACCTTCTCGAGCTCCACCGCGGCCGACTGGTTCGACGGGTCGAGCTGGACCGCCTGCTGGTACTCGATCAGCGCTCGCTCGGGCACACCGGACTCGTAGTACTTGCGCGCCTTGCCGAAGTGCTCCTGCGAAGCATGGATCTTCGCCCGCAGCAGCGAGGCCTTGTAGTTGATGTTGTCAGGATCCTTGTCGGCGGCCTTCATGTAGTAGAGGACGGCCTGGTCCCAGTCTTCCGCGGAAGCCGCCACCTGCGCTCGGCGGTAGTTGCGATAGCTGGTGCACGAGGAGCTCAGCACAAGGACAGCCAGCGCGCTGATAGCAAGGTTTCGCCGACGCATCATCCCCATCTTCCTTATTGGCCAACCGGCAGCTGCGCGGGGCGCAGGTCCGGGAAATCGACGTAGGCCAGCTCGACCGACTCATAGCCGATCGAAACCAGGCGGAACTTGCCTTCGACCACCTCTCCAACCACCGCGTTGAAGAGGCTCTCGCCGTTCGAGAACACGGCTACGCGCCGTTTGTCCGGCCCGAAGCTGCCGAGGTAGGAGAAGTCGATGGTCGGAGGCGTGGGCTTGGGCGGTTCAGCCGCGAGACGGGCTGCCTCCTCGGCACGCCGCTGGGCGTCTTCGGCGGCGCGGATCCGTGCCAGTTCCTCGGGCGACGGGCCCTTGGGCTTCGGCGGCGGAGGGGGCGGCGGCTGGTAGAACACGAACAGGTTGCGCCCGGTCTGGTACTGGCCGCCGTGGGCTTCGAGCCGTGAAATCTCGAGCTCGGCCACCTGGGTGGGCTGTTCTTGCCCCTTCTTTCGCCGCGCCCCCGGCCTTGTTCCGGAAGTACCGGCGCTCTCCAGATCGCCCACCCGTAGGGCGGGGTTGGCGACCGGCGCCTTGCCTTCGAAGAGGCTGCCCGCGCGGGTGAGCAGCAGCAGCCCGACGCAGCCTCCCAAGAGCAGCAAGAGCTTCTTGGTACGCGGGGTCATGGCCTCTCTCCCGCGGCCGCCGTCTCGGAGCCTTCCTGGGCGAAGAAGGTCGAGATCACCACATCGAGAGCGAGCGCGCCTTCGATCTTGCCGCTCTCCCGCACGCTGACCTGCTCGATGGTGAGAAAGCTCGGCGAGAGCTCGAGGAAGTTGAGAAAGGTCCTCAAGGCCGGGTAGGTGCCCTCGACCGAGAACTGGAAGCTCCTCTGGGTCAGGCCGTAGGCCTCGAGCTCGGCTTCCGGATAGCGGATCGAGCGGGGCTCGAGCCCGGCCCTCATGGCGAGGTCCTTCACTTCCTCGGTCACCTGGGTGAGCTTGTGGCTACGAAGGCCGAAGCGGTCTTGGTAGAGGCTCGCCACCAGGCCGCGGTTGGTCCGTGCCCGCTCCACCAGGGAGGCGAGCCGAGCATGTTCGGCCTTGGCTGCCGCCAGCTGATCCTGGCGGGTCGCCAACTGGCGCTCGAGAAAGACCGACTGTCCGGCGAACTGCACTCGATAGACGATCAAACCGGCCAGGTTGAGCACCAGAAAAAGTAGCGCCGGCAGCCAGAGCCCCTTCCTTTCCCGAAACAGGCTCCAGCGGTTCATCGCGCAGCTCCCTCGGGCTTGGCCGGTGGAGCCGGAGCCTCGGCTACCGCTCCGCTGCCCTCTGTGGCGGCGGGCGGCGAGGCTTTCGGCGTGCTCTCGGCCTGCGGCAGGTAGTCCACCGAGAGATCGAAGCGGGTGAGCCCGGGATCGTGGGTCTCCTGGTGCAGGTCCGGGTTGGCGAAGCTGGGCGAGGCGAAGAAGGCGTCGACCAGGGCCAGGATGGCCTCGTCGGATTTCGCTTCGCCGCTGATGACGAAAGGCATCCGCTCCGCCCCTCCCTCCTGGTCTCGCTTGCGCCGCTTCTCGGCGTCCTTCTGCTTGGCAGGCGCCACGGCCGTCAACCGCACATCGCTCGGCACCAGGTCCGAGAGGCGCTCGAACAGACGGCTCCAGGAGAAGGTACGACGCCGGATCTGCTCGTTGAGGAAATGGACCTGCTCGTTCTGATGGCCGACGTCGAGCGCCGCGAACTGCTTCTCGAGGTCCGCCGAGGCGGCCTTGAGCTCGCGAGTCTCCTGGTCCAGGTCATCGAGCCGCTTGGCGGTTTCGGTGGAGCCCGAGAAGTAGCTCTTGTAGAGCCAGAGGTTGCCCGCTAAGGCCACGAGGGCGAGGAGCCAGAGGACCGCCGCCAGCCGACGGACCGGGCGGAGGTTGAGGAACGGCTTCGCGGCGAGGTTGACCCGGAGCAGGCTCATGCGACCTCCCGCAGCGCCGCGCCGAGGAGGGGTACGAGCTCTCCGAGCGGCCGGGACTCGGCGCCAGCCAGGGGCGGCAGGTGCTCGCGGGCGACCGGCCTCGCCGGCTGCTCGAGCTCCTCGCTGAGCCAGGCAAGCCACGAAGCCTCCACCTCCCGGGGCGCCACCAGGCAGACCGCCGCAAGGGGTACGTCCGGCAGCTGCTGCTCGAGGAAAGTCCGGGTGAGGCGGAGGTCGCGGCGAATCAGCTCGCTCTCGCCATCGGAGCCCTGCAGGGACTTGTAGCGATGAAGCACCGGCTCGCCACCTCGGGCGACCACCATGGTGTAGTCGTGGTGGCCCACCAGGGTCAGGGCCTTGAGCCCGTCGTCGGCTACGCCGGAGAGGGCGTCGAGGCCGGCGAGGGCGCTGTTGGTGATCTGGCCGAGGTGGATGCCCTCGGCTTCGAAGACCCCCTCGAGCTGGCTCAGCAGACCCTCGAGAGCGAAGGCCATCATCAGCCTGGGAGAGCCCGTGGCACCGTAGGGCGTGAGCTCGCTACCGCGCACGCGCAGCTCCTCCACCCGGTAGGGCACCAGCCGCTTGAGCTTCCACTTCAGCACCTCGTCCCGGTCCGTACCGGTGCGAGGCAAATCGCCACCGTCGGTGAAGACGATCCGCAACCAGGCGTCCGGCAGAACCAGCGAGGCCTCCCGCACCGTGGCCGAGAGGCCCTCGATGAGCTCGCCGAGCTTCTCGTGGAGCAGGCGGGGATCCCGGCACGGCCCACCCAAAAGCCCCTCCTGGAAGGTTCCCGGGGGGATCTCGGTGGAGCGGCTCTCCATCAAGGCGACGCCGTTGCCGCTGCGCTCGAGGCGGGCGTAGCTCATGCGCTCGCCCGAGAGAGCGAAGACGTGCGGGGCGACCGGCTGGGGCACCAGGCCCGCCAGGCGCTCAATCCACGAAGGTGAACTTGTTGATCTCACGCAGGGTGGTTACCCCTTCCAGAACTTTCTGCACCGCGGACTCGCGCAGGAAGGTCATCCCTTCCTCCTTGGCGGCGCGCTTGATCTCCGACGCCGGGCGCCGGGCCAGAATCAGCTCGCGAATGCGATCGGAGAGGTCGAGCAGCTCGGAAACCGCCATTCGACCATGGTAGCCGGTGCCGTTGCACTCGATGCAGCCGGCACCCTCGTAGAACGTGTGCCCGCCGTGCACGTCGGGGTCGAGCCCGCTTTCTTCGAGCAGCTGGCGGCTTGCCGGGAACGGTCGTCGGCAATGGTCGCAGATGCGCCGCACCAGGCGCTGGGCGAGGACGCAGTTCAAGGCCGAGACGAAGTTGTAGAGGTCGACGTTCATGTTGAGGAACCGCCCGATGACGTCGACCACGTTGTTGGCGTGGACGGTGGTGAACACCAGGTGGCCGGTCAGGGCCGATTGGATGGCGATCTGCGCGGTGTCCTCGTCGCGGATCTCGCCGACCATGATCTTGTCCGGGTCGTGGCGCAGGATGGAGCGCAGGCCGCGCGCGAAGGTCAGGCCCTTGGCCTCGTTGACCGGGATCTGCAGCACGTCGGGCAGCTGGTACTCGACCGGGTCCTCGATGGTGATGATCTTCTCCTGGCCGCTGTTGACCTCCGAGATCACCGCGTACAGCGTGGTGGTCTTGCCGCTGCCGGTCGGCCCGGTGACGAGCAGCAGCCCGTAGGGCATCGCGCCGAGGCGGCGGATGAAGCGCGCGTTGGCGGCGTCGAAGCCCAGGTGCTCGATCGACAGCGTCGACTCGGCCGAGAGCTGGTAGCGGTCGAGGATGCGCAGCACCGCGTCCTCGCCGTAGAGGTTGGGCATGATGGAGACGCGCACGTCGATGGCGCGGCCGCCGTAGCTGAGCTTGAGGCGCCCGTCTTGCGGCACGCGGCGCTCGGAGATGTCGAGGTCGGCCAGCACCTTGATGCGCGAGACGACGCGGTCGGCGAAGTCGCGGCCCTCGGGCCGCGCCACGGCCTGCAGCACGCCGTCGAGGCGGTACTTCACCGCCAGGCCGCGCGCGGCGCACTCGAGGTGGATGTCGCTCGCCTGCGCCTTCAGCGCGTCGTAGAGCAGGCCGTTGACGAAGCGCACCACCGGGCTTTCGTCGGCGCTGATGTCGGCCAGCGAGAGCTGCAGCACGTCGGCGGCCTCGTCGGCCGTCAGGTTGGCGGGCGTCAGGTACTGGTTGAGCCATTGGACCGAGGCATGCATAGGCGGCAAGGGTAGGCCCGGGCCCGGGATGCAAAGAGCTTGACGGGCCCTGGGGCCCGTGCTACACCGTGGGCCGGGATGGGCCGTTGGGCCCCGCCGCCGGCGCTCTGGTGGGCCTTTGTTTGCCCCGGAGGGCGGCGGGGAGCGTTCAACCCGGTGTTCGAGGAGTGCTCGATGCGTGCATGGACCCCGGTGGCGCTCCTGATCGCGGGCTGGACGGGCTCGGCGGCCGCCCAGATCGGCTTCCCGAAGGACCCCGCGTCCAACCACGTCAGCGACGCAGCGCTGATGAAGAGCGGGGTGGCGTCGACGCCGGGTGGCTTCGGGCCACGGGTGGCGGCCACCGACCGGTGCGCCGACGCCCCCGCGGCGGGCGACGGGGACCTGATCGAGTTCGATCTGTCGAACGCCACCAACGACTACCCCGGCTCGTGCGGGGCCTCCGCCGCTGCGCCGGACCAGTGGGTCAAGGTCAGCGTGGCGGCCGACTCGCTGGTCGAGGTGTCGACCTGCGGGCTGGCCAGCGGGGACACCGTGCTGCTCGCCACCGACGGGTGCGGGGGGCCCGAACTGGCGTGCAACGACGATGACTGCAGCGTCAGCTCGCGGATCCTGTTCACCCTCGGGGCGGGGCGGACGGCCTTTGTCCGCATCGCGGGCTACAACGGCTCGCTCCACGCCGGGCAGGCCCTGGTCTCGGTGACCTCGGGAAGCGGCCGCGTCACGGCGTCGGACGACTGCGCCGCGGCCCCGCTCGCCCGCCGGGGCCTGCACGCCTTCAGCCTCGCCGACGCCACCAACGACTACCCCGGCCCCT
>CALMKX010000288.1 GCA_937867335.1 uncultured Acidobacteriota bacterium
TCGCGCCTGGACGGCTGGTAGGTCCGGGTCGCTTGGCCGCGCCGCCCATGCGCTGGGCTAAAGTGTCAGGCACAGAGAGACCACCGACACACGAGGAGACCACCCATGCATTGCAAAGCCCGCGCCCCATGGGGCGCCACCGTCGTCGCTCTGGCCCTGCTGGCCGGTTGTGCTCAACCCGGCTCGGGCAGCGCCAGCAGCGCACCAGCCACCAGCACCACCGCCGCACTTGCGGCTGTACCCGCGCCCGCCCGTGGCGTGGACAGCGCCCTGATGGCTGCTGCCACGGCCGACCAGGGCGCCACGCTCAAGACACTGGAGCAACTGGTCAACATCGAAACGGGCACGGGCGACGCCGCCGGCATGGCGGCCATGGCCGACTTGCTGACCCAGCAGCTGCAGGCGCTGGGCGCCACCGTGTCGCGCCACAAGCCCGACGCCGGCGTGGCGGGCGAGAACATCATCGGCCGCATCCCGGGCAAGGGCACGCGCAAGCTGCTGCTGATGGCGCACATGGACACGGTGTACGCCAAGGGCACGCTGGCCAAGACGCCGTTTCGCGTGGAGGGCAACCTGGCCTACGGCCCCGGCATTGCCGACGACAAGGGCGGCATCGCCGTGATCCTGCACACGCTCAAGCTGCTCAAGGCCAGCGGCTTTGATGGCTGGGGCGAGGTGGTGGTGCTGTTCAACACCGACGAGGAGCGCGGCTCCTTCGGCTCGCGTGCCCTCATCCAGCAACTGGCCGCGCAGGCCGACAACGTGCTGTCCTTCGAGCCCACCATGGCCGGGCAGGAATCGCTGATCCTGGGCACGGCCGGCATCGTGTACTACAAGGTGGCGATCAAGGGCCTGGCGGCGCACGCCGGCGCCAACCCCGAGCTGGGCGTGAACGCGCTGGTCGAGGCCTCCGACATCGTGCTGCGCACCATGGACCTGGACGACAAGGCGCGTGATCTGCGCTTCAACTGGACGGTGGGCCAGGCGGGCAAGGTGCCCAACATCATCCCCGACGCGGCCAACCTGGAGGCCAATATCCGCTACGCCCGCCGCGAGGACCTGGACCAGCTGCTGGCCACGCTGGAGCAGCGCATCCAGGGCAAGAAAAAGCTGGAGAAGGCGCAGATCACCATCACGCCCGACTTCGGGCGCCCCGCCTTCAACGCCAATGTCGGCGGGCGCAAGATGGTGGAGCAGGCCGTGGCGATCTACCAGGAGACCGGCCACAAGATCGCCGTGGTGCCGCGCGTGGGCGGTGGCACCGACGCGGCCTATGCGGCGCTGTCGGGCAAGCCGGTGATCGAGAGCCTGGGCCTGCCGGGCTTCGGCTATCACAGCGACAAGGCCGAATACGTCGAGATCGACGCCATCCCGCGCCGCCTGTACCTGGCCGCGCGGCTGATCAAGACCCTGTCGTCCGGGGGCTGAACCATGCTGCTGACCCAAGACCAGCAAATGATTCGCGACGCCGTGCGCGCGTTTGCGCAGCAGGAGCTGTGGCCCCACGCAGGTGAATGGGACAAGGCCCACACCTTCCCTGCCGCCGCCCACAAGGGCCTGGCCGAGCTGGGCGCCTACGGCATTTGCGTACCCGAGGAATACGGCGGCGCCGGGCTGGACTACCTCACGCTGGCGCTGGTGCTGGAAGAAATCGCCGCCGGCGACGGCGGCACCAGCACGCCGATCAGCGTGACCAACTGCCCCTACAACGCCATCCTGATGCGCTACGGCAGCGAGGCGCAAAAGCAGCAGTGGCTGGCGCCGGCCGCGCGCGGCGAGATGCTGGGCGCGTTTGCGCTGACCGAGCCGCACGTGGGCAGCGACGCATCCGCCCTGCGCACCACGGCCGTGCGGCAGGGCGACGAATACGTGCTCAACGGCGTCAAGCAGTTCATCACCAGCGGTGCCAACGGCCACGCCGCCATCGTCATCGCCGTCACCGACAAGGCCGCCGGCAAGCGCGGCATGAGCGCGTTTGTCGTGCCCACCCACAAGCTGGGCAACGCCGGCTGGCAGGTGGCGCGCCTCGAAGACAAGCTGGGCCAGCACAGCAGCGACACGGCGCAGATCAACCTGCAGGACTGCCGAGTGCCGGCCGCCAACCTCATCGGCGAAGAGGGCGAGGGCTACAGGATTGCCCTGAGCGCGCTGGAGGGCGGGCGCATCGGCATCGGCGCGCAAAGCGTGGGCATGGCGCGCAGCGCACTGGAGGTGGCCGTGGCGTATGCCAAGGATCAGAGCGACCGCGAGTCCGATCTTCACCTCATGATCTCGGCCGATCGCGGCGAGACGTGGAAATACTCCTGCCCCATCGCGACGGACAGTAAAGTCACCTTCAACGAGACCTCGATGTACGAAACGCCGAAGGGCGATCTCCTCGCGTTTGTCCGCACCGCGAACTTCGACGACCACACGGTCATCGTCCGTTCCCGCGACGGCGGCAAGAGCCGCGTGCTGCAGGGCCTCCAGCGAGGCCAGGCGTCCGCGCAGTCCCTGCGCCTGCTGACGCACGTCGTTGAGCGTGTTCTGCGTCTGCCGCTCGGCTTCCAGCACGCGCTCATGGGCGAGCTTGCGCTCGTCCAGCAGGCCGGTCAGCGTCTCGACGCGCTCGCGCTGGCTGTCCTGCTCCTCGCCCAGGCTGTCGGCCTGCGAGCCGAGCGCGCCGAGGTCGGCCGCAGCCCGCTCGGCCTCGAGCGTTTCAATGCGGCGCGAGTGGTCCAGGCACTGCCGGTCGAGGTAGTCGAGTCGGGTACGTTCGACTTGCGCTGCCTGCGCCGCTGCGGCGCTCTGCTGGCTGTAGTCGTCCCAGGCCGACTGCCACTCGGCCAGCCTGGCCTCGGCCTCGCGCAGGGTGTCGGCAGTGCGCTCGTCCGCCTCGTGCAGCGACTCCAGGCGCGGCTCGCCGTCGGCCAGGGCCAGGCGCAGCTGTTCGATCTGTCCGCGGTCGGCCGCGATGTGCTCGCCCAGTTCGTTCCAGGCATGCTCGGCCTCCGCATGCGACCGCTGCAGGCGCTCGCGCAGGTCGCGGTTGTGCGCGATCTGCTGCTCGACGCGGCCGATTTCTGCCCCGACCTTGTACACCTCGCCCTGCACCAGACCGAGATGTTCGCTGGCGGCGTGGTGGCGCTCGCGCGAACTCTCGATCTGCGCCTCGACCTGGCGCTGGTCGGCGAGCAGCCTTTCGATCTCAAGCTCGGCCTGGCGCAGCGCGCCGCCCTGCCCGTCCACTTCGTTGGCGATGGCGAGCACTCGCTGGTAGGCGTGGTCGAAGAGCACCACGCTGTCGAAGCGGCCCAGCCAGGCCAGGGGCAGGCCGAAGGGATCGGGGGGCCGCCCGGGCAGCTGCTCCACCAGGCGCAGGGTGTCGTAGCCGAAGAAGCCCACGAAGCCGCCGGTGAACGGCACGTCCTCCGGCTCGGCCTCGAAGCCGGCCACCAGCTCGGCCAGGGCCGGAAGCGGCAGGCCCGGCAGGCTCTCGCGGCGGCCATCCCGTTCGCGCTCGAGGCAGTCCGGCCAGAGGCGGTAGATCTCCCGCGGCCCGGCTCCCAGCAAGCTGAAGCGGGAGACGCTCTCGCCGCCGGTGACGCTCTCGAACAGGAAGCGGTGGGGAGAGAGGGCTTCGAGGCGCTGGTAGACCGCCAGCGGGGTGAGCGTATCGGCGAGCAGCTCGCGGCGGTGCGCCACCACCCGCCGCGGGACGGTGGCAAGGGAGGTGCCCTCTGCGGCCCCGCCGAGACTGGAGAAGAAGCCTTTGCCAGCCACGCTCAGCTCTCCTTTCCGCGCCGCCCCGAGGCGCGCCGGGCGAGCTCGGCCGCCACCGGCTCGAGGCCCACACCGGTCGCCTCGAGCAGCACCACCAGGTGATAGAGCAGGTCCGCCGCTTCGGCCGCCAGCCGCTCGCTCCCGGGCTGGTGGCGCACGGCCGCGAGAGCCGTCTCCACTCCTTCCTCCCCCACTTTCTGGGCCAGGCGGTCCACCCCTTCGGCCAGCAGCCGGGCGGTGTAGCTCGCCTGAGGATCGGCCGTGCGCCGGTCCGCCACCACCCGGGCCAGCCAGCCGAGCTCCAGGGCCGCCGGCTCGCCGTCGAAGCAGGAGCGCGTTCCGCGATGGCAGGTGGGCCCGGCCGGATGAGCCCGGGCCAGCAGCGCGTCGCCGTCGCAGTCGGGCAACAGCTCCACGACTTCGAGCACGTTGCCGGAGCTCTCGCCCTTCAGCCACAGCCGGCCTCGGGAGCGGCTGTAGAAGTGCATGCGGCCGGTCTCGAGGGTCCGCTCGAGGGCCTCGCGGTTGGCGTAGGCCAGCATCAGCACGGCACCGGTGGTGGCGTCCTGCACCACCACGGGAATCAGCCCGGCCGGGTCGAAGCGCAGCGCGGCGATGTCGAGCCCCAGGTTCATTGCCTGGCCTCGAGCCCCGCTGGCGGCTCGGCAGTTTCCGTTCTCATGGCAAAACCTCGGCTCTCCAAGAAGCTCTTGACCTCGGCGATCGAGAACTGGTGGCGGTGGAAGATCGACGCTGCCAAGAGCGCCGCGGCTCCGGCCTCGAGGGCGGCCGCGAGATGCTCGAGGCGGCCGGCGCCGCCGGAGGCGATCACCGGCACCGGCAGCCGCCCGCAGGCCGCACGCAGAAGCTCGAGGTCGTAGCCGCTCTCGGTGCCGTCGGCGTCGATCGAGGTGAGCAGGATCTCCCCGGCTCCCCGCCGGCAGCCCTCGGCCATCCACTCGAGTGCGTCGAGGCCGGTTTCCCGGCGCCCGCCGTGGGTGAGCAGAGTCCAGCCCCCGGCCCGCCGCCGGGCGTCGACCGAGAGCACCACGCATTGCGCGCCGAAGGTCTCGGCGAGCTCGGAGAGCAGCTCCGGCCGGGCCACCGCCGCCGAGTTCACTCCCACCTTGTCGGCCCCGGCGAGGAGCAAGGCCCGGGCATCCGCCACCGAGGCCACGCCACCGCCCACCGTGAAGGGGATGAACACCTGGCGGGCGGTGGACTCCACCCAGTCCAGCCGTGCCGAGCGACCCTCGTGAGAGGCCGCGACGTCGAGCAGCACCAGCTCGTCCGCCCCCTCGCGGGCGTAGCGGGCCGCCTCGGTGGCCGGGTCCCCCAGCTCCTCGAGATCGGCGAAGCGAACCCCCTTCACCACTCGCCCACCGGCAACGTCCAGGCACGGGATGATCCGTCGGGCCAGGCCGCCCACGGCCGGCGAGGACCACACCGTCGCGGCGGGGGAGATCACCGCCGGCCCTCCCCGCGGCAGGCCGCCAGGGCTTCCTCGAGGGTGAAGCGACCCTGGTAGAGCGCGGTGCCCACCACCGCTCCGCCGATCTCCCCCACCCGGGCCGCCCGGCGCAGATCGTCGAGCTCCCTCACTCCCCCGGAAAGCAGGGCCGGGCAGCGGCAGGCCGCGCCCACCCGGCACGCGAGCTCGAGGTTGGGGCCGGAGAGCATGCCGTCGCGCTCGATGTCGGTCACCAGCACCGCGCCCAGGGGCAGGCGGGCCATCCGCCGGCAGATCGCCGAGAGGGGCTCCCGGGCGTCTTCCCGCCAGCCGGAGAGACGCACGGTGTCTCCGGCGATGTCGAGGGCGGCCACCAGGCGGCCGGGGTGGGCCGTGGCGAGCTCGGCGAAGCCTTCGGGGTCCGACAGCGCGAGCGAGCCCACCACGACCCGCTCGTAGCCGAGGTCGAAAGCCCATTCCACCGAGGTGCGATCGCGCAGCCCGCCGCCGAGCTCCAGGCGCAGCCCCGAGCGGCTTTTGGCGAGGGCCGCCACGGCGGTGAGCAGGCGTTCCTGGCGGGCCTCGCCGAAGGCGGCGTCGAGGTCCACCACGTGGGCCCACACCGCCCCGGCCTGAATGAAGGCCGCAAGCTGGGCGAGCGCGTCTTCGGCGTAGACGACGCGCTCGTGGTCGTCCCCCCGCAGCAGGCGCACCACGCGACCGTGGCGCAGGTCAAGCGCTGGCAGCAGATCCATGGGCCATCTCCAGGAAATTCGCGAGCAGCTTGAGGCCGACGCGGTCGCTCTTCTCGGGGTGGAACTGAGTGCCGGCCACCCGCCCGCGCGCCGCCACCGCGGCAAAGGGCCGGCCGTAGAAGGCCGAGGCCAAGAGCGCATCTTCCGGCACTCCCTCCGGCGCGTAGCTGTGGACGAAGTACACGAACGAGCCGGGCGCGATTCCCGCCAGCAAGGGATGGTCGGCGCGGGGCTCGAGGCGGTTCCAGCCGATATGCGGCAGAGGCAGGGCCAAGTCGGACTGCGCCGGCGAGGCGAGGCGAGTCACCCGTCCGGGAAGCCAGCCGAGGCCATCGGTGGTGCCATGCTCCTCCCCGGCTTCGAACAATAGCTGGTAGCCCACGCAGATCCCCAGGAGCCAGGCGCCGGCCTCGAGCGCCTCGCGCAGGGCCTGCTCCGGAGCGCCCCGGAGAGCCTCGCGGGGCGGCCGGAAGGCGCCCACTCCGGGTAGCACCAGGCAGCGGGAACGGCGGAGCTGCTCGGGATCCCGGCTGAGCGCCACTTCGGCTCCCAAGGCTTCGAGAGCCCGGCGCACATTGCCGAGGTTGCCCACTCCGGCATCCACCACCGTGACCTGCCGCGAGCTCATCCCAGAACTCCCTTGGTGGAGGGCGGCTCGCTCTCCCCCGCCCGCCGGGCCACTGCGGCCCGCAGCGCCAGGGCCGCCGCCTTGAACGCGGCCTCGGCGGCGTGGTGAGGGTTGCGGGCGGCGAGCACCGAAAGATGCAGGGTGAACCGGCCGCGGTCGGCCAGGGCCTGGAAGAAATCGGCCACCAGGGTGAACGGGAAGCTCGAAGTGATCCAGCTCGTCGAAACCTCCACGGGAGCCTCGAACACGAAGAAGCCACGGCCCGAGAGGTCCACCACCGCGCGGGCCAGAGCTTCGTCGAGCGGTGCGTAGGCGTGACCGAAGCGCACCACGCCGGCGCGCTCGCCGAGGGCCGCGGCCAGGGCCTCTCCCAGTGCGATACCGACGTCCTCCACGGTGTGGTGGAGGTCCACATGCGTGTCCCCAGTGGCCTGGAGCGCGAGCGCCAGCCCACCGTGGCGGGCGAGCGCCTCGAGCATGTGGGCGAGAAAGCCGTTCGGCACGTTGATGCCCGGCGCCTCCTCCACCGGCAGGCTTCCGTCGAGCCCGAGGCTCAGCCTCACCGAGGTTTCCCGGGTGGTGCGTTCGAAACGGCCGAAACGGGGCTCGAGGCTCATGGCATTCCTCCTTGAAGCCGATCCAGGGCCGCAGCCGTTGCGCGGAGCGCGGCGCCGGTGCCCACCGAGAAGCGCAGGCAACCGGCGAGCCCCGGCCCTCGGCTGAAGTCTCGCACCCGGATGCCCGCTTCGGCGAGGCCGAGCAGGACTCGCTCGGCCTGCCCTCCCGGGCAGCGGGCGAGCAAGAAATTGGCCTCCGAGGGGTAGACCTCGAAGCCCCGGGCGAGGAGCATCCGCCGCCAGTCCTCACGGCGCCGCACCAGCACTTCCACCCGGCGTGCGAAGGTCCCCGCCGCCTCGAGCACCACCTCGCCGGCGATCGCCCCGGCGTGCCCCAGGTTGTACGGCAGCTTCACTTTCAACAGCTCGGCCACGAGCTCTGGAGCTGCCAGCAGATAGCCGAGGCGCAGCCCGGCGAGCGACCAGGCCTTGGAAAAGGTACGAAACAGTACCAGCTGGGGATGGCGAGCGAGCAGAGGCCGGTAGTCGTGGCGGCAGAACTCGCCGTAGGCGTTGTCCAGGAGCAAGGGCGCTTCCAGCCGGGCCAGCAGCCGCTCGAGGACCTCCGGCGGCAGCGCCTCGCCGGTGGGGTTGTTCGGCGAGCAGAGGAGCAACGGCCGGGCTGGATCCCGCTCGAGCTCGGCTTCGAGCTCGGCGACGGGGATCGCAAGCTCTGGGTTCGGCCCCAGGAAACGGGCCCGGCCGCCGCTCGCCTCGATCATCATCCGGTAGAGGCCGAAGCCCGGCAGCGCCCCGAGGACCTCCCGGCCTGGCCCGGCCAGGGCTTCGAGCACCAGCCGCAGCAGCTCGTTCGAACCGTTGCCCACCAGCACGCCTTCGGCGGGGTGCCCATGGAAGCGGCCGAGGGCCCGGCGGAGGGCGTCGGCGTGGAAGTCCGGGTAGGCGGCGAAGCGAGCGGCCTCGAGCCGGCGCAGGATCTCCGCCTTCACGGCCCGCGGCAGCTCCCAGGGCACTTCGTTCTGATCGAGCTTGAATCGGCAGGGCTCGAGGTCCAGGTGATAAAGGGGCAGCCGCCGGAGCTCCGGCCGCACCAGCTCCGCCACCGCGGAGGCCGAGAGGAGGCTCATGGCAGCCTCGCGAGCGCGGCGGCGCGATGAGCGGGCAAGCCTTCCGCCTCGGCGAGCAGGGCGGTGGCCTCGGCCAGCCGGGCCGCGGCCGCCGGCTCCACCCGGATCCGGTGGCTGCGGCGCTGGAAGTCCTCCACGCCGAGCGCCGAAGTGAAGCGGGCACTGCCGCAGGTGGGCAACACATGGCTGGGCCCGGCCAGGTAGTCGCCGAAGACCTCGGCCGAGCTCGCACCGACGAACACCGCTCCCGCCGAGCGCACCCGGGGCGCCAGCGCCTCCACCTCCGGCCCCACCAGCTGGAGGTGCTCCGGGGCGATCGCCTCGGCGAGCTCGAGGGCCTCCTCGGCCCCCGCCACCAGCAGGATCGCGCCGGAGCCCTCGAGGGCCTCGCGGGCGGTGGCGGCGGTGGCGAGCGAGGGCAGCTGCCGCTCGAGCTCCACGAGCACCGCCTCCCCGAGCTCGCGGGAGGAGGTGAGCAGCACGGCGGCGGCGTGCGGGTCGTGCTCCGCCTGGGCCAGCAGATCCGCCGCCACCCAGGCCGGGTTGGCGCCCGCGTCGGCGAGGATCAGGACTTCGGTGGGCCCGGCCAGGCTGTCGATACCCACATCTCCGGCCACGAAGCGTTTGGCGGCGGTGACCCAGGCATTGCCAGGGCCGCAGATCTTGTCGACCCGGCGAATCGTCTCGGTGCCGTAGGCCAGAGCCGCCACGGCATGAGCTCCGCCCATCCCCCAGATCTCGTCCACCTCCAGCCGGGCGAGCACGTAGCGCAGCGCCGCGGCCTGGCGGAAGGCTGCCGGTGGCGTGGCCACCACGATCTCCGTCACACCGGCCAGCCGCGCCGGGACCGCGCTCATGATTACCGTCGAGGGATAGACCGCCCGCCCGCCCGGCACGTAGAGCCCCACCCGCGCAAGCGGCGTACGCACCTCCTCGAGCACCAGTCCCGACCGCTCCAGGCGGAACACGGGCTCTGGCAGCTGCGGCCGATAGAACGCTGTGACCGCGTCGATCGCCTCGTCGAGGGCCGAGAGAAGCTTGGCAGGAAGGCTCCGGGCCTCCTCGTCGGCGCTGGCGACGACCAGGCGTAGGCCATCCGCGCGAGTGGCTCCTTCGGGCACCGCCCCGGCGCCATCGAGGCGCCGCACGGCTTCGAGCAGAGCGGCATCGCCGCCGCGGCGCACCTGGCGTACCAGGCGGATGGCGCCGCTCTCGACAGTGCGGTCGAGCACCCTCTCCGCCCGGCCGAGCAGCCGGGCAAGCACGAATTGGCCCTGGCTCGAGGAAGCCTCGCAAAGCGAAATCCGCAGGCTCATTGGGCGACTCCTGCCACCTCCAGGCGGCGGAACAGCGAGTTGAGCCGATCCCGGTGGCGAGGGTAGGAGGCTCGATTCACCACCAGCGTGGGGGCCACCGGCTGCAGAACCTCGAGCTCCACCAGGCCATTGGCCTGGAGAGTGCGGCCGGTCTGGACGATGTCGACCGCCACCTCGGCGAGCTCCAAGAGCGGCGCGAGCTCCACCGAGCCCGCGAGCTCGACGATCTCGGCGGACCAGCTCTGCTGGGCCACCCAACGCCGGGCGAGTCGGGGGTACTTGGTGGCCAGGCGCACTTGAGAACCCGGCCTGGGGACCGAGCCTGGCCTGCCGATCAGCGACAGCCGGCAATGCCCGGCGGCGAGCGTGAGCGGCCCCAAGAGGTCGCCGTCCACTTCGCCGAGCACGTCGCTGCCCACCACACCGAAATCGGCCACGCCGTACCCCACGTAGAGTGGCAGATCCCAGTCCTTGAGCATCAGCACTTCGAGCTCGTCCGCCTCCAGGGTGAAGCGCAGGGCACGCTCGGCCGAGGCCACCGGCAGCTCGAGCCCCGCCGCCGCGAGGGCAGCCAGAGCCGGCTCGAGGTTGCGCCCCTTGGGCAAGGCCAGGCGGATCATGCCACCTCCTCGGGCAGAGCCTGGGAGAGGCGGTCGAGGCCGAGCGAGAAACCCACCGCCGGCGCCGGGGCGCCCAGCCGCTCGAAGAGCGAGTCGTAGCGGCCACCCCCGCCCACCGGCACCGCTCGGCCACCGACGAAGGCGCGAAACACCACCCCGTCGTAGTAGCTGCGAGCCTCGGCCTGCTCCACGAGGGCGTCGCTGCGGCTGAGGCCGGCGAACTCGGCAAGATCGATCGCGATGCGTACGGTCGGTTGGGCCGCCTGCAGCCGGGCGACCAGCTCCTCGAGGCGGGCGAGAGCGGCTCCGGCGGCTTCGCCCAGCTCTCCGCTCGACGCCGGCCGGCCTTCCTCCACCACCGCGGCGAGGTACGGGTGGGCGGCGTCCTCACGATCTACCGCCTCGCCGTCGCCCTCGACGTCTCGGGCGACCGCGGCACCTTCCGCTCCGAGATCTACCCCGACTACAAGGCCCACCGTCCGCCCCCGCCCGAGGACCTCTTCCCCCAGGTCGACCGCTGCATCGCCGTCCTGAAGGAGATCGGCGTCCCCACCCTGGGCGTCGAGGGCTTCGAGGCCGACGACGTCATCGCCACCCTCGTCCGCCGCCTCCGCGCCAAGAATCCCGACCTCACCATCCGCATCGTCAGCAAGGACAAGGACCTCAAGCAGCTCCTCGAGGCCGGCCACGTCGAGCTCTTCGACGTCCACAACGACCAGGCCATCACCGAGGTCGGCCTCATGGCCGAGCTGGGCCTGACCCCGCGCCAGGTCCGCGACATGCTCACCCTGATGGGCGACGCCGTCGACAACGTGCCCGGCGTCACCGGCGTGGGCGAGAAGACGGCCGCCCTGCTCGTCAAGGAGCACGGCTCCGTCGAGGCCGTCATCGCCGCCGCCGACACCATCAAGGGCAAACGCGGCGAGAACATCCGCGCCTGGATCCCCAACGCCGAACTCACCAAACGCCTCATCTCCCTCCGCGACGACGTCCCGCTCGAGTTCGACCTGGCCTCCGCCCGCACCGACACCCTCAAGCTCGACCGCCTCATCCCCATC
>CALMKX010000289.1 GCA_937867335.1 uncultured Acidobacteriota bacterium
GCGCGCTGCAGGGATTGCAGCGCCGCGTCGACGCGGGCGTCCATCGCCTCGTCCGGCGCCACGTCCTGCAATTGCTCGGCGATGAGCGCGCTCGCCACGTCGCCGGCCTGGTGGCCGCCCATGCCGTCGGCGACCACCACGAGGCTCACCCGATCGCCGAGCGCACCGGCATCCTCGACCAGGCAGCGCGCGCGATCCTCGTTCGAGCTGCGCACCGGACCAGTGTCGGAATACACCGCGGCGCGCAGGCGCAACGTGGCAGTGGCGGCCGGCGATGCCGCGCCCGCCGCCGCGCCTCCTGCCGCCACGGGCCCGGCCGCGACTGCGCCGCAGCCTGCTGACCTCTCGAGCGAAGACCGCGCTCAGCTTGCTCGCGCCCGGGAGCTGCTCAAGGGCATCCACCAGGCGAGCGACATCGCCGAGCCCTTGCGCCTCGCGGCCGATGTCGCGGAGCGGCGCCCCAGCTCGGTGGAGGCCCAGCTGCTGGCCGGCGAGATCGCCTACCGCGCCTCCAGGTGGAGCGATGCGGCGAAGTACTTCCGCCGCGCCGGAGATCCCGGCGGCGATCGCCCGGAAGTTCTGTTCTACATGGCCGTCTCCTACTACGAGGTGGGCGAGAAGCAGCTCGCGCGTAGTGCCTTCGAGCGCTGCCTGCCTCGGCTGGAGAGGACGCCGTTCGTCGAGGAGTACCGGCAGAAGATCCTGGGGCCCGGAGCCAAGGCGCCGTGAACCAGCTCTTGGTCGAGACACAAGAGCCGCTCCCGTGGGTCGCCGAGGGCCCGGGGAATCGGTTGACATCTCGATGCTCGAGCCCTAAAGTAAAGCTTCAAAGGGGACGCAAAGCGATGACTTGTAAGTGGTTAGTGGCACTGTCTCTGGTCTTTGCAGCGCTCGGAGGGGGCTTCGCCGGCACCGCTCTGGCGCAACCTCCCACCGTCACGGTCCAGAAGGCGGAGTGCTTCCCCGTGGCCGACAACGGCGTGATCAACGCCAACGTCCGGCCCGAGGTGGGCGGCGCCACGGCGCGGCTCTATTTCCGTTGGACCGAGACCGCTCAGAGCGCCTCTGACAGACCCCACGGCGACATGTACTACGTGGACATGGTACCCGCCGGGGGTGGCAGCTACTGGGGCATTCCGGCCAAGCCGGAGCCGCGCAACGATCGCGTGGAGTACTACGTGGCGGTGGTGGATCCCACCGGCAAGGTGCTCGGCCAGTCCGAGCGGCAGGCTTCGCCCGTGCGGGACGACTGCGAAGTGAAACTCAGCCCCAAGCAGATCGGCTACGCCAACAACCTGGTGGTGGGCGAGACGGTCGCCGCCCAGGAAGGGCATAGGGTGCTCGGCTTCCTGTGCGATGGCGTGGTGACCCGCATCAACGCCGACGGCATCATGCGCCCGGACGAGATCTGCCGCGGCTGCGTGATTCCCTGGTGGACCAAGGAGGAGTACGTGGGCTCGGCCCTCCTGGTGCCCACGAGCTCGATCGTCATCAACCAGCCGCCGATCTCGCGCTCGCGTCCCTGAGCCGCGGGAGCGACACTTCGATCCGCCCAGGCGCAGCCCCGGCTGCGCCTTGTTGTTTTCGAGCGACCTTCTGAGCCTGAACGACTCCCCTTGCAGCGAGCTTCGAGTCCCGCCCGGCCTCTGCTCCTGGTAACCGCCGGTCTGGATCTCGACGGCGGCGGCCGGGCTTTGCTCGGCCGGCTGCTCGCTCGCTCGGTCGCCGGCTACGCTCGCGCTCACGGCCTGCGCTTCCGGGTGCTGGCTCTCGAAGGCGGCAATCCCCTCGGCCCGGAGCTCGCCTTCGAGGGCTGCGGCGGCAGCCGGCTCGCGCTCGGCCGGGCACTTCTCGCGGCGCAGCTCGGGCCCCGCCCGCCGGCTCTGGTTTTCGACCTCCTCGGCTTGGCCCGGGTGCAGGCGCTACTGCCGCGCCAGCTCGTTGGGCCTTCTGCGATCTTCCTGCTGGGCATCGAGGTCTGGAGGCCGCTCTCGCCCCTCCACCAGC
Source organism: uncultured Acidobacteriota bacterium (assembly GCA_937867335.1). Lineage (GTDB taxonomy): Bacteria > Acidobacteriota > Thermoanaerobaculia > Multivoradales > SZUA-115 > JAXLQX01. The sequence continues at coordinate 2,008 of CALMKX010000289.1, forward strand.
GAGCCCTCGAGGGGGCGAGCCTGCGAGTGGCGATCTCGCAGCACACCCGGGAGCGGGCCCGGCCCTTCTTACCGGACGACTCCCCCGTCGAGGTGCTGCATCTGGCGCTCGAAGAGCGGGCCCCGCAGGGCGCGGTGGACCTCGAGCTTCTGGCTCGATTGGGCAGCGGCTACCTGCTCACCGTGGGCCGCATGGGGGCGAGCGAGCGCTACAAGGGCCACGACGCCATGCTGGCAGCGATGCCGGCCCTGCTCGAGAGGCAGCCTCGGGCCCGCTGGGTGGTGGTGGGGGGAGGCGACGACCGCCCCCGTCTCGAGCGGCGCGCAGGCGAGCTCGGAGTAGCCGAGCAGGTGAGCTTTACCGGCTTCGCCAACGAGGCCACGCTCGCCGAGGTCTACCGGCGCGCAGCCGCCTTCGTGATGCTCTCGCGGGGAGAGGGCTTCGGGCTGGTGTACCTCGAGGCGATGCGCGCCGGGCTGCCCTGCGTGGCGGCCACGGCCTCGGCCGCCGAAGAGATCGTGCGCCCGGGAGAGACCGGTTTCATCGTGGATCCGGATTCGCCCCAGGCCGTGGCGGGGGCGCTCGCCGCGCTCCTGGCCGAGCCGGCTTTCGCCTCCCGCCTGGGTGCGGCCGGTCGGCAGCTCTACCACCAGGCCTTCAGCCGCGAGCGGTTCGAGCGGGGCCTCGCCTCCCTTCTCGACCGCCTGGTCGAGAGCTAGCGGGATGTGTGGCATCAACGGCCTGCTGCGCCTCCATCCGGGGGCTCCGAGCCTCGACCCCGAGGAGCTTCTGGCCACCCGCGAGCGCATGGCTCGGCGGGGGCCAGACGGCGCGGGCTCCTGGCTCTCCCCGAGCGGCACGGCTGCGCTCGCTCACCGGCGCCTGGCGATCCTCGACCTCTCCGCCACCGGCGCCCAGCCGATGCTCTCGAAGGACGGCCGCTACGCACTGGTGTTGAACGGCGAGATCTACAACTTCCGCGCCCTGCGCCGAGAACTCGAAGCCCAGGGAGCCAGCTTCCGGGGCTCGAGCGACACCGAAGTGGTGCTGGAGCTCTTCGCGCGACAGGGCCCGGCGATGCTCGGCCGGCTGCGCGGGATGTTCGCCCTGGCGATCTGGGACGAGGTGGAGCAGGCTCTGCTCCTGGCTCGGGATCCGCTGGGAATCAAGCCCCTCTACTACCAGGCGCAGGCAGGAGTGCTGCGCTTCGCCTCGCTGGTGCGCGCGCTAGCGGCTCCCGGGCCACCGGCCGAGCTCGAGCCCGCCGGGCTGGTGGGCTTCCTGCTCTGGGGTTCGGTGCCCGAGCCCTGGACCCTCCACCGCGGCCTCTTCGCCTTGCCGGCGGGCCACTTCCTGCGCATCGAGACCGGAGAGAACACCCGCACCGGGCTCCCGGCGCCGGCCCGCTACGGCTTCCCGGGCCCCGCGGACGCCGACCCTGGAACCTCTCTCGGCGTCGCGCTCGAGGAGAGTGTCGAAGCGCATCTGGTGTCGGACGTGCCGGTGGCGGTCTTCCTGTCGGCCGGGCTCGACTCCAGCCTGATCGCCGCCCTCGCCGCCCGCCGCACGCGCCAGCCGCTGACCACCTTCACCGTGAGCTTCGACCTGCTCGCCGGCACGGCCCTCGACGAAGCCGCTCTGGCGCGGCAGACCGCCCGCCGGCTGAAGGCCGATCACCGGGAGGAGCGCCTGGGGCGGGACGGCTTCGGCTCCCTGTGGCGGGAGTGCCTCGAGGCGATGGATCAACCCTCGATCGACGGCTTCAACACCTTCGTGGTGTCGCGGCTGGCGCGGCAAGCGGGGATCAAGGTGGTGCTCTCCGGCCTGGGGGGCGACGAGCTGCTGGGCAGCTACCCGTCCTTCGCGGATGTTCCCCGCTGGCTCCAGGCGGCGCAGAGCGCCCGGCGGATTCCCGGCCTCGCTCGGCTCTGGCCCAGGCTCTCTCGGCCGCTCGCCCACCGCCGGCCGAAGCTGCCGGGCCTCCTGCGCTACGCAAGCACTCTGGCCGGAGCCTATTTCCTGCGCCGAGCGCTGTTCCTGCCCGAGGAGCTTCCCGACCTCCTGGGAGCCGAGCTCGCCGCCGCCGGCCTCGCGCGCTACGACCCGGTGGCCGACGCCGCTGCCGAGCTCGACGCCTCGAGCGGCCGTCTGGCGGGCGGGCGGGGGGCGGAAGAGGACCCCTGGCTCGCCGTACACGGCCTCGAATCCGCCCTCTACATGCGGCGCCAGCTGCTGCGCGACGCCGACTGGGCGGCCATGGCCCACTCGCTCGAGCTGCGAGTGCCGCTCGCCGACGCCTGGCTGCTGGCGCGCTTCGAGCTCGAGCGCCTGCGCCGGGGACGGCAGCCGGCCCCTCCCTGGGGCAGCAAGCGCGAGCTGGTGAGAAAGCTCGCCCCCGAGCTTCCCGAGGAGCTCTGGAGCCGCCCCAAGACCGGCTTCTACCTGCCTCTCGCCGAGTGGCTGAACGGTCGTAGGGACCCGCTGCCGGCGAGCGAAAGAGGCCGGGGCTCCCGCCGACTGGCCCTGACCGTGCTAAAAGAGCTGGGGATCGACCTCGATGGAGCCCGAGCCACCCGCTGAACTCGCCCCCGCCGCCACGGCTCCAGCCTGGGTGCCGGAGGGCCTGCGCGGGAGGCCGATGCTGTGGCTGAAGCTGCTCTCGGCCTATTTCAGCTCGCAGAGCCTCGCCCAGCTGCTTTCGGTGGCGGCGGGCCTGGTGCTGGTGCGCTTCCTGGCCGTGCGCGAGCTCGCGCTCTACACCCTGGCGGCCTCGGCCGTGGCCTTCTACGGCTTCCTCTCGGATCTCGGCAGCACCGGTTCCCTGCTCTACTTCTTCCAGCGCAGCCGCCGAGACGGCGAGGATTTCGAGCCCTACGTGGCCGCAGTGGCCTGGCTGCGTACGCGGGCCCTGGCGCTCGGCGCCGCCACCGTGCTGGTGGCCCTGCCCGCTCTCGCCCGCAGCCGCGGCTTCGGGCTGGGGGAATCCTTGCTGGTTGCGGGTGCGGTGGTCGCCAACGTCTGGTTCCAGATGGTCTCCGCCATTCGCCTCCAGCTGCTGCGGCTCTCCGGGGAGTACGGCCGGGCCTACCGGGCGGACATCGTCTCGGGCGGCACCCGCCTCGCCGGGGCCGGCCTGATGGCCACGACCGGTGCGCTGGTGGCCTGGCTGGGGATCGCCGCCGCCGCGGTGGCGCAAGCGGCGAGCGCCGGGCTGGCGAAGCCCGTCCGGGCTCCCTCGAAGCCGCCCCCCGAGACCTTGTCGGCCGCCCGCAAGGCGGTGCTTCGCTTCCTCCTGCCCACCCTGCCGAGCGCGCTCTACTTTTCCATCCAGGGCCAGCTCACGGTGTGGTTCGCCGCTCTCCTCGGCTCCACCGAGAACGTGGCGCAGATCGGCGCTCTGGCGAGGCTCGGCATGCTGATGAGCTTGTTCACCGGCCTGACCACCGTGATCTTCCTGCCCCGCCTGGCGGCGATCACCGAGGAGGGCCTCTACCGCCGCCGCTGCCTGCAGTTCGGCGCCTTCCTGGCCCTGCTCGCCCTCGCCATCCTCGGCTTCGCCTGGCTCGCCCCTCGGCTCTTCCTGCTCTTGCTGGGCTCGCACTACCAGCATCTGGAAGAGGAGTTGTTGATCGTGGTGGCGGCCTCCGGGCTCACGCTCCTGGGCGGCTACGCGGTGGCCGTGAACACGGCTCGGGCTTGGAACCGCTGGCAAGGCCTCTGTGTGTTGGCGCTGGCGGCCTCGCAGGCCGTGCTGGCGGCTCTGCTGCCCCTTTCCACCACGGCCGGCCTCCTGTGGTTCAACCTCGGTACTTCCGCGGTGGGTTTGCTGCTGCAGATGATTGTGATGGGATTCGGCTTCCTCCGACCCCGCTGGGTGCATTGGGCGTGATGGCCACCTTGCCGCGACGTTTGAACCTGGGCTGCGGCCGCGACCGCCGTGCCGACTGCCTCAACGTGGACCAGGTGGCCGCCGTCGAGCCAGACCTGGTGTGGAACCTCGACCAGTACCCCTACCCGCTGCCGGAAGGCCACTTCGAACACATCTACCTGCTCGACGTGATCGAGCACCTGGAGAGCCTCCCGGCCTTCTTCGAGGAGGCCCTGCGCCTGCTCGCGCCGGGCGGCGTGCTGGAAATCACCACCCCCCACTACTCGAGCGCGAATTCCTTCACCGACCCCACCCACCGTCACCACCTCGGCTACTTCTTCGCCGACTACTTCACCGACGCCTCGAAGTGGAGCTTCTACAGCCCGGTCCGCTTCGCCGTCCTCGAGCGCCGGCTGGTGTTCCACCCGGGCCGCCTGGCGCGCTGGATCGCCCGCTGGGCCAACCATCATCCCGCCGCCTACGAGCGGCGCTGGGCCTGGCTCTACCCGGCCTGGTTCCTCCATCTGCGGCTCGCGGCGGTGAAGGGCGGCGGCGAGGAGTGATGCTCAGCGTCTGCCACGTGAGCCCCACCTACTTTGCGCCGGAGTCCGTCCTCGGGGGTGGAGAGCGCTACGCCGAGGAGCTGGCGCGGGCGATGTCGGCACGGGCCCAGGTGAAGTTGGTTTCCTTCGGCCCGGTGGAGAAGCGGGAGGGGCGCTCGAGGAGCTTCGAGCGGGTGATCCTGAGGAGCTGGACCCGCGACAAGATGGCGCCGTTTTCCCCCGCACTCTTCGCCGAGCTCGAGGACCAGGCGGTGGTGCACTGCCACCAGTACCGGGTGCTGCCCACCTTCCTGGCGGCTGCGTTCGCCGCACGGCATGGCCAGAGAGTGTTCGTTTCGGACCTCGGCGGCAGTGGCTGGGGCCCGAGCTGGTGGGTGGAGCAGGCCCGGTGGGTGGATGGTCTGCTGCCGATCTCGCGCTATGCCGCCGCCTCGGCTCCTGCCCTCGGCCTGCCCAGCCGGGTGATCGGCGGGGGAGTGGACCTCGAGCGTTTCCCGATGCGACCCCGCCCCGAGCACGATGGCTCGTTGGTGTTTCTCGGCCGTCTGCTGCCCCACAAGGGCGTGCATTTCCTGCTCGAGGCCCTGCCCCCGGGGCGGGCGCTCCACGTGGTGGGCACCGTTGCCGACCCCGCCTATCGGACTCGCCTTGAGCGCCTGGCCGCAGGCAAGGATGTGCGCTTCCACACCGGCCTCGAGGACTCCGCGGTGGTGGCGCTCCTGCAGCGAGCCATGGCGTTGGTCCACCCCACACCGGTGGATGCCCGCGGCGACGCCGGCAATGCCGAGCTCTTCGGCCTGGTGCTCGCCGAGGCGATGGCCTGCGGCTGCCCGGTGGTGGCGAGTCGTGCGGCGTCGCTGCCGGAGATCGTGGAGCACGGGGTGAACGGCCTTCTGGTTCCGCCCAACCAGCCCGCGGCCCAGCGCGAGGCCATTGAATACCTTGCCGCCAGCCCCGATCGCTGGCAGGAGCTTTCCCTGGCGGCCCGGCGCCACGCCGAGACGGAGCTTTCCTGGAGCCGGGTGGTGGATCGCTGCCTGGCGGCCTACGCAGAGTCATGAGAGTGCTGCTGGTCTCGGCGACCCCCCTCGCGGCCGAAGCCGGGGCGGCGCAGCTGGTGCTGAGCCTGGAGGCGGGGCTCCGAGCCCGCGGAGTGGAGGCCCTGGCCTGGGAGATCCCTGTCCCGCCCCCCGGCCTCTCGAGCGGCAGGCGGCGGCGGTGGCAGGAGCGAGAGCTCGAGGCGAAGCTCGCCACCGAGCCGGGCTTCGACGCCGTGGATTTGCCACCGCTTCTTTGCCGGCGGCGCTTCCGCCGGTACGCCCGGCTGATCGCCCGCACGGTGCAGCCGGACTGGCTCTACTACCGTGCCGAACTCGCCGAGCTCCGGCGCCGGCCGAACGCACGGCTGCTGGCGCACCGGCTGCTCGCCCTGGGAGCGCAGGCCCGGGTGCTCGCGGGCTTCGGGGCCGCGGATGTGGTGCTCTGCCTGGGTAGCCTCGAGGCGCTCTGGGTGCGCCGCCATTGGCCGTGGCTGGGGGGGAAGCTCATTTCCTACGACGCCGCGCCCACGCCGGACGAGCAAGCTCGGCTGGCCGAGGTGCGAGGCCGCAGAAAGCCGGCCGAGGGCGGCATCCGCTGGTTGTGGATCGGCCGCTGGGCGGCCCACAAGGGCACGGCCCGACTGCTCGCGTTCCTGCCTGGCTGGCTCGCCGCCCGGCCGACGGACACCGTGACGCTCGCCGGCTGCGGCCCGGGGCTCGAGC